>CAZEML010000184.1:0-8961 GCA_964513285.1 uncultured Candidatus Nemicrothrix sp.
GTGATCGAGCTCGACGGCGCAACCGTCCTCCTCCAGTGGGCCGCGGGCGGCTGGCTCTTCTTGTGGGTCACGACCCGGCGCCGCGAGGTCGGGCTCGGCTACGGCTGGCTCCAACGGCTGACCTTCCTCGCCCTCGCGGGCGGTTCGCTCGCCGCGGCCTTCATCACCTCGCCCACCTGGGAGCGCGAGATCGGCACGATCGCGTTCATGATCGTGGGCACCGCCGCGCTCGTCGTCTCGGTCAGCCGCAAGTCGGCGGGCGTCGCGGGGCAGCGCGAGGTCGTCGAGCGCCGGAGTCAGCGGGTCGCCGACATGACCGGCATCGACCGCGAAGAACAACGGTTCGACAAGAGCGCGGCGGAGTTCCCGCCGGTGCTCGATCTCATCACGGCGGTCGTGGGCATGATCGCCGTCGTCGTCGCCTCGTGGGAGGCCGGCTCGGCCGAGGGCGTCGAACTGTTGTCGATCCTGCGCGGCGTCACCTCGGCGCTGTTCCTCGGGGTGCTGTCCGACGCGATGCTCCTCGGCCACTGGTATCTCGTCCAGCCCGGTCTCGCTCGAGCGCCGATCCTCGAACAGGTCAAGTGGGCCGGGATCCTCTGGGTGCCCGAGACGCTCGTGTTCCTCATTCCCACCGGCATGGCCTCGGTCCTCAACGGCGACATCGACGACGCCTACAACGGCCTGCTCGGCTGGTTCTGGGTCGCGTCGGTGATCGGCACCGGCGCGCTGATCGTCGTGTGTCGCCTCGCGCTCAAGGAACGGCAGTACTCCGCCGTCATGGCCGCGACCGGGCTGATGTACCTGGCGATCCTGACTGGCTTCGGTCAAGACATCGTCGCTCGCGTCCTGCTCTCGCCTTGACCTCCAGCTGAGGGTTTTCCACAGGCGAGCTAGTCTGGAGAGATGCCACGCGCGATCTGGAGCGGCTCGATCAGCTTTGGTCTGGTCAACATCCCGGTGAAGCTCTTCACCGCGGTCTCGCGCAAGACGGTCCGGTTCAACCAGATCGACTCCGAGACCGGCGCCCGGGTGAAGCAGAAGCGCGTCTCCGCGGCCGACGGCGAAGAGGTGCCCTACGAGCGCATCGTGAAGGGCTACGAGCTGCCGTCGGGTGACTTCGTCACCGTCACCGAGGACGAGATGGCCGCCCTCGCCCCCGAGGCGGTCCGCACGATCGACATCGCCGAGTTCGTCGACCTCGCCGACATCGATCCGATCTTCTACGACAACGCCTACTACCTGGTGCCCGACGAGCAGACGGCCAAGCCCTACAAGCTGCTCGCCAACGCGATGGAGGAGGCCGGCAAGGTCGGCATCTGCCGCTTCGTCATGCGCACCAAGCAGTACCTCGCGGCGGTGAGGCCCAAGGACGGCCGGCTGCTGATGTCGACGATGGTGTACGCCGACGAGGTCGTCGACCCGGCCGACATCTACGGCTTCGACCTGCTCGACGACATCGAGATCGACCCCAAAGAGCAGGCGATGGCCGAGCAGCTCATCTCGACCCTCGACGCCGAGTTCGAACCGAGCAAGCACAAGGACACCTACCGCGAAGCGGTGCTCGACCTGATCGATCGCAAGGCAGCCGGCGAGACCGGCGACGACCTCGTCCCGGCCGCGCAGCCCTCCTCGGACAAGGTCATCGACCTCATGGCCGCGCTCGAAGCGTCGGTCGCCGAGGCCAAGAAGGCCCGCAAGCGTCACCCGGCGACGGGCGCGAGCACCACCAAGGCCAAGACCGCGAAGAAGGCGGCGAAGAAGGCCGCCAAGAAGAAGGCGGCGAAGAAGGCCGCGGCCAAGCGGGCCCGCAAGTCCGCCTGAGGCGAGGTTCGACGCGAGCGTGCCCGAAGCCGAACGGGTCCATGTCGAGATCGACGGCAAACGCTTGTCGGTCTCGAACCTCGACAAGATCCTCTACCCGATGGTCGGGTTCACCAAGGCGCAGGTGATCGACTACTACGTGCGGGTCGCGCCGACGATGCTGCCCCACATCGCCGACCGCGGGATCACGCAACGTCGATGGCCGAACGGCGTGAACGAGGACTCGTTCTTCGAGAAGCGATGCCCGTCCCATCGACCGGGCTGGGTCGGGACCTGCCTCGGCCCCGGCGACCGGCGCGGCGGGATCGAGTACTGCAAGCTCGACTCGGTGCCGGCGCTGGCCTGGACGGCGAATCTCGCCGCCCTCGAGATCCATTCGCCGATGGCCCGTTGCGGCGCGATCGACGAACCGACGATGCTCGTGTTCGATCTCGATCCCGGCCGACCGGCGACGATCATCGAGTGCTGCCAGGTGGCGCTCGAGATCCAGGAGGTCCTGGAGACGGTCGGACTCGAAGGGTTCGCCAAGACGTCGGGGAGCAAGGGCATGCAGCTCTACATCCCCCTCAACACCCCGCACGAACACGACCACTGCAGCGACTTCGCACTCGCGGTCGCCCAGCTGCTCGAGCAGCGGGCCTCCGACCGAGTGACCTCGACGATGGCCAAGGCGGCGCGCAGCGGGAAGATCTTCATCGACTGGAGCCAGAACTCCCGTCACAAGACCACGATCGCTCCGTACTCGATGCGGGCCAAGGACCGCCCGACCGTGTCGACCCCGATCACGTGGGACGAGGTCGCGGACGGCGCCGACGGGGAACCCCTCTCGTTCGAGACCGCGGAGGTGCTCGAACGCATCGACGAGTTCGGCGATCTCTTCGAGCCGACGCTCACCCTCGAACAGGAGCTGCCACGGCCCAACGGCTGAACGAGTGCGGCGCGGGTGCGCCTCCAGCGCTACCTTCGCCGCCATGCCGACCGCTGGAACCACCTCGCTGAGCCACCTGCTGAGCCGCCGCGCCGCCAGGACGACGACATCGCTCGACGGCACGTGGCGAGCCATCCCCGACCCCTACGACGTCGGCGGATTCAGCATCCTCGGCCCGGCCAAGGACGGCTGGTTCCGTGACCGCAAGCCCCGGCATCCCGCCGAGCGGATCGAGTACGACTTCGACACCTCGATGGAGTTGCAGGTCCCCGGCGACTGGAACACCCAGGCTCCCGAACTCCACTACTACGAGGCCTCGCTCTGGTACCGCCGGAAGTTCACGATCGACGACGAGGAGTCGGGTCGGACGTTCGTCCACTTCGGTGCGGTCAACCACTCGTGCAAGATCTGGCTCGACGGCGAGGAGTTGGCCACCCACGAAGGCGGTTACGGGCCGTTCGCAGTGGAGGTCACCGGTCGGGTGGGGCCGGGGGAGCACTCGCTCGTCGTGCTCGTCGACTGTCTTCGGACGCCCGAACGGGTCCCGGCGATCCGTACCGACTGGTTCAACTTCGGCGGCCTTCACCGCAGCGTCGATCTGGTCCGTACCCCCGATGAGTTCATCTCCAGCGCCTGGATCACCATGGCGGCCGACGGCTCGCTCACCGGCGAGGTCAACGTCGATGGGAACGGGCCGACGACGGCCTCGATCGAGATCGCCGAACTCGGCCTCGAACTCGACGTCCCCGTCGGTGAGCGGTTCACGATCGCGGCGGCCGACGTCCCCGAACTCGAACGGTGGCATCCCGGCCGCCCACGGCTCTATGAGGTCGTGTTCACGGCGGGGGAGGACCGCGTCGTCGACCAGGTCGGCTTCCGGACGGTCGAGACCCGTGGCAACGACATCGTCGTCAACGGCGAAGTCGTCTTCTTGAAGGGCATCTCGCTGCACGCGGAGGGTCCGACGGGCGGCAAGCGGGCCTCGGGGCCGCAGGACGCGGCGACCCTGTTCGACTGGGTCGAGGAGCTCGGAGCCAACTTCGTGCGGCTCGCCCACTACCAACACGACGAGGCGATGGTGATGGAGGCCGACCGTCGCGGCGTCCTCGCCTGGGTGGAGCTGCCGGTCTACTGGGGCATCGACTGGACCAACGACGACACGCTCACGAACACTCTGCAGCAGACCGACGAGTTGGTGTTGCGGGACCGGTGCCGACCGTCGGTGATCCTGTGGTCGGTCGCCAACGAGACGTTCCCCGGCGACGAACGCACGGCGTTCATCGGCCGCCTGATCGAGCGGGTGCGAGAGCTCGACTCGACCCGACTGGTCACCTGCGCCTTGTTCACCCTCCCGGCCCAGGGCATCGAGACCCACATCGAGGACCCGCTCGGCGACCTGATCGACGTGATCGGCGTCAACCAGTACTACGGCTGGTACTACGGCGAGCGGGACGACATCCCGAGCAAGCAGTGGTCGTCGGAGTGGGGCAAGCCGATCATCTTCAGCGAACTCGGAGCCGGTGCGAAGTACGGCAACCACGGCGACGCGGGCGAGATCTGGACCGAAGAGTTCCAGGCGGCCGTGTACGAAGCCCAGATCGAGATGATCGCCGCCAACGACGACTGCGCCGGTCTGAGCCCGTGGATCCTGAAGGACTTCCGCACTCCGATGCGCGTGCTCCCCGGCATCCAGGACGGCTACAACCGCAAGGGGCTCGTCAGCGAGGAAGGCGAACAGAAGCTCGCCTTCGGTGTGCTGCAGCGCTGGTACGCGTCACTCGGCTGAGCTGGTAGCGGGCGTGGCCAACGTGTAGGCCGCGGTGATCGCCACGAAGACCGCGACCGCCACCGAGAAGCCCAGCAGCGACGTGCCCATCACCGCGGTCGCGACGGTCGCCATGAGCGAGCCGACCCCGATCCGCGCCGCACTCGTGACCGCCGAGGCGGTTCCGGCCATGTCGCCCATGGGAACCATGCCCGCCGCGTTGAGGTTCGGCATCAACCCCATGAAGGTCGCGATGGTGAGCCCGAGCAGCACGTGGAAGACGTAGAAGTTCGGCGGGTCGCCCAGCGCGGTGATCGCCGTCATCGCGACGACGATCACGGCCGCGAGGACCGCCTGCGCCCGCAACGTGGCGGTGAGACCGAATCGACCGACCAGATGGCCGTTCAACGCCGCCGCCAGCGCGAGGCCGACCGCGATCGCACCGAACACGAAGGGGAACCATGCGTCGCGGTCGTAGATCTCACCGACGATGCGTTCCGACGTCGTCAGGTAGAGCGTCATCGCGCCCTGGATCGTCACCGCGGCGAGCATCGAGCGGAAGGTGATCGTCGTCCGAACCACCCGCTGCGCCGCATCGGCCAGTTCGCGGGGCTCGAGCGAGCGGCGGTTCTCGTCGCGGAGCGTTTCGGGCAACCGGATCGCCCAGAACCCGTAGAGGATCGCTGCGACTGCGCAACCCCAGAAGATCGACTGCCACGGCGCGACCGCGGTGATGCCTGCGCCAGCTGCGGGCGCGACGATCGGCACCAGCACGAAGACCGCCATCACCCTCGACATCGCCTGCGCCATGGCGTCGCCGACGCTCGTGTCGCGGATGATCGCGGTGACGATCACCCGAGGGCCGCCCGCCCCGAATCCCCACAGGAAACGTCCGGCGAGCAGCAGACCGAGGGTCGGTGCCAGCGCGGACACGATCGCGCCGACCAGATAGACGCCGAGGCCGGCGTAGAGCACCGGGCGGCGCCCGAAGCGATCCGACAGCGGGCCCCAAACCAGCTGGGCGACCGCGGTGCCGAACAGATAGAAGGTGATCGTGTTGCCGATCTCGGGTGCGTCCTCGGCCAGGCCGAATGTCGCCCGCATGTCGTCGAATGCCGGCAGCATCGTGTCGATGCCGAGCGCCATGAGCGCCATCCCGGCCGAGGCGAAGACGAGGAGTTCTCGCTGTGACATCGAACGCTTCCGCCCGGAGGTCGAGGTCGAGGTCACAGCGGTCACCGTTCGACGGTATCGGGCCGATCAGGCCGCTTTCGGGTCCCTTTCGGTTGCATCGGTCACACTGATTCCCATGCGTCAGTTCCTCAAAGAAGTCCGTTTCGCCATCGTCGACGGGTGGAAGTCCCGAGGTCGACGCAAGCTGCCCGTCGATCACACCCTCGCCCGGACGCTCAAGGAGTCGTCCCACGTGACCCGGGGCGGTGGCAACAGCAGCGCTCCGTCCAACAAGGCCGCCGAGATCATGGCCGAGGGTGCCCAGAACTATGTGAAGTCCTTCGACGAGCGCGCCTCCTGATGCGAACCTTCCTGAAGGACCTCCGGTTTGCGATCAAGGACGCGTGGCAGTCGCGGGGTCGCAAGAAGCTGCCCGTCGACGACTCGCTCGCTCGCACGTTGAAGGACGCCTCGCACGCCACGCGTGCCGGCTCGATGGGCGCGGCGGGCCGTACCAACCCCTCGATGATCGCCACCGACGGGGCCGAGCACTACACCAACTCCTTCAAGGACGATGCCTCCTGATGCGTCGCTTCCTCCGCACGATCAGGTTCGTGATCACCGACACGTTCAGGAGCCGCAAGGGTTCGGTCGAGGTGCCGGGGCGACGCGAGTTCTATCGCGACGCCACCGACATCTACGGCCGAGGTCTGGGCGGTGCCGACGCATCGAAGATCCGAGAACACACCAACGACACGCTGAACCCCGACGCGTGATGGATCGGGTTCGTACGTTCTTCCGCACGGTCTGGTTCGTCGTCACCGACACATTCAGGAGTCGGGGTGAAGCGAAGAAGCTGTGGGGCGCGACGCACTTCTACCGAGACATGAGCGGGATGTCGACCCAGAAAGGCGCCACTGGCGATGCGTCCGGGTTCAACGCCCACCGCCTCAAGCAGATGCAAGACAACGGCTGGCGGCCGGACTTTGGCGATCACGGACAGGACGACACCGACCGGGTCGTCTGACGCTGTCACACCCCTTCAGCACACTGAGGGGATGAATCGAACCGATCGGCTGTACGCGCTCGTCGAAGAACTCCGGGCCGGCTCGCCGCGGTCCCGGACCGCCAAGGAGATGGCCGATCGATTCGAGGTGTCCACCCGCACGATCGAGCGCGACATCCTCGCCCTGCAAGAGGCCGGGGTGCCGATCCGTGGCGCGGCGGGCCGCCGCGGCGGCTACTTCATCGACCCGCAGGGCACGCTGCCGCCGATCAACTTCACCCCCGCCGAGGCACTGGCCATCGCACTCGCGCTCGCCGACGAGGCGGGTCCGTTCGCCGCCGCCGGCCGTCAGGCCCGCCACAAGGTGCTGGCCGCGATGGGCGACGATGCCCGGGTCGAAGCCAAGGAGATGGCCGAGCGGGTGCGGCGCTACCGGCGGCCGCACCGAGCCGTGCCGGGGGAGGTGCCGTTGGCGGTGCAGCAGGCGATCACCGAACGTCGGGTCATCGAGGTCGACTACATCGATCGCTATGGCGAGCCGACCGGACGCGCGATCGAACCGGTCGGCGTGATGTCGCTCGACGCCGACTGGTACCTGGTCGGCTGGTGCCGTCTCCGGGAGGCGCCACGGCGGTTCCGGCTCGACCGGATCTGCGGCGCGGTGCTGACCGACGAGATCGCGCCGGATCGCGACCCGGAGCGCTTCCTCGAGTTCATGCCGTGGCTGATCGAGCGCCCCGCACCGCTCGGCTGAGATTTCTTCGACGTTCTTCACCAATCCCGACAGGGGGGTGTCGCCGGAGTCCGTCACGGTGCGGTCATCACCTGAACCACGGAGGAATCCTGATGACCACCCCCAAGAACCCGATCGGCTGGTTCGAGATCGCCGTCTCCGACATCGGCAAGGCCGAGTCGTTCTACGGCGACCTCTTCGGCTGGGACTTCGCCGACGGGCCACCCCCGGCCGGCGGCGGCTACCGCATGGTCGACGCCGGCGACGGGATCGCCGGCGGCCTCACCACCGCGGAAGGCGGCCTGCCCGAGCGCTACTCGATCTTCTCGATCGTCGTCCCCGACGTGGCGGCGACGTGCGAGGACGTGAAGCAGCGGGGCGGGCGCGTTCTGGTCGGCCCGGTCGAGGCACCCGGAACCGGCGGCCTGGTCTTCGCCAATGTCGAGGATCCCGACGGCAACCACTTCGGCGTGTTCTGCCCGCCCGCCGCCTGATCCGAACCCCCATCGTGGTGGGCCGGGGCCCGTACCCGGCCTGCCACCACCGGGTGGCTACGATCCCGGCATGGCCATCACCTTCACCGCTGTCCGTTCCGTGCCCAAGGCCGCCAAGGCCCGCATCCGCATCGTCACCACCGACGACGTCGAGGCCGGGATTTCCGGGGTCACCGCCGCTCAGCTCGAGCAGGCCGGGTTCACCGGCAAGGCAGGGGAGCGGTTCGTCGTCCACGAAGACAAGCGATCCGAGGCGCTGGTCGGCATCGGTGCGGCCGCGGACGTCGACACCAAGGCGATCCGAACCGCCGGCGCATCGGTCGGGCGCGGGTTCGCTCGTCACGGCCGGATCGGCGTCGAGCTCGCGGCGAGCGACGTCGACGGTGCTGCTGCCCGTCAGGCGCTCGTCGAGGGGATCGTCGGCGCGACCTACACGTTCACGACGTACAAGTCCGACGCGAAGCCGACCAAGCTGAAGACCGTCGACGTCGCTGGCGGGAGCGGCGCCAAGAACCAGGCCGCCCTCGACCGAGGTGCGTCACTCGCCCGCGGTCAGATGCTCGCCCGCGACTTCGTCAACGAACCCGGCGGCACGCTCACGCCGGCGGTCTTCGCTCGCCGCACGGTGGCGATGGCCAAGGAGCAGGGTCTGACCGCCAAGGTCTGGGACGAGGCGGCCATCAAGAAGGGCAAGCTCGGCGGCCTGCTCGGCGTCAACCGCGGCTCGGACAACCCGCCGCGCCTCGTCGAGTTGACCTACACGCCCAAGTCCAAGCCGAAGGGGACGATCGCGTTCGTCGGCAAGGGCATCACGTTCGACGCTGGCGGCCTGTCGATCAAGACCGGCGCCGGCATGATGACGATGAAGTGCGACATGGGCGGCGCCGCTGCGGTCATCGGCGCGATGTCGGTCCTCAAGGACCTCGATGTCGCCTGTCGGGTCCGAGCCTTCGTCCCGATGACCGACAACATGCTCGGCGGCGACGCGACTCGCCCGGGCGACGTCCTGAAGTACCGCAACGGCAAGACGATCGAGGT
>CAZEML010000185.1:0-8942 GCA_964513285.1 uncultured Candidatus Nemicrothrix sp.
AGGACTTCGACTTGATGACCGCGCTCTCGAAGACCAACCGCGGCGACTTCGACCTCACCCAGCACGCCAACGCCTCCGGCGAGAAGCTCGACTTCTTCGACCAGGCCAACAACGAGCGCTACGTGCCGCATGTGATCGAGCCGGCCGCCGGTGCCACCCGCACCGCGATGGCGTTCCTGATGGACGCCTACGACGAAGAGGTCGTCAACGACGACACCCGAACCGTGCTTCGGCTCGACCACCGGCTCGCTCCGTACAAGGTCGCCGTGCTGCCCCTGTCGAAGAAGGACACCCTCACGCCGACGGCGATGGAGGTCTTCGACTCGATCAAGGGCCGCTGGATGACCGACTACGACGAGACGCAGTCGATCGGCAAGCGGTACGCCCGCCAGGACGAGGTCGGTACGCCCTACTGCGTCACCGTCGACTTCGACACGCTTGAGGATCGAGCGGTGACGGTCCGTGAGCGCGACTCCCGGGAGCAGGATCGGGTCGCGCTCGATCAGCTCGAGAGCTACCTGGCCGAGCGTTTGAGCTGACTCAGCGCACGATCGTCATCGACACGACCGTCCCGTACGGCGCGAAGTCGTCGACGAACGACCTGGCGTCCCACCGTCGCCGAATCCGACGGTGGTGCCGGCGGGTGTCGGCGCTCGGGACCAGCTGCCCGAGCTTGATCATCCCGAACGCGTTGCGCTCGTCGTCGAGGCGGTAGCCGAAGCGGCGGATGTCGTTGTCGTCGAACCAGCGGGCGAACCGGGCCCACTCGTCGTCGTGCCGCTTGGGTTGGCTGTTGAACTGGGCGAGCACACCGCACGACAACACCCGTTGGGGGCTGGCGCCGGTGGTCTCGAGCAGCTCGAAGTCGTCGGTCCAGAAGATGTGCTGCAGGTTCTTGCCGGTCGTCGCGTAGTTCGCGTAGAGGATCCCGAAGTGCTCCTCCATCGTGAACTCGGCGTAGTCGGCGTCGTGCAGCGGTTCGGCGACGATGCCGTCGCCCACGAGCGCCGTCGTGAAGTAGCTGAAGACGTGATCGGGATTGGCGGCGCGATCGAGCGACGACTCCAGCGCGTGGACCGAGAGGTTCACCGCATGGAGCGTGTCGAGCAGGCCGGGAGGCCCCGACACCATGTCGGAGCGGCCCGACTGGTAAGCCTTCTGATGGCCTTCGAACTGGTCGTGGATGTCGTTGAGCTGTTGGCGGTCGACCGTCGCTGCGGCCACCCGTCGATCGATCCTCGCCGTACCGAGGTTGGCGTTGTTGAAGGCGTCGATGTGGCCGTTCAGCGTGTCGACACCGGCGGCGATGTCGGGCGGTTGGGCGCCCATCGACCACGAGGTCCGGAAGCCCTCGCTCGACTCGTTGGCGGTCGTCACGAGGCGGGCGAACCGGTGGGCAACGGGCGCGTCGCGAAGGGTGAACTCGATGGTGCGTCGATCGTCTGGATCATCCTGGTGGGTGAGCCCGATGCGGAGCCGAAGACTCATCGTTCCTCCTCGGGTCCGTTCGCCGACCCGGACCCTCAACTGTACGGAGGGTCCGCCGACGGCTGAAGAGTCATACGACTCACCTTCGATCGGGCGGGACCGAACCCTTCATGACCGCAAGTACTCAGGCCAGCGAGACCTTGCTTCGCCTGCTCCAGCACAGCCGCGGCCAGGCCGCGTCGGGCGCCGAGCCTCCCGCGGCCACCGACGGCGGCGTCGCACTCGTCACCTTGGCCGAACAGCACCGCGTCGCCACCCTCCTGCACGAGGAGCTCTCGGCGCTGCCGTGGCTCGACGACGACGTCCGCCGACGGCTCACCGAGCTCAAACGTCTCGGCCGCGCTCGCAACCTGCGGGTGGCCCAGACCGCGCAGTCCATCGCGCCCGTGCTCGACGAGGTGACCGATGGGCGCTGGGTGATCATCAAGGGCCCGGCGTTGCGTCCGCTCTACGGAGATCGGATCCGCACGTTCTCGGACCTCGACGTCCTGGTCCACCGCACCCAATTCGGCGAGGCCATGGCGGCGCTCGAAGCGGCCGGCCACCCGTCGCTCACCGCGAACTGGCAGGGCTTCCTCGACTACGGCGTGGGTGAGGTGCCGCTCGGCGACTACCACATGACGATCGACCTCCACTGGCATCCGGTCGCGCTCGAGCGTCTCCGCCGGAACTTCCGGTGGGACGTCGACGCCATGCTCGATCGCCGCGCCACCTTCGACGCCATGGGTGGGGCGCTTCCGACCCTGGATGCCGTCGACACGCTGCTGCACCTCTGCTCCCACGCCGGATTGGGTGGTGTGCGGCGGCTGATCTGGTTCAGTGACATCGATGCGGCCGTGCGCGGCCACGAGATCGACTGGACCGAGGTCGTCGACCGGGCTCGGGCGACCGGACTCTCGACATTGACCGCCACGGTGCTCGATCGGGTCGTGAGCCTGCTCGGAACACCCGTGCCGCCGGCGACGATCGACGAACTCTGTCGCGTGCCGGGCTGGCTGGGTCTGAACCGTCGGGTGATCAGGCGCCGTACCGACGAACAGGCCGCGTCCGGCTGGGCGACGGGCTTCCTCCTCACGTGCGGCCGCGACACGCTCCGCTGGACCCTACGGTCGCTCGCCACCGCGATGCTGGCCGAAGCGAAGATCCGCATGGGCCGGCCGTCGATCGCCGCAGCCGGCGGCGACATCGACTGGCACCGGGTCGACGACAGCTCCGACCTCGACGAACAGAAGCAGGCGTGGCTCCGCTACGTCGGATCGGATCGCACATGACCACCCCGGACCGTCGCCTCGACGCGATCGATCTGTTGGAGCGCAGCATCGAGCGGGCGATCGATACAGGTGCATCGGTCGAGGACGACCGCTTCGCGATCGCGGGCTCGACCGTGACCTTCCGCTTCGTCGGTGCCGCCGCTCGTCCCTTGCTCACCCAGGCGCTCGGCCACCTGCGCGGCCTCGATGCGGCCGGCGACGGCCTGCACGTCGACGTCCTCGACGGTGCCGCTGCAGACGCCGGCCTGTCGCCGCTCCTCGAGTTCGTGATGCGGTCGGCGGGCGTGGCCAACCTCGGGACCCGCCACGAGATCCCCGAGCTCACCGCAGACGGCTCGCGCGCGATCGCGATCCCGTGGGATGGCGTGCTCGCGATGTACGACCGCGACCTCGCCCGAGCGTGGGTGTGGATCGCCGATCACACCGCGCTCCCGCTGTGGGACTTCGGAGCCCCGTTCCGGAGCGTCCTCAACTGGTGGCTCTCCGACCACGCCAAGCACTGTGTGCATGCGGCGGCCGTCGGCAACGATCACGGTGCCGTGCTGCTGACCGGCAAGGGTGGGTCGGGCAAGTCCACGTCGGCGCTGGCCTGTCTCGGGAGCCAGCTCCGGTACTTGAGCGACGACTACTGCATCGTCGAGGCCGGGGGCGACCCCGAGGTCCACAGCATGTACAGCACGGGCAAGTTGCGAGGCGAGACGGACCTGGCTCGCTTCCCGCACCTCCGCCCGTGGGTCTCCAACATCGAACGCATTGGCGAGGAGAAGCAGCTGATGTTCCTCGCCGACCATGTGCCCGAGGCGCTGATGACGTCCGCCCCGCTGCGAGCGATCCTGTTGCCCACCGTGGTGCCGGAGGGTCCGACCCGCGTCGAGCCGATCTCGGGCGGCGCCGCGTTGAAGGCGCTGGCGCCGACGTCGATGTTCCAGTTGCCCGACAGCGGGCCGGCGGCGTTCGCGGCGATGGCGTCGTTGGTGAAGCGGGTGCCGAGCTACGTCATGCACTCGGGCCCCGAGATCCACACGATTCCGACCGTGATCGAGACCCTGCTCGCCGAGCTCGCGCAAGGAGCGGCCGATGCCTGACACCCCCCGGATCTCCACGGTGATCCCCGTCTACGACCGCTCGATGCGCCTCCTCGGCGAGGCGATCGACAGCGTGTTCGCCCAGACCCATCCGGTCGACGAGATCATCGTGGTCGACGATGGCTCGGCGGAGCCGGTCGCGGCGTGGCTCGGCGAGCGGTACGGCGACCGGGTGATCGCCCTTCGCCAGGACAATGCCGGCATCGGCCCGGCTCGCAACCTCGGCCTCGAGCACGCGACCGGCGACCTGATCACGTTCCTCGACAGCGACGATCTCTGGCTCCCGGACAAGACCGAAGTCCAGCTGCAGACCCTCGAGGCCGAGCCGTCACTCGAGGCGGTGTACGGCCACGCCGAACAGTTCTACGACGACGAGACCGACGACGAGTACCGAGCACGGCACCCGATCCTGCAGACGGTGATCGAGTCGTGGAGCACGGTCGGCGTGCTCATGCGGCGGTCGGCGATCGACCGCATCGGTCCGTTCGCCCCCCAGTCCCAGAGCGTCGACATCGACTGGCAGGCCCGCGCCCGGTCGGTCGAGGTGTCGTCGCTCATGCTCGACCGGGTGGTGTACCGCCGCCGGCTGCACAACTCGAACATGGGTCTGACCCGGTCAGCGGAGGGAAACCCCGCACTGCTGAAGGCGCTGCGCGAGCACCTTCACCGTCAGCGCGACCAGGCCTGACGCACGAGCCGGCCCACGCGCCGACGCATCCGCGCGGCGCCGTATCCGGCGAACGTGGGCGCATGCCGCCACACGACCGACCGGTCGAGCCCGAGTCGTCGGGCGGCGCGGCGTTCCTCGCGCAGCAACGCGAACATCCCCGGTGGAGGCGGTTCGGCAGGTGATGTCTCGATCTCGATCCCTCGGCCGGTGACCTCCACGAACACCTCGAGCCGTTCGTGGGCGAGCCGGCCGAGCGCGAATCGCGGTTCGGGGACCGTGATCCGGGCCGGCACCGCGTCGGCCGGCAGGTTGTTGGCGAGCTCGAGGGCCCAGCGCCACGATTCGGTCGAGGCATGCTCGGTCAGGATCGCTCGGCGACGGTCCGCGACCGTCGGGCGGTGCCGGTGGCCGCTGATCTGCTCGGCCCGCTCCCAGACCAGGGTCGACCGAAGCCGGCCGGACTCGCCGGGGAGCAGATGGTCGAGCAGCCGGATCGATGCATCGGACTCGGGAGCCTCGAGCGTCTGCTCGTAGCGTTGGAGCACGCCGAGATGGCCGAGCCCACCCTGTGGTGTCGACCCGAGCCGCCAGCCGGCGTCGACGAGCGCATCTCTCGCCCGCCCGGCATCGTCCCAGCGCACGATGAGGAGCGGCGTCGGTTCGATGATCGGGATGCCGTCGTCGGAGTCGTCCGAGCCGCGGGGATCGAGATGGTCGATGCCCGCGCGATCGAGCACGTCCGCTGCTTCGGAGACGGTGCGGCGGTTGAGCGTGTTGCGGGTCCACGCCTGGCGATAGACGCCCTTGAGCCGCCCCGACCAGCGGTGGTCGACGCCGAGGTCGTGGAGGACGCGGTAGACGGCCGGGAAGAGGTCGTAGGCGGCGTCGGAGTGGTCGTCGATGTCGCCGGCGTCGGCCCAGCGGTTCCACAGTGCGATCCGCTCGTCGTCGTCGATCCCCGGCTGGAGCACGAACCGGAGGAGCGCGTCATCGGGGCTCATGGCTGTTTGCCGGCACGTCCGCTGTGGTGCAGGCCGTGCAGGTCGGCATAGGTGCCGTCGAGGTGCATCAGTTCCTCGTGCGTGCCCTCCTCGGCGACCTGCCCGTCCTCGAGGACCACGATGCGGTCGGCGAGCGCCAACGTCGAGAACCGATGCGAGATGAGCAGCGTCGCCCGGCCCTCGGCGAGTTCGGTGAAGCGCTGGAAAACGGCGTACTCGGCTTCCGGGTCGAGCGAGGCCGTCGGCTCGTCGAGGATCATCAGCGACGCGTCGCGAGCGAACGCCCGGGCGATGGCGAACCGTTGCCACTGGCCACCCGACAGCGACACGTCGCCGAACTGGCGGCCGAGGATGGTGTCGTAGCCCTCGGGCAGGTCCGAGATCAGGTCGACGAGACCGGCCCGTTCGGCGATCTCCGCGATCGAGGCTTCGTCGCCGAGCAGGCGGCGCCAGTCGCCCAGCGCGATGTTCTCGCCTGCGGTGGCGTTGTACTGGGCGAAGGTCTGGAAGACGATCGACAGGTTCTGGCAGATCTCGTCGACCTCGTTGGTCCGGGTGTCGAGGCCGTCGACCAGGATCGAGCCGGCGTCGGGGATGTAGAGGCCGGCGATCAGCTTGACCAGGGTGCTCTTTCCGCTGCCGTTGCGGCCGACGATTCCGACGGTCTCACCCGGGGCGACCCGGAGCGAGAAGCCGTCGAGGATCGGCTCGCTTCCCGGGTAGGCGAACGTGACGTCGTCGACCTGGAGCACGACGTCGTCGGTCCTCGGCGGGGTCGGAGTCGCCGGCGCGCGCCTCGACCGCTCCGCCGCCGGCGGGATCGCGAAGAACGCTCGGAGATGCTCGAGGCTGGCCGTGTGCCATCGCAGCGACGAGACACTGTTGAAGAGCAGGTCGAGCGCGCTCCGCATGCCGACCGCCGCGGTCGCGAACGTCGCCACGTCGCCGATCGTGAGGTCACCCGAGCCGGCTCGGTCCGCCGCCTGCCAGAGGGCGAGGTGCACGAGGGCGAGGGCGAGGACGTTGAAGAGCATCGAACTGGCGAGCTGACGCCGATACACGCGTGCGTTGGTCTCGCGAATCTCGCCGAGCCGGGTGTCGGCTCGTTCGATGAACAGCGACGGGGCATCGAGGGCTCGTGTCTCGGGGACCGTGGTGCCCTGCATCAGCTGGTTCGAGAAGTACTGGACCCAACGGCGCGAACGGCTCTGTTCGACCTGGGCGATGTACCGCATCCGTCCGAGCCACCAGCGGTGGATCATGAAGGGGATCGAGAGCGGGATCAGGTACAGCACCAGCCGGGCCTCGATCCGTCCCAGGACGAACAGGAGGCTGCCGATGGTGATGATCGACGAGACCGAGCGCAGCCCCTTGATCAACACGTCGTGGACGTGTTTGCCGGGGCTGTCGCGCACCAGCGACAGGGTGTCTTGGAAGTCGGGGTCCTCGAAGTAGGTGAAGTCGAGGGTCGCGGAGTGCTCGAGAACGCTGACCGAGATGCGGTGGTCCAGCGCCTCCACGGTCCGTTCGGCGAAGTAGGCCTGGAGCGCTGACGTCGTGGCCAGGAGCGCGGACAGTGCGAGGCTGATGGCCACCCACGCCCCGATCGCCCCATCGCCCCCTTCGGAGACCGCGTTGACCAAGCCCCGCAACGTCAGGGCGAGGGCGGCGGGCAGCACGCTCTGCAGGAGCGGTGCCGCGACGGTTCCGATCGTCTCGGCTCGGCTCGCGGCCCAGCTCTCGCGGAGCGAGTAGCCGAACGACCCGGCGACATTGCGCGCAGCCCCCATCGACGGGGCAGGTCGGCGTGCCATGACATCCGATCGCCCCGGACAGCCTCAACTTGAGGGAACCAGCGACGATGGATACCGGATCTGCTCCAGGAGGCTCCCGATGATCACCGAAACCACCACCCTGACGGTGCGGGGTGGCGATGTCGTTCACGAATCCGTCGATGGTGAAGTCGTCATCGTCGACCTCGCGAGCGGGGTCTACTTCTCGACCGACGGTGTCGGTGCGGTCGTTTGGGAGCACCTCTCGGCCGGGACCTCGCTGCAGCAGCTGGCCGATTGGGCCCGCTCGACGTACCCCGATCAGGCGGATGCCGCTGAGGCGGTGAGCCTGTTCGTGCAGCAGGCGCACGCGCAGTCGCTGCTCGTCGAGAGCGACGATCCGACGCCGCCGGCCCCCGAGGTCACCGCACCGTCGAGCTACGCCGCGCCGACCCTGCAGGCCTTCGACGACATGGAGTCGTTGTTGTTGCTCGATCCGATCCACGACGTCGAGCCCGAGAAGGGCTGGCCGACCGTCGGCTGACCCGGTCGATGGCGGGCGACGATCGAGCACTCCTCGTCGGCTGGGATGCCGCCGATGGCGAGACCGTCGAGCGTCTCGCGGCCGCTGGTCGGCTCCCGAACCTGACCGCGCTGCGTTCGAACGGGTCGTCATCCCAGCTCGACGGCTACGCCGGACTCGGCGACGACGCCCACTGGTCGAGTTTCTCGACCGGTACCCATCCGGGCGTGCACGGACGTTTTCACTTCGAGCAGGCGGCGCGCGGGGCCTACCAACAGACGATGGTGCGGCGGGATCGCCCGGGCCCGGTCGACACGTGGTGGGCGCGGCTGGGCCGCGAAGGCACCACCGCGACGGTGATCGATGTCCCGAAGTCGCCGTTCGTGCCGACCGACGGTGTGGTCGAGATCGTCGACTGGATGACCCACGGTGCCGACGCGGACGACCCGACCGCGTCCGATCCTTCCCTCGGCGACCTCGCCCTCGAACATCGCCCGTACGACTCGTTCGCCGAGTGTCACCAGCACGGCGACGACGAGGGGACCCGCCGACTCTTCGAGCGCGTCGCTGAGCGGCGCGAGGCGTTCGGCGCTGGGGTGCGGTCGTGGCTGTCCGACCGACACGATGACCTGACGATCGTCGTCTTCGGGTCGGCCCACTGTGTCGGCCACCGGGCCCCGTTCGATGGTCCCGACGGCGATCGAGTCGCCGCCGAGATGGAGGCGCTCGACACCCAGTTGGGTGAGCTCATCGACGCGTGGGGCGGCGACCCGGGTCGGGTCGCAGTGTTCAGCCTCCTCGGTATGTTCGTCGCACCCGACGCGGGGCCGGAGACGCTCGAAACGGTGAAGGCGCTCAACCGCCGCTGGTTGGTTCGCAACCCTCGTATCGGCGCGGTCGCTGCCGCCAAGATCCTCAAAGCCCGTCTTCGGGGGCAGCGCGGCCCGGTGCCGAGCGCCGAGGCGTTCACCGCGGTGAAGCTCATCGCCCCGTCGACGGCGGTGCGGGTCAACCTGACCGGCCGCGAGCGGCGCGGCATCGTGCCGGCCAGCCGTCGTGACGAGGTCATCGACTGGGTCGTCGAACGGCTGCGAGAGATGCGATCCGTCGACGGCCGCCCCGCACTCGCTGA
>CAZEML010000186.1:0-8938 GCA_964513285.1 uncultured Candidatus Nemicrothrix sp.
GACCGGCCAAGGCCTCGAGCTTGCGGGGGATCTCCTCGGCCGGGCCGGTCAGGTTCGACTCGTCGGCGTACTGGGCCACCATCCGCAACGTCTTCTTCTCGCCAGAGCCGCCGATCATGATCGGGATCTTGCTCAGCGGCGCAGGGGAGTTGATCGCTTCGGTCACCTGGTAGTGCTTGCCGTCGAGCGACGGGCGTTCGCCGTTGAGCATCGGCACGATGATCTGCAGCGCCTCCTCGAGCTTCTCGAACCGCTCGGTGAAGGTGTTGAAGGGGATGCCGTAGGCGTCATGCTCGAGCTCGAACCAACCCGAGCCGATGCCGAGCGTGGCGCGGCCACCCGAGACGTGGTCGAGGGTGGTGATCGTCTTCGCCAGGATCGCCGGGTTGCGGTAGGTGTTGCCGGTGACCAGGGCCGACAGGCGGACCTTCTCGGTGTGCTGGGCCAGCGCGCCGAGGAGCGTGTAGCACTCGAACATCGGGTCGTCGGGATCGCCGAGACCGGGCAACTGGTAGAAGTGGTCCATCACGAAGACGCGGTCGAAGCCGGCGTCCTCGGCGGCCTTCGCCTGGGTGACGACGGTCGAGAAGATCTCGGCCGGGTTCTTGCCGGGGTAGGTGAAGTTCGGGATCTGGTAGCCGAGCCGAGTCATGGCGGCGTCCTCTCGCTGGGGGGTCATCTCGCTGGGGGTCATCTCGCTGGGGGTCAGGGCCACCCTACGTCGACCTGACATTTCGAGGCAAGAATGTCAGTTGTGGATTTCGAAGCTCGATGCTGATCCGGCCGGATCAGTCGGTCGCGGCAGCGTCGTGCGGCAGCGATCCACGCGCCGCCCGGAGGTAGCCGTACGGGGTCGCCCGGCCGAAGTTGCTGACCCGGCTCGTGTACACGTCGGCGTACTTCTCGACCTGCCGGGCGAACAGGCTCTTGTCGACCCCGGCTCGCATCAACGGCCCCCACGACGGGTTGCCCTGCAGCGTCGCGGAACGTGCGAGCGGCGCGATCTGATCGTCGATGGCGGAGATCTCGGCCGCGGCCGCCTCGATCTGGGCGTCGACGGCGGTGTGATCCTCGCCAGCGACCACCTCGCGCCGTCGCTGCATCCGGAGCTGGGCGTGCCGCTGTTCGAGATCGGTCTTCGCCTGCATCATGCGGCCGAGCAGCGCCTCGTCGGGGGCGAAGTCGCTCGCCGCCCGCACCTCGGCTTCCATCTCCCGGGCGATCAGGCAGGTCCGCCACCGCAGCAGGTCTTTGGTGACGTGCACGTCGCCGAACAGATGGTCGCCGACGTACAAGAACTGGCTCGGGTCGTGGCCGAGCGCTGCTTCGACCATCAGAGCGTTGCCGCCGTGGTAGACCTCGCCGGCTTCGAGCGTGCCGAAATGGGGTTCGAGCAGCCCTTGTTCCTCGTCGACCAGTCGATAGATCGGGCCTCGTTCGGCGAAGAACCGCGGTTTGGCCGCGGACACGATCACGATGTCGAACAGGTCGCGCCAGGTCTCGCCGTCGGGCAACGCGGCGTCGAAGCACCACGACATCATCCGCTGGGTGTACCACCACTCCGAGTTGGTGATCAGCAGGAGTTGCCTGCCGGCGAGGCGCTGATCGCGCAGTGTGTCGACCAGTTCGGGGTCGAGATCGACGAACCGTTCGGGGTCGTCGACGATCTGCTGCTTGAGTGCACCTTCGACGTGTGCTCGCCCCAAGGCGGTGTCGATCTCTCGGTACAGGGCGCTGTAGGAGTGCACCCCGGGCAGCGGCTTGGTGTCGTGCTTGGCGACCAGCTGGGTCCACAGCGAGGCTCGACTCAGCTCGAACAGCGTGTTCATGAACTCGAAGCGCTCCTCGCCGAGTTCGATGATCTCGCCGTCGTAGGCCCGGCGTTGTTGGTCGAAGGACAACACGTCGGTGCCGTGTTGCACGCGCACGACGTACCCGAAGCGGGTCGCTTTGACGAGGTTGCCGAGCTCGAGGTCGAAGGTGAGCCCGAGGGTGAAGGCATCGGGATCGAAGGCGAGGTCGTCGACCGGCCAGCCCCGCTCGGCGAGGCGGACCCGGGCGTGCTCGAACGCCGCCCGCTCCCACTCGTCCACGTGGTAGTGGATCAGCGTGTAGTCCATGTCGTACCCGATGGCCCGCACGCCGCGCAGGTTCAACGTGCGGTTCGTGAAGAGCCCGCGTTCGGGGCTGTCGGTACTCATGTCGAGGAGTCTCGCAGGTCGCCGATCACGTACGGGTCCGGCGGGGTGGTTCGATGGCGTCGATGTAGTCCGCGAGCCGCGCCGCGATCTCCATCGGCATCTCGGGGTCGTCGGGGTCGGGCGCCGGCCAGACCTCGGAGATGCGGGTCCACTCGTCCATGCCGAGGAACGGGCCCGCTTCGGCTTCGTCGCCGAGCCCGGCACGCCACGTCGGTTCGTGGCCGAGGAGATGCTCGAGCGCCGCGCCGTTCGCCTTGGGGTCCCGATGCTCGGCGTGGAAGCCGATCTCCAGTGCGACGTCGCCGTCGTGGCGGATCAACTGGGCTTCGTAGTGCTCCTTGGCGGCTTTGCCGTCGTCGGTGCCGAACCAGACCTTGACGCCGCGGCGATGGCTCGAGGCGTGCAGTGGCCCGTGGTCGTCGCCGAGCAGACTCTCCACCGCGTCGCGGACGTGCTCGAAGAACCCCTGCTCCATCGTCGTCGGATCAGTGGATCTGGCCGGTCACAGAGTTGGGAGTGAGGCGGGCGACGAGGCGTGATTCCCCGACCATCGCGGCCCGGAACTCGTCCCAGTCGTCGTGTTCGCCCGCGACGGCGCGGTACACCGCGACGAGTTCGTCGGCGGTGGCATCGGCGGGGTCGGTGGTCACGGGCGACAGCTCGACGGTGGCGTCGATCGATGCGTAGGACCACGAGTTCGGGTCGGTGATGTGGAACACGACCCGATCGTCTCGGCGCATGTTGCGGGTCTTGGCCCGGTCGTCGGTGAGCGAGACACAGATGCGGCCGTCGATCACGGCGTAGACGACGTCGGATGATTGTGCTCGGCCGTCCTTGCGGAGGGTGATGAGAACGCCGTGCTTGCGGTTCGACGCCCAGTCGAGGGTGGGGGAGATGTCCATTTCCGTGGTCTACCACCGATGAGTCGTTCGGCCCATCGCGTCGCCGATCGCTCACGTCGAGCCGCGATCACGCCGACCGGAAACCATGGGATCGAGCCGTCGCCTTCGCTACCTGGCGTGCGCCTGTTCCCTGCTGCTCGTCTCCTGTGGCTCCGCCGCCGATCCCGAGCCGCAGGCGGAGTCGGTCGACGCTGACCGTTCGATCGCCCGTTCGGTCGAGGAAGGCCAGTCCGAGACGAACGCCTCGGACCCTGCGGACGGGTCGGTCCTCGACGACCTGGGCCTGAACCCCGAAGGGGTCATCAACGCGGCGGTGCTGTTGCACAGTGGCGGTGACGCCGATGCCGCGCTCGACGCCGGCGCGTTCACTCGAGCGGAACTCGACGCGGCTCGTGCCGGCCTCGCCGACGGCTCGCTCGACTACCTCTTCGAGTAGCGCATCGGCCCACCCGAACCTGCCCGGCCGAGTAGCGGGCACGACTCAGTCGGCGTCGTCGGGTCGCGCCGCATCGAGCGCGGTCGGGCGCTGCAACACCGGCATGCCGCCGCGGTCGCCGAGCAGGGAGGCCCGAGCGACCGCGTCGCCACCCCAACGCTCACGGATGGAGTCGATCATCGTGTCGAGCTGTTCGGTGGGGCGGCCCTCGTCGGGGAACCGCAACGCCAACTGGACGGCATCGGCTCGCCCCAGCCCGCTGTAGGTGATGCCGATCAGGGAGCAGCCGACCCGTCCGAGTCGGCTCCCGGGGCCCTGGGGGCCATCGACGAGTGAGCACAGGAGATCGTCGGCGATCCCGGTGAGCGTCTCGGTGCTCGCGGTGGGTTCGAGCACGGTGCGCGACCGGCTCTCGGCGCGCATCTCGGCGGTGCGGTAGCGGACGGTGACGGTGCGGCAGACCCGGTCGGCTCGCCGCAGCCGGGCGGCGACCTTCTCGGCGAGCCCGGTGAGCATGGTGCGGAGTTCCTCACGGGTGCGGACCCGATTGCCGAGCGCTCGCTGCGCACCCATCGACCGGTCGCGGCGCCCGGTGTCGACCGGGCGCGGATCGTGGTTGTGGGCCAGCGCACGGAGGTGGCGCCCCGCGCTCGGCCCGAGCATCGACTGCAGTTCGGCGCGGCCGCTCGCCGCGAGGTCGCCCACCGTCTCGATGCCGTGGTCGTTGAGCTTCGCCGACGTGACCGGCCCGACGCCCCACAGCACGTTGACGGGGAGCGGGTGGAGGAACGCCTGCTCGCGGTCGCGTTCGACCACACACAACCCGTCGGGTTTGGCCTGCCCGCTCGCGACCTTGGCGAGGAACTTGGTGCGGGCCACGCCGACCGAGAGGGGAAGGCCGACATCGACGAGGGTTCGGGTGCGCAGCTGGGCGGCGATGTCGCTCGGTGCGCCGAACAGGTGGGTGGCGCCGCCGACGTCGAGGAACGCTTCGTCGACCGAGAGTGGCTCGACGAACGGGGTGATGTCGCGGAACAGGTCGAAGACCTGATCGCTCGCCTCGCTGTAGGCCTCCATCCGGGGCGGCACCACGACCGCATGAGGGCACAACTCGCGTGCCTGCCGGCCGTTCATCGCGGATCGCACCCCGCAGGCGCGGGCTTCGTAGCTCGCGGCCATGACGACGCCTTCGCCGACGATGACCGGCCGCCCGCGGAGGCGGGGGTTGTCGCGCTGCTCGACCGAGGCGTAGAAGGCGTCGAGGTCGGCGTGGAGGATCGTCGCAGCGACCATGTTCGCAGCCTAGAGCGAACAGACGTTCGTGTCGAGGGTGAAGGAGCCCCACGCCGGCCCGCGGGGGCGGGCTAGTTCAGCGGAGCGCGGCCTCCATGTGACGCACGAACTGCTCGTTGCACGTCGCGATCCACGCCGGGTCGTCGTCGAGGAACGCCTCCCACACCTGGCGACGGGTGGCGGTTGCTTCCGGGGCGCGCGGGTCGCCTCGTCCGTGCAGCCAGGCATCGGCCCGCAACGACTGCAGCACGGTGATCACGTCGACGGTGCCGTACTCGATCGCCACCGCGTCGACGTCGGTCTCGCCCGCCCATCGATGGATCGCTCCCAGCCAGTCCCCGCTCAGCGCGGCCGAGACCGACTCCCCGTCGAGCATCGACCGGACCTCGCCCCAGCGGGAGGTCGCCCGTCGGTAGCCGTCGCTGCCCGCCCGCTCGTGGCTGATCAGTTCGCCGTGCGCCCACGGGCCGAGGCCGGTGTGCAGGTCGAGCACGGCCACGCTCTCGGCGCCGCCGAGCTCGTCGCGCCAGATCGCCTCGAGCTGGCGGCGGCTCCACGACGGCCCGATGCCGCCGTAGAAGAGTCCGGTGGGGTGGGCGTACTGGCCCGACGACACCGCGGCCTGCATCTGCTCCATCCCGACCTCGTCGATGAACGCGAGGAGTTCCGCCATCGAGGCCGCCTGGGCTTCGTCGTCCCATCGCTCGGGAACGAGCGGTTCGGCGATGCGGTCGTACGCCTCGCTGTCGGGGACGCCGGCATCGAAGTCGATGAAGTTGCGGTTGAGGTCGATGTTGTCCTCGTTGACCCGCCGAACCCACGAGAAGCCGAACGGGTTGAGGGCGTGCAGCAGCACGACCCGCACGTAGTCGGGGCGAGTGTCGCTGTAGTGGGTGAGCCAGTCGGTCTGGAGCGCGGACCCGCAGTAGCCCTCGACCCCGTGGGTGCCGGACACCACGAGGACCCGGTGCGTTGCGTCGGCCGGGCCGAGGGTGGCGAGGTCGATGGTCAGCGCCTCCTGCTCGCGACCCTCCGGGCCGTCGTTCTCCAGCGTCCGGATCGTGGCGCTGGCCGCCTCCGCTGCGGCGAGAAAGCGACGCCGCGCCTCGGGGTAGTCAGGTGCCAGCGAGAGAGGATCGGGACTGTCGGTCATGCCGGGCATGATGTCGCAATGACCGATGATGTGCTTGGTTCAGCCGCCGAGCGTTTGGCCACCGACATCGACGCCGCGCCGGAACTCGCCGCTGCGCTTCCCGACGAGACCTTGCGCCATCTCGCGGCCGCCATCCGCGACGAGGTCCGCGGCCGCGCCCGGGAGTCCGGCGACCACGACGCGATCATCGAGGAAGCGTTCGAGCAGGCCTTCGGCCGTGATGGCCTCGGCTCGGGCCCCTGGGTCAGCGGTGATGTCATCGTCTGTCCTGGCTCGATCGTCGCCAAGAACCGCAGTTCGCACCGTTGCCGCTTCGTCAGCGTCGACGATGTGTGGATCTGGGACAGTCACGAGCTGATCCGCGAAGAGAAGCAGTCGCATCCCGGCCGCGACGAGGGGTTCAAGGCCGTCGCCTTGTTGCCGCTCGTCGAAGGCATGGAACTCGACCTGGTCACCGGTCGAGCCCGCGCCGGCCAGCACAGCGTCGAACGGGTCGTGTCCTATGAGGTGCGGCGCGGCGAGCTGGTCGAGGTCAGCCAGCGCACCGTGAGTGCGCGCGACATGCAATGACCGCCCGCCCCTCGTGAGGGCGGCCGGCATCGAATGTCGGTGCGGTGGGCGCTGATCAGCCCTCGGTGAGGGCGGTGAACTGGCGGCGGAGCCAGTCGACCTGGTCGTCCCAGTAGCGACGGGCGGGCTCGGTGTCCTTCCAGAACCGGACGCCGTGGGGTACGCCCGGGTACACGTGCAGCTCGGTGTCGACGCCGGCGGCCATCAGGCGTTGGGCGTAGTCGATGTCCTCGTCGCGGAACCCGTCGGCGCCGCCGACACAGACATAGCTCGGCGGCAGCCCGGCGAGATCGTCGGCCCGAGCGGGGGCGGCGTCGGCCGGGACATCGCCGCCGTGGAGTTCACCGAGGTACGACGACCAGCCGTAGGCGTTCGACACCTTCGACCAGATGGCGAGCCCCTCGAGTTGTGACGACGGGGTGGTCATCCGGTCGTCGAGCATCGGGCAGTCGAGGAGCTGGAAGCGCACGGGGATCTCGCCGTCGCGCGCTCGGAGACCGAGCGCCGCGCACAACCCGCCGCCGGCGCTCACGCCGGTGATCCCGACCCGATCCGGGTCGATCCCGAGCTCGTCGGCGTGCGCGAACGTCCACCGCAGCGCCGCCTCACAGTCGTCGATCGCGGCCGGGTAGGGGTCATCGGGGGCGAGGCGGTACTCGACCGAAACGCCGACGATGCCGAGGTCGGGGCACAACTGGTCGAAGCTGGCGTCGTCCATGTCGTAGCTGCCGCCGACGTAGCCGCCGCCGTGGATCGAGAAGAGGCACGGCAGCGCGCCGTCGACCCCGACCGGACGATGGACCCGAACCACGACCGACGGATCGGACGACACGACGTGCTCGGTGCGCACGACGGCGTCGGACAGTTCGATCTCGCCGACCAACCCACCGCCGCGCAGGAGCGGAAGGACCTCGTCGTTGAGGTCGGGGACGATCGCGGCGAGCGCCGGATCGAGATCGGGATGAAGGGCGGGCGCATCCATGGTCAGGCCTCCGTGGCTCGGGCCAACCGACGAAGCGGCGGCTCGGTCTTGGGGGGAACCTTGCGGGGTGGAAGCTGGGCGAGCAAGTCGGTGGTCGCCTCGGCGACGAGCGCGACGGCGCGCTCGAACGCGTCTTCGGTCGCCGCCGACGTCTTCTGCACCCCGCTGACCTTCCGGCAGTACTGGCGGGCGGCCGCTTCGATCTCTTCGGTCGTCGCGCCCGGTTCGAGTCCTCGCAGGGTGGTGATGTTGCGGCACATGGGGGCGACGGTAGTGAACCCGCCCCGATCGCGCTCAGGCGTCGTCGAACGAGGCGATGATCTGCAGGATCTCCTCGCCGTGCCGCTCGACCTTGACCGGACCGATGCCGGTGATGTCGAGGAGTGCCTCGTCGTCGAGGGGGCGGGCGGCGACGAGATGGTCGAGGGTGGCGTCGTTGAACACCACGTAGGCCGGCACACCAGATGCTTGTGCCGTCTCGGATCGCCACGACCGGAGCCGCTCGCGCAGCGGACTGTTGGGTGGTGGCGGCTTGGCGTCTCGAACCCGCCGGACCGGCTCGGGTGCGGCGTCGGGGGCGTTCGGGTCGCGCTCGGTGTGCAGTTGGCCGACGAACGGCGACGCCGGCCGTCCGGCGACCACGGTGGTGCGGACCGACGATCGGGTGATCGCGACGTGGAAGACCCGCCGCTCCTCCTCGACATCGGCGGCCAGGCGGTGGGGGAACAGCCCGGCGGTCGCGTCGTGGACCACCACGTGGGGCCATTCCCGGCCCTTGACCCGATGGATCGTGGAGAGTTGGACGCCCGCCGGGTCGTTGGCGCCCGTCGCCAACCGGTCGGCCAGCCACTCGGGGAAGCGCTCGGGATCGGGCTCGAGCGAGGCCACCGCCAACAGAGCGGCGAGGTCGTCGCCGTGGGCGGACCGGTCGACCGATCGCCGACTGGCGTCGAGCCGGTTGTCGAGTGCGGCGCCGAGGCCGATCTCGTCGCGGATGGCGACGAGCAGGGTGGCCGTGTCGGTGTCGGCGTCGTCGGCGAGATCGCGGAGGCGCGCGAGGTCGGTGGCGAAGTCGGCGACCTTGGTCTGATCCCGGGCTTCGTTGAGTCGCCCGGCGAGATCGATCAGTTCGGGGATCGAACGCTTCTCGCCGACCCACTCGCACAGTCGGCCGCGCAGCCCCCTCGGCGGCCGACGGACCGCCGTCTCGAGGTCGGGACCAGGCAGTCGCTTCGCCGGTGCGGTGGCCAGGCGCAGCCAGGAGAGCACGCCCGCCACGCCGGTGCGTTCGAGGAAACGAGCGTCGATCGGTGCGGTGGTGGGCACCCCGAGCGCGTCGAGCCCGAGCATCGGCCCGAGCAGGGTGGCATTGACCCGGGTGAGGACGGCGATGTCGGCCGG
>CAZEML010000187.1:0-8900 GCA_964513285.1 uncultured Candidatus Nemicrothrix sp.
ACGCTCGAGGAGTCGTAGTTGCTCGACGACACGAGCGTCGTCTTCACCAGCGACCACGGCGACATGCTCGGCGAGCGAGGGCTCTGGTACAAGATGTCGACCCTCGACCACTCGATGCGAGTCCCGATGGTGATGGCCGGGCCCGGCGTCGTCCACGGCACGTCGCCGGAGCCGTGCTCGCTCGTCGATCTGCTCCCGACCATGTTGGACTGGGCGGCGCCGGGGGAGTGGCCGGCGTTGGGCATGGATCTCGACGGCCGCTCGCTCGTGGCGGCCGCCGGCGGGGCCGATGTCGATCCCGATGCCACCGCGCTCGGCGAGTACTGCGCCGAGGGCGCGTCGCATCCGATTTTCATGGTCCGCCGGGGCCAGTGGAAATACGTCCACTGCGACATCGACCCGCCGATGCTGTTCGACATGGACGCCGATCCGGGCGAGCTCACCAACCTCGCCGCCGACCCCGCCCATGCCGAGGTCGCCGCAGCGTTCGCCGCCGAGGTGGCCGAGCGCTGGGACAGCGCGGCGGTCCGCGCCGACGTACTTGCGTCGCAGCGCATGCGTCGGGCCGTGCACGCGGGGATGTCCGCCGGACGGCGGGTCGACTGGGACTATCAGCCCCGGCGCGACGCGTCGGAGGAGTACGTCCGCAACCACATGGATTGGACCGTCGCGGCCGCGACGACGCGATTCCCTCCGCTGGAGGGCGCCGCCACCGGCCGGAGCTGACCCGCCTGGGTCAGTTGAGGAAGTCGGGTTCGTCCCGGCAGAGCTCGTCCCACCACGGCTGGAACTGGAACCAACCGGCGAGGTCGTGGCCCTGGGAGTCGTAGCCGCTCTGGCACAAGTCGTCCGGGATCTCGATCGGGTCGCCGGCCGCTTCGGCCACGAGCTGGCTCTGGCAGGCTCGCTCGAGCGCGACGAACCACCACACGGCGGCGTCGACGGAGCCACCCGTCGTGATCAGGCCGTGGTTCTGGTGGATCAGCGCTTTCTTGTCGCCGAGGGCCTCGGCCATCTGGCGGCCGACCGCGGTGTCGAGCACCACGGCGCCCGACCCCGCGTTGCACAGGGCGACGTCGTTGTAGAACATCGTCGTGTCCTGGCTGATCATCTTGAGCGGCTTGCCGAGCGTGGAGAACGTCTTGCCGTACATCGAGTGCGAGTGGGCCGCGGCGATGACGTCGGGCCGGGCCGCGTGCAGCTGAGAATGGATGGCGAAGGCGGCGGCGTTCACCGGCTTGTCGCCTTCGACGACGGTGCCTTCGTGGTCGACACAGATCAGGTCCGAGACCGTCATCAGCTTGAAGTTGAGACCGAACGGGTTGACCCAGAAGCGATCGGGATGCTCGGGGTCGCGGACGGTGACGTGGCCGGCCACGCCCTCGGCCAGCCGGAGACGGCCCATGATGCGAAGGCCGGCGGCGAGCCGCTGCTTGCGGTTGAGGCGCTCCGCCTCGACGTCGGTCTCCTGCTGCGGCAGGTTGAGCTCGAGGCCCTCCTGGTCGGGCTGGAACTCGCCGAGATCGGGCTGATCCTGGAGGTCGGTCATGGTGGTCTCCTCGTGACGGGCTGCCCTTGAGGCTACGCCCGACTCGTCCGCGAGGCGAGCCCCGTCACCCGAGAACGGCGCGCACCTCGTCGACCCGGGCCTGATTGATCGAGAACCACGCCCACTTGCCGCGCTGCTCGCGCTCGAGGATGCCGGCGTTGACGAGCTGGGAGAGGTGGTGGGAGATCGTCGGCTGCGACTTGCCCAGCATCTCGGGAAAGTCGCACGCACACGCTTCGCCACTGGCGCCGATGATGCTGACCAGCCGCAGGCGCACGGGGTCAGCCAGCGCCTTCAAGACGAGCGCGAGGTCCGACGCAGCGACCTCGTCGATCGCCTCGTCGAAGAGGGGGGTGCAGCACAGGGCCGGTGTGGTCTGTGTCTCCATGGATCCATCCTACCGACTACCCATCGACGATGATCGATGGGTTGGATCGACGGCGAGCATCGAGGGGAGTAGGTTCGACAAACGAACCGACTCAGGAGCCCGTGATGACCGATCTCGCCGATGCCCCGTCCACCCCTGACGAATGGCACAAGAGTGTCTGCATCCTGTGCTCGGCGAACTGTGGCGTCGAGATCAAACTCGACGGCCGCAACTTCAAACGGGTGCGTGGCAACAAGGCTCACGTGGGCTCGGAGGGCTACACCTGTGAGAAGGCCCTCCGCCTCGACCACTACCAGAACAACCGCAGCCGTCTGACCTCGCCGATGCGCCGCCGCGACGACGGGACCTACGAGCCGGTCGACTGGGACACCGCGATCGCCGAGGTGGCCTCGCGCCTGCAGGCCGTTGCGGCCGAGCACGGCGGCGACCGCATCCTCTATTACGGCGGTGGCGGGCAGGGCAACCACCTCTGTGGCGCCTACGGCGCCGCGACCCGCAAGGCGTTGGGCATCACCCGTCGGTCCAACGCGCTCGCCCAGGAGAAGACCGGGGAGGCCTGGGTCGAGGGGCGGATGTTCGGGACCCACACCCACGGGCACTTCGCCGAAGCCGAGGTCTCGGTGTTCCTCGGCAAGAACCCGTGGCACTCCCACGGGTTCGATGCCGCCCGCCGGGTGCTGAAGGAGATCGCGGCCGACGACGACCGCACGATGATCGTGATCGACCCGCGGCGCACCGAGACCGCCGATCTCGCGGATCACTGGTTGGCGGTGAAGCCGGGGACCGATGCGTTCTTGCTGGCCGCGATCGGTGCCGTCATCGTCGAGGAGGGCCTGGCCGCCGACGCGTGGCTGGCCGACAACGCCGTCGGGCACGAGGAGACCAAGGCGGCCTTCGGCGCGGTGCCGATCGCGGAGTTCGCCGGGCACTGCGGCATCGACGAGGAGACGATCCGGGTCGTGGCCCGTCGGTTGGCGTCGACTCGAAGCGTCGCGTTCTATGAGGATCTCGGCATCGAGATGGCGCCGCACTCGACGCTCGTCTCCTGGCTGCACCGAGCGATCTGGACCCTCGTGGGCAGCTACGGCGCCCACGGCGGCCACACCGCCCACACCTCGTTCGTCCCACTGTTCAGCTACGGCGCCACCGGGAACGAACCGACCGATCCGGTGACCGGCGGCAAGATCATCTCCGGGCTGATCCCGTGCAACGAACTGGCCGAGGGCATCTTGTCCGACCACCCCGACCGGAGCCGGGCGATGTTCATCGAGAGTGCCAATCCCGTGCACTCGCTCGCCGGTTCCCAGCAGTTCCGGGAGGCCATGCGAGCGCTCGACTTCTCGGTGGTGATCGACATCGCCATGACGGAGACCGCGATGGAGGCCGACTACGTCCTCCCCGCGTCGTCTCAGTACGAGAAGGCCGAGGTGACGTTCTTCGCCGCGAACTTCCCGGACAACCACATCACCTTGCGAGCACCGGTCGTCGAGCCGCTCGATGGCACCCTGCCCGAAGCGGAGATCCACGCTCGCCTCGTGCGGGCGCTCGGCGTCTACGGCGACGACGACATCGCGCCGCTGCGGGCCGCCGCCGAGGAGAGCCGGGAGGCCTTCACCGAGGCGTTCATGGCCGCTGCGATGGGCAATCCGACGCTCGGCGGCGTCGGCGCGCTCGCCCTGTACGAGAGCCTCGGCCCGACGCTTCCCGACGGGCTGGCCTCGGCCGCCGCGATGTGGTTCTCGGCTCAGCAGCTGGCGATGAAGTTCCCCGACCAGGTCCGCGCCGCGGGCCACGAGGGCGATGGCGTGGAGCTCGGGTGGGCGCTGTTCGATGCGTTCATCGAGTCGCGCGATGGCATCATCTTCACCCGTCACGAGCACGTGGACGCCTTCGACCTGTTGAAGACGCCGGACCAGAAGGTGCACGTGTTCATCCCCGAACTCGCCGAGGAGCTGGCCGGCCTCGCCGATGGCCCGGTGCAGCACACCTCCGAGGAATACCCGATCGTGCTGTCGGCCGGCGAGCGTCGCAGCTTCACGGCCAACACGATCATGCGCGACCCGTCGTGGCGAAAGAAGGACGCCCAGGGGGCGCTCCGGCTGTCGGTCGGCGATGCCGAGCGGCACGGGATCGTCGACGGCGACCGGGTGCGGATCACGACGCCGGGCGGCAGCGGGGTCGCGGTCGCCGAGGTCAACGACACGATGATGGACGGTCACATGGCCCTGCCGAACGGCATGGGATTGGCGTACTCGCCCGCGGGTGGCGAACCCGAGGTCGTCGGCGTCGCTCCCAACGAGCTGACCACCCTCGACTGGCGCGATCCGATCGCCGGCACCCCGTGGCACAAGCACGTCCCAGCCCGCATCGAGCGGGTCGCACCGTGAGGCGGACGCGTTTCGACGACGCCCACTGTCCACTCGCCCGGACCTCCGACCTGCTCGGCGACTGGTGGTCGCCGCTGATCCTGCGGGACCTGTTGCTCGGCCGGCGGCGCTTCGCCGAACTCGAGGAGTCGCTCGACATCAGCAAGGGGGTGTTGGCCCAGCGGCTCAAGCGCTTCGAGGAGGAGGGCGTCGTCGAACGTCGCCGCTACCAGTCCAATCCACCGCGCGACGAGTACCTGCTGACCGAGAAGGGGCAGGCGCTGTGGAGCGTTCTCGCAGCCATGTGGCAGTACGGCGACGACTGGTTGTTCGATGAACGGTCCGGCGCGCAGGTCGAGCTCGTCGACAAGCGGACCGGTGAGGCCGTCGAGCCCCGGATGGTCGATGCCCGGACGGGCGAGCCCCTCGACCTCGGCTCGACGCGGGTCCGGCTTCGTCGTTAGGGAAGCTCGAGCTCGAACCGTTCGCCGCCCCAGCCGTTCAGCTGGTCGCGCCCCTCCACGGTGACGACGTCGACATCGGCGGGGAGCTCGACGCCGCCCAGCGATCGGGTGAACGGCTGCTCGTTCTGGTGATCATGGGCCAGCACCCGGAGGCCGTACTCGGTGCCGTCGGGGCCGAGGATGCGCCACGCGTCCGCGTAGCGCTCCGGGGTGTCGTAAGGACTGGAGAGGGTGACGTCGAACCGCCAGGTTCCGTCCGCGGCCTGCTCTGCCGTCGCGGCGACGACGTCGGGGAACAACCCATCGGTCGACACGGCCTCGTCCGCGGTGATGCCGCCGGGCGTGTCGGTCGTGCCGTCATCGCTGCCGCCACACCCTGCGAGCAGCAGGACGGCGGCGACGATCAGACGACGCGTTCGTGCAGGAACTCGATGACCTCGGGCCACAGCTGGGCCGCCAACTCCGCGTTGTAGATGCCGAACGGGTCGGTCTCGTTCATGAAGGCGTGGCCGGCGTCGTGGAAGGAGATCTGGACGTCCTTGCCCATGCCCTGGAGTCGGGACTCGAGGTCGCGTGCACCGGCGGACGGGAAGAAGTCGTCGCTCTCACAGAAGTGGCCACGTACCGCCGCGGTCATGCCGGACCAGTCGGGCTCATCGCTGGTCGGGTAGCCGTAGAACGGCACCGCCGCGGACACCGCGTCGCCGCGTAGGGCGGCCACGATCATCGTCAGCATGCCGCCCATACAGAACCCGACGGCACCGACGGTGTCGCCGGTGGCGGCCTCATGGCCGAGAAGGAAGTCGACGGCGACGCTCATGTCGGCGCCCGCCCGATCGGGCGGCAGCGAGGTCATGAGATGGCCGGCCTTGTCCATCTCGTCGTGCCCGGCGAGCTCGCCGCGGTAGAGGTCGGGAGCCAAGGCGACGAACCCGTTCTCGGCCAGGTGATCGGCCGTGCCCTTCATCTGCGGATTGAGTCCCCACCACTCCTGAATCACGATGACGCCGGGCCCGGACCCGGAGTCAGGAACCGCGAGATACCCGCGCGCATCGCCACCCAATTCGATCATGTCTCCCATGAGGCCGACCCTAGTTGGTCGGGTCGGACTCGAGGGGATCGACGGTTGGCGCGAGGAGCCGTTGATCGCGAGGATCCACTTCATGACTGCTACCGCCATCGACATCGCCGCTGCCCACGCGGCGCAGACCGAGGCCGAGGGCCGGTTGGCGCCGCCCGTCGTCGACGCGCTGATCGACGATGGGACGTTCAAGCTGTGGGTGCCGGAGGTGTACGGCGGCGGGGGCACGTCGTTGGCGGCCGGGCTCGACGCCATGCGTGCGGTCGGGCGAGCCGACGGGGCCAGTGGCTGGTGCGTGATGATCGCCAACACGACGGCCCTGCTGTCCGCCCGGTTGGAACCGACCGTTGCCGCTGCGCTGTTCGGCCCCGCCGGCGCGATCTGTGGCGGCTTCGCCGCACCCGTCGGTACGGCAACCCTCAGTGATGGTCGAGCCACGATTGCCGGTCGTTGGGCGTGGGGGAGTGGGTCGAGCCACGCGACGACGATGGGCGCGGGCGTTCGCATCGTCGATGCCGAGGGCTCGCCGACGGAGTTGCCCGGAGGCGGTCGGGTCGGCTTCGCCTTCGTGCCGGAGGGCGTCGAGTTGCTCGACACGTGGCACGTGAGCGGGCTGCAGGGCACCGCGTCGACCGACTACCGCATCGACGGGGCCGAGGTCCCGCTGGACCACGTCGTCGCCATGGATCGTCGCCACCTCGTCGTCGACGAGGCGCTCTTTCGGTTCTCGACGTTCGGCGCTCTGGCACTCGGGGTCTCGATGGTGATGGTCGGCCTGGCCGAGCGGGCGATCGACGAACTCGTGCTGTTGGCGGACAAGGTGCCCCAGGGTTCGAGCCGCGGTCTCGCGGAGCGCTCGCCGGTGCAGCTCGATCTCGCTCGGGCCGAAGCCAAGGTGGCTGCGGCGCGGGCGTACGTCGACGATCAGGTCGGTCGAGCGTGGGCGCAGGTCGGGGCCACCGGACGGGTGGAGGACGAGCAGCGGGTCGGGCTGCGCCTCGCCGCGAATCACGCCGCCGAGTCCTCCGTGGCGGCCGTCGACCTCTGCTACACGGCGGCCGGTGGCGCAGCTGTCTACCGGACCTCACCGCTCCAGCGGGTGTTCCGTGACGTCCATGTGGCGTCCCAACACGCCATGGTGGCGCCACGCGTGTTCGAGCCGCTCGGGCGGCATCGATTCGGGCTGCCGACGGAACTCGGCTCCCTCTAGACCGTCCGGCGCTGCAGCTCGCGGCGGTCGACCTTGCCGTTCGCGTTGCGGGGCAGGGCCACGAGCGTGAGCCACCGCTCGGGCACCTTGTAGCCGCTGAGCGCGGCGCGGGCCTCGGCCGCGAGTCGAGCGGTGTCGTCGGTACCGACGACCGCCGCGGCGACGACCTGACCGAGGCGTTCGTCGGCGACGCCGAACACGGCGACGTCGTCCACCCCATCGAGGGCGAGGAGCACCGACTCGACCTCGGCGGGGGCGATGGTGGCACCGCCGCGATTGATCATGTCCGAGACCCGGCCGGTGACGAGGAGGAGGCCGTCGTCGTCGATGGTGCCGGCGTCGCCGGTGTGGAGCCGGCCGTCCCGCCACAGCTCCGCGGTCTCGGCCGGTTGCCCGCGGTACCCGCGCGTGCCCTGCCAGGTGTGGGCCCAGTCGCCGGTCTCGCGGGGTGCCAGAGTGATCTCTCCGTCCGGCTCGAGCGCGATGTCGATTCCTGGGAGCGGGGTCGCGCCGGCTTCGCCGATCGCCAGCCGGGCGACGCCCGTCGGGGCCTCCGAGAGGCCATAGCTCGCGACGAGGGGAACACCGAGGGCGCGCTGTGCCGCGACGGCGCGGTCGCGATCGATGCCCGACCCACCCATGATCAGGCGGTCGAGCGAGGCGAGCTTCGACGGCTCGATGCCCTCGGCGACGAGGTCGTGCACGATCGTCGGCACGACGAGCGCTCGGGTCACGCCGTGGCGGCGCACATCCTCCGCGAAGCCGACCGCGTCGGGGCGATCCATGAGCACCGCCGCTCCGCCACACGCCAGTGCCGTCATGGGGCCGAGCAACATGATGTTGAGCGTCGAGAGCGGCAGGGGCGTCCCGATGCGCGCCGAGGCATCGAGCCCCTCGGTCGCGATCGCGGCGGCGGCCGGGTACAGGAGCTGCTGGTGGATGTGTTCGGCCGCCTTGGGGCGCCCGGTCGTGCCCGACGTGTAGGCGAGGGCGGCTGAGTCCGACGGCGCCGGCTGCCGGCCGGCCACGGCGACCGGGTCATCGGCGGGCAGTTCGGTGAGGACGAACCGCGCCCCGGAGTCGTCGATCACGTGTTGGCGTTCGGCTTCGGTGGCTCGAGGGTTGAGTCCGATCCAGATCCCGCCCGCCTGGAGCGTGGCGATGAACGCGACGACGGCGTCGAGGTCGTCGTCGAGGCGCCAGGCGACCGGCTCGGATCGAATACCCATCCGAATCAGGCAGCGGGTCACGCGGTCGCACTCGGTGCGGAGCGCGCTGGTCGTCAGCATCACCGCATCGGAGATGATCGCGACGGACTCGGGCGACCGGCCGTCCCAGAGCTCCGCGATGGTCGACGGGCCGACCGGGAACGGACGGAGCGTCCGGATCCACTTCAGGCCATCGCCGTCGGCCAGGTAGGCAGGCTCCATGTTGCTGATTCTCGCAGCTCGGCAGCGCTCGCGGACGGTACCCTCGCCGCCGTGGCCCTCGATCCTGATGCTCTCGACCCGGCAACCTGGCTCGTCTCCGGCGGACGCCCGCACGAGGCCGGCGCGCCGCTGAATCACCCGATCACGCCTGCGTCCAACTTCGAGCACGGCGCCGATCGGGTCTACAGCCGCAGTGACGCCACCGAGGGGTGGGAAGCGCTCGAAGACGTGCTCGGAGGTCTCGAAGCGGCCGATGCGCTCGTCTTCGGTTCCGGCATGGCCGCGGTCGCGTCGGTGTTCGACCTCGTGCCGGTCGGCGGCGCGGTCGTGATCCCCGACGACTGCTATCACGGCGTCGCCCAGATCGCCGACGAGGGCGCCGCGGCCGGGCGGTGGAGTGTGACCCGGCTCG
>CAZEML010000188.1:0-8848 GCA_964513285.1 uncultured Candidatus Nemicrothrix sp.
AGCCAGAGCTGCTGCACCCGGTCGCCGACGTCGGGCCCGATGGCGAGCGTAGCATCGTCGGGGGAGAGTTCGACGCGATAGGTACCCGGTTCGAGCTGCGCACGCGAGACGGGGCGGCCGCCGCGGTCGCCCACGTCATAGACCACGTCGTTGCGGGCGGGTTGGAGCTGGACGGCCTCGCCGGTGGCCGTGTCGACGATCTGGAACCGGACCCCTGACAGCGATCGACTCGACGGCTCGAGGTAGATGGTCCAGTCGACCGCCGTCTCGACGACCAACTCGGTGGCATCGCCACCCGTGACGAGCACGAGATCATCGACCCCGTCGTCGACCTGCCCCAAGCCCCAGATGAACCATGCGCTGCAGAGCGCGATGCCGAGCACCGCCGACACGATGCCGACGACCGCCCACCAACGGGCCCGCGGGTAGTTGCCGGTCGTCGTGACCGACGAGTCGGTCACGTGGCTCCGAGCCGGGATGCGGCAAGGCGGAGATCGTCGGTCGGCTGCACCGCCGCGAACCGGACGTGATCGGTGCGGCTGCCGTAGAACTCCCCGGGCGCCACAATGACGCCCGCCTCTTCGGCGAGGACCCGAGCGAGCGCCCACGCATCGCCACCCGGGGCCTGAGCCCACAGGTAGAAGCCGCCGCCGGGCATCTCGACGGTGGCGCCGGCGGCCCGCATCAGCCCGAGACCCACCTCGAGCCGTTCGCGATAGATCTCGCGCTGTGCGGCGACATGGTCCTGGTCGTCGAAGGCGGCGACGGCCGCCGCCTGCACCGGCCCTGGCACGAGCATGCCCCCGTGCTTGCGAACCTCTCGCAGGTAGTGCACCAGCGCCGGATCGCCGGCGTAGAAGCCGGCGCGACCCCCGGCCAGATTCGAACGCTTCGACAGCGAGTGGACGGCGAGGACGCCGTCGATGCCGTGCTGCAGGATCGAGCGGGGCGGGCCATCCCACGTGAACTCGATGTAGCACTCGTCGGAGAGCACGAGGACGTCGTTGGCGCGGCCCCACGCCGCGGCGGCTTCGAGATCGTCGAGCCCACCGGCGGGGTTTCCGGGGGTGTTGATCCACAGGCAGAGGGCCCGAGCCGCGTCGGCGGGATCGATGGCGTCGAGGTCGATGCGCCAGGCGTCGTCGACGGGGACGGCGACGGCGCGGCAGCCCGAGAAGATCGCGCCCTGCTCGTAGCTGGGATACGACACCTCGGGATAGAGGACGGTGTCGCGGCTGGGATTCCGCATCCGGAGGTAGTGCGGCGTGCCGGCGACGAACTCCTTGGTGCCGACCGCGGCCCCGATCTGGGTCGCCGGGTCGACGGTGACGCCGGTGATGCGTTCCATCCACCGGGCCGCGGCCTGCCGGTACGCGAGCGTGCCGATCGACGGCGGATAGCCACGTTCCGCGTTGGAGGTCGAGAGGGCCTCGATGACCGATGCCGGTGGCGGATCGATCGGCGCGCCGATCGAGCAGTCGATGGCGGCACCGAACCGCTCGGCAGCGGCCGCGCGCAGCTCGTCGAGCAGGTCGTAGGGGTACGGCGGCGGCTCGTAGGGCGTCTGGTACGGGTGGGTGGTCGGTTCGCTCACCAGTCGTCTTCCTCGTCGATCAGCTCCGACGGTAGACCGCCCTCGACATCGATCACGTACTCGCGGAGCGCACCCAGCGATGCCGGCTCGAGGCGGGCCTTGAGTCGCATGCCCGTCTCTTCGGCGCTCTCGGTCAGGACCTGACCCTCACGGTGGACCGAGGCGAGCACGTCGCCGCGGTCCCAGGGGATCATCAGCTCCGCGAGCGCCGTCATCGACCGGACCCGGTCGCCGATCACGGCGGTCAGGTGGTCGAGGTTGAAGCCGCTGTGGGCCGACACGGCGACGGACCCCTCGAACTTCTCGGCGAGCCGTTCGGCGCCGTCGCCCTGGTCGGCCTTGTTGAACACCAGGAGTTCGGGAACCTCCCCGGCGCCGATCTCGGCCAACACCTCGCGCACGGCATCCATCGACCCCTGCGGATCGGGCCCGGAGCCATCGACGACGTGGACGAGCAGGTCGGCGTCGCGCACGACGTCGAGGGTCGTCTTGAACGCGGTGACGAGCTGGTGCGGGAGCTTGCGAACGAAGCCGACGGTGTCGGTCGCGAACACGGTCTCACCGCCGGGGAGCGCCAGTCGGCGAGTCGTGGCGTCGAGGGTCGCGAACAGGCGGTCCTCGACATGAACGTCGGCACCGGCGAGGCGGTTGAGCAGCGAGGACTTACCGGCGTTGGTGTAGCCGACGAGCGCGATCGCCCGGTTGCGGGTGCGGGAGCGTTGCTTGGACTGGGTCTCGCGGTGCGCCTGCACCTTGCGAAGGTCGCCTTCGAGCTTGTGGACCCGTCGCACCAAGCGGCGCCGATCGACCTCGAGCTGGGTCTCACCGGGACCACGGGTACCGATACCGCCGCCCTGCTGGGAGAAGGTCCGTCCACTCGCCCGCAGCCGAGGCAGCCGGTAGCGCAACTGGGCGAGCTCGACCTGGGCCTTGCCCTCCTGGCTGCTGGCGTTCTGAGCGAAGATGTCGAGGATCACCGCGGTGCGATCGAGGGCGGATCGGCCGAGGATCTTCTCGAGGTTGAACTGCTGCGCGGGCGAGAGTTCGTCGTCGAAGACCACGGTGTCGGCGTCGATCGCGTTGGCGACCGCTTTGATCTCCTTGGCCTTGCCGCTGCCGACATAGGTGGCGGGATCCGGCGAATCGCGGCGCTGATGGACGCGCTCGAGGGCGTCGGCGCCGGCGGTGTCGACGAGCAGGGCGAGCTCGTCGAGGGAGGCGTCGGTCTCCTCGGTGTCGGCGCCGCCGAGGGTGACGCCGACGAGGACGATGCGCTCCCGGAAGGTGCGTTCGATGAGGCCACCGGACTCACCGCCGTAGTCGCCGAACGCGCCACGGTGGCTCTCTTCTTCCTCCGGCGTGTCCCAGGGCGCGGCGTCGTCGCCGTCCCAGTCGTCGGGGTCGTCGGTGAAGATGGTGGGGAGCTCGCGCTCGTTGTCGCCCATCGAGTCCTCAGGCACCCGACGACCACACGTCGTGGACGTCGAGGTCGGCGACATGGGTGGCGGGGCCGGTCAGCATCACCGGGCCGCTCACGTCGACCAGGGCGTTGCCGCCCGGCATGCGGACGATGACCTTGGGCCCGACGAGACCCCACCGGTGGAAGATGTCGGCGGACACGGTCGCGCCGGTGCCGCAGGCGTTGGTGACACCCGCGCCCCGCTCCCACACCCGGTGGTAGAGCTCGTTGGTGCCGCTGACCGTCACGAAGTGGACGTTGGCCCCTTCCTCGAAGTGGGCTTCGACGGCGGGGCCGGCGGTGGTCAGGTCGATCGAGTCGGGATCGTCGACCTCGCACACCACGTGGGGGTTTCCGATGTCGCCCGTCTCCCACCGCTTGACCGAGTGGACGGGGGCACCGACCGCCCCCATGAGATCCTCGACGTCGGGGTCGGGCCCCGGGCACACGACGCCCATGTCCACGGTCGCGGTGACGACGTGGGGCTCATCGGTGGCGTGCACCGTGCAGTCGCGCACACCCGCCGGTGTCGACACCGCGAGATGAAGATCCGCGGCCCCTCGCTGACGGGCGACCGCCTGAGCGAAGCAGCGCAGTCCGTTGCCGCTGAGCGCGGCCGGACTCCCGTCGCTGTTCAGGAGGCGCATCACGATCTCGCCGCCGTCTCGATGATTGGGCCCGGGCGGCATGCCGAAGATGAGGCCGTCGGCACCGATGCCGGTTCGGCGATCGCACCAAGCACGGGCGCGCGAGACGGCGTCGAGGGGAAGGCGGTCGGTGAGGCAGACGAGGAAGTCGTTGCCGAGACCATGGTGCTTGCTCAAGCGGATGGGCGCCGGCTCGGTGGCCATCCCTCCATCATCGCAGGGTTCCGGCCATCTCAGACAGGATGTTTCGGTCGGCTGGCCGCTCAGCGGGTCGTCGACCGCCGGGTCCAGTGATCGAGGACGGCCTGAGGGTCAGCGGGCGGATCGATCCAGGTGACCCGTGGATCACGTCGAAACCACCGCTCCTGGCGGCGGGCGAACTGCCGGGTGCGGGTGATGGCGAGCTCGAGGGCGGCCTCGAGGGTGGTCTCGCCGGCGACATGGGCGAGCAGTTCGCGGTAGCCCAGCGCCTGCATCGCGGTGCGCGACGGCTGCTGCTCCGCCAGCCAACGGACCTCATCGAGGAACCCGGCCGCCATCTGCTGGTCGTAGCGGGCGGCGATGCGTTGATCGAGTTCGGGACGCGGCCACCGGAGCGCGACCTGTACGAAGCGAGACTCGCCATAGGAGTCGAGACCCGGCCCGAACGACGAGAACGGCCGGCCCGAACCGATCGTGACCTCGAGCGCCCGCAGGACCCGGCGCCGGTTCGTCGGCTCCATCTTCTGGGCGGCCGACGGGTCGAGGGCGACGAGGCGAGCGTGGAGGGCGACGGTGTCGGGCTCGGCGTCCAGTTCGGCGAGGACGTCGGGGTACTGGCCGGGGATCTCCAGGTCGTCGATGACGGCACGCAGATAGAGGCCAGTGCCTCCGACCAGCACGGGCACGTTGCCCCGGCCCCGTACGTCGTCGATCGCGGCGTGAGCCAGGGTTTGGAACTCGCTGACCGTGAAGCTGTGCGACGGCTCGACGAGATCGATCAGATGGTGCCGCACCGCTGCTTGTTCGGCGGCCGTCGGGGTGGCGGTGCCGACGTCCATGCCTCGGTACACCTGCATGGAGTCGATCGACACCAGCTCGACCTCGTGCCCGTCCGCTCGGGCGAGCTCGGCGATGCTGAGCGCGAGCGACGACTTGCCCGAGGCCGTGGGTCCGAGGATCGCCAGCGGCTTCGCCCGTCGGGCGACCCAGGGATCAGAACCGGTCACCCCGATGCGACCGTTCCGAGATCGAGATCGAGGTGGCGGGCGATCGAGACGAGCAGCTGGCCGGTGTCGAGTCGCCGGAGGTCGAGGGCATCCATGCCGTAGGCGTCGAGCAGGGGTGCGATGACCGCAGGGCCGTGCCGCTCACCGAGCGCGACCGCGGCGGCCGCCAACTCCACCTCTCGATCGCCATCGGCCCGCTCCCCCTCGAGCGACACCGTGCCGTCGGGCCGCAGGACACAATCACCGAGCCCGAGTCCGGCCCGGATCGGAACGACCTCGCCCATCGCCGGCGGCAGGACACTCACCGTCTCAGCGGCGAGCCGGGCGAGCTCGTGGACAGGGCGGCCGAGGTAGGGGCCCGACGTCATCTCCGGCTCGACCGCCTGCTCGGCGGCGTCGACGAGCGCAGCCGCCATCGCCGTCATGGTGGCGGGGCGGCCGGTCGGCGGCTCGTCGTGGGCGCGGCGGATGGCCGCACCGATCGCTCGGCTCACCGCTTCGGGGTCGACCGGGACGGCGCGATCGTCGAGGCGGATGCCGTCGTTGGTCGCCGACGCCTCGTCCACGGGTTCAGCCGGCGCTGACGGGGATCCGGGTGCGGTGCCGCGCCGGGATCGTGACGTCGATCAGTTCGCCGAGCAGATGGTTGACCCGGGCATCGGTGACGCGAACCTCGGCGTAGGTGCCGGCCTTGAGCGGGGTCGGGCTGGCGAAGTGGACCAGCGTGTTGCGACGGGTCCGGCCGGTGAGAACCGACGGGTCCTTCTTGCTCGGGCCCTCGACGGTGACCTCTTCGACGCGACCGATGCGGCCCTGGTTGGCCCGCATCGACGACCGTTCGATCACGAGGCGCAGGCGTTCGTAGCGTTCGACGGCGACCTCGTGGGGCACGGCGAGCTCGGGCTGCGCTTCGAGCAGCTCTGCGGCTTCGGTGCCAGGGCGAGGCGAGAACACGAAGGTGAAGGCGCTCTCGTACTCGGCGGCCGCGGCGACCTCGAGGGTGCGCTCGAAGTCATCGTCGGTCTCGCCCGGGAAGCCGACGATGATGTCGGTCGACACCGCGAGATCCGGAACGGTGGCTCGTGCTTCGGCGAGCTTCTCGAGGTAGCGCTCACCCGTGTAGCCGCGGTGCATGAGGGCCAGGACTCGGTCGCTGCCGGACTGCAGCGGGAAGTGCAGGTGCTCGCAGACTTCCGGGGTCGCCGCCATCGCCTCGAACGTCTCGGTGCGCATGTCCTTGGGGTGGGGCGACGTGTACCGGATGCGATGGATCCCGTCGATCGAGCCGACCTCACGGAGCAGATCGCCGAAAAGCGGGCGGGGACGGCGGTCGGTGGTCCACCGCTCGCCGCACCACCAGGCGTCGTCTCGCTCCTGATCGGCGTCGGGCGCCCGTCGAGCGAGCGCCAGGTCGCGACCGAAGCTGTTGACGTTCTGGCCGAGCAGGGTGATCTCGCTCACGCCGTCGGCGGCGAGGTCTCGGGCCTCCTGGACGAGTTCGCCGAAGGGACGGCTGAGCTCGGGACCGCGGACCGCCGGCACGATGCAGAACGCGCAGTTGTTGTCGCATCCGATCTGGATGGTGAGCCAGCCGGCATGGTCGACCTCGCGGCGGGTCGGCAGCGCGGACGGGAACGTCTCGTGATCGTCGCGGGCCGCGGCTTCGAGGATCTCGACGATCGGGCCGTGTTCCTGGGCATGGTCGAGGAGTTCGACGGCCCGGTGGACGTTGTGAGTGCCGAACACAACGTCGACGTGCCCGGCCCGCTCCATGATCGTGTCGCGATCCTTCTGGGCGAGACAGCCGCCGACCGCGATCTGGAGGTCGGGGTTCTGGGCCTTCAGGGCCTTGAGGTGGCCGAGGGCGCCATAGAGCTTGTTGTCGGCGTTCTCACGGATGCAGCAGGTGTTGAGCACGATGACGTCGGCGTCGGCGTCGTTCTCGACGCGGTGCATGCCGTCGGCCTCGAGCAGGCCCGAGATGCGCTCGGAGTCGTGCTCGTTCATCTGGCAGCCGTACGTCTTGACGACGTAGGACTTGCCGTCACGGCGTGCGGTGGTGTCGCTCCCCTGCTCGTTCACACCGTTGAGGCTACCGACACCGATGCGCAGGCCGTTTCGGTGTCGATCACCTGACCGAAGTCGGCTTCGATGATCGCGGCCGTGGACCGAGCCAACTGCGCCGCGGTGACGATCGAGCCGTCGACCGACGGGAGGTCGTAGCCGGCGGTGGCATCGAGCACGAACCACAGGTCGTAGCCGAGGTCGCTCCCGATGCGAGCGGTCGTCTCACAGCACATGTTGGTGGTGATGCCACACACGGCGATGCCTTCGACATCGTGCTCCTTGAGCCAGGCATCGAGGTCGGGGGTGCCGTGGAACGAGGAGTGCACCGACTTACTCACCTCGAGATCGACGGCGCCGGCGACCTCGTCCTTAATCTCGTTGCCGGGCAGACCGGCAGCGAGGGGCGAGCCCGCGGTGAGCGAGTCATGGCGCACACGCACGATCGGCTGTCCGGCGGCCCGCCACGCCGCCATCAGGGCGACGATGTTGGCCTCACAGGCCGGGTTGCTGCGATGGCCCCAGTACTCGACCTCGTTGAACCCCTTCTGGACATCGACCACGAGCAGTGCACGGCGCATCCCGCCATCCTTGCTCACCCTGTCCAGGTACGCACGACACGGCGCCACCACTGGCGTAGCGTGCGGCCATGTCCGAGCTCGCCGATGAGAAGTACATCCGCCTGACGACCTTCACCAAGGACGGACGACCAAAGCCCGCCCCGGTGTGGATCGCCGACCTGGGCGATGGCACCTTCGGCTTCACCACCGAAGAGGACAGCTGGAAGGTCAAGCGCATCCGAAACACGCCCGCGGTCGAGCTTGCCGCCTCGGATGCCCGCGGCAACGTCGCCGACGATGCCGTCACCATCAGCGCCATCGCCGAAATCCGGAGCGGTGCAGAAGCCGAACCGGTCGCTGCGGCGATCAAGGCCAAGTACGGCTGGCAGGTCACGCTCATCAAGACGATCGGCGTCTTTCGGCACCTGTTCCGGTCGACGCCCGAGAGCGTTGCCGTGGTGCTCACGCTCGAAGACTGAGCAGCCGCTCCCCAAAACCCGAAGCGGACCACCCACAAGGGTGGCCCGCTCTCACGCCCGATCGCTCGCCACAGGCGTCCGTCAGCTGGGGGGCTGCTGGCGAACACCACGCGTCACGTCCGGGCGGGGATACGAAGACGTGGTCGTGTCTCCGCAGATGTGTTCGGCACGAATGCGGCTCACCTGAGCCTTTCGCGGAACCCGGTTCAGTTTCCTGACGACCAACGACTCAGTCGTCGGTCACTCGCTGGACGACTCAGTCGTCGACTACTTCCTCGACGACTCAGTCGTCGAGTGCGATCGGCATGTCGTCGGCGTCGGAGAACTCCTCGGCATCGTCACCATCGGTGACGTCGACGACCTCTTCCTCGGGTTCGGGCATCACGGCCTTCCAGACCCGATCCGAGATCTCCACCATCACTTCGGGATTCTCGGTCAGGTACTTCTTGGCGTTCTCTCGGCCTTGACCGAGTTGCTCACCGTCGTAGGTGTACCAGGCACCCGACTTCTTCACGATGCCTTCCTCGACCGACAGGTCGAGCACTGAGCCCTCACGGGAGATGCCGTGGCCGTACATGATGTCGAACTCGGCCTGCTTGAACGGCGGGCTGACCTTGTTCTTGACGACCTTGACTCGGGTGCGGTTGCCGACGACCTCGACGCCGTCCTTGATCGACTCGATGCGACGGATGTCGAGACGGACCGACGAGTAGAACTTCAGCGCCCGGCCGCCCGGCGTGGTCTCGGGCGAACCGAACATCACGCCGATCTTCTCGCGTAGCTGGTTGATGAAGATCGCGATCGTCTTCGTCTTGTTGAGGTTGCCGGTGAGCTTGC
>CAZEML010000189.1:0-4868 GCA_964513285.1 uncultured Candidatus Nemicrothrix sp.
TCGCGGGCCTTCCTCGCGAACAGATCGGCGGGGATCGACTCCGCCAACGGCACCAGCTCAGCAGCGACCTCTGGTGAGGTCTCTTCCGCGGCTGCGGCGACGATCGCCGCGTGCTCGACGTTGAGTCGTCCTTCGGCGAGACCGTCGGCCAGCGTCGGCATCTCGGCCAAACCGCGGGCGGTGACTCGGTCCTTCTTGGCCTGACGCTCCGAGCGGCGACCAACTGACCGGCCAACCACCGAAGAGTCGGCCCCGGTGTCGCCCAACGAGTCGAGCGCCGCCTTCGCGGCCATCAAACGTTCGTCGACACGCGACCGGAGCTTCTCCAGATCCGCGATCAGCCCATACAACTCGCGGCGCGACAACGGGTGCGGATCGACTGCTCTCAGCGCTTCATGCACACCCGCCAACGTGACCATGCCCCGACACTACGAAGGGGGTGTGACACTCCCGGATCGCGGTCCTAGGGGTTGTCGCCGGTGAGCCGATCGATCTCGGCAAGCACGTTGTCGAATTCGAAGTAGACGTCGCGGATGCACCGATCACCGCTCGCGGAGAACGCCGTGCGAGCGTGCAGCACCCGGTGCGCATGGGTGAGATACGCATCCCCGGTCGCGAGACGGAACGTCGCGGCCTGGTCGGGACGGGAGAGTCGGGCGGCGAGTTCGGTGTAGGCCGCATACCACTCGTCGAGGCGGGGCTCATCGAGCGAGAGCGGTTGCAGGGTCTGGTTGCTGAAGCGGATGCCGTTGATCTCGCCGTGGGCGTCGAGGCGGACGAGTGGCGCCCGAGCCCAGGTCTCGCGGGTCTCGTCGAAGATCCGGTGGGCGACCGGCACCTCGGTCAGCACCTGGAACATTGCTGGTTCGTCGGCCCGGAGTTCGGTGAGCACTCGCCACCCGTCGACGACGAGTGAGTCGCCGCCCTCGGCCTCGTTCACCAGCATGTGCAGCATCTGCCCCGACGGCGGCCACTGGTAGCCGGCGAGGTCGGTGTGGGGCGGGAGCGCTTCGGCGGTCTCGGCGACGTTGTAGGCGACGGCTTGCACGCGGGTGTCGATCGATCGCAGCCCGAACGGGCCTTCCCAGATCGGGATCCGAAGCGCGTCGAGGAAGTCCTCGCTCGGGGTACCGGTGGTCGGGACGCCGCGAACGACCAGCACCCCTTCCGCTCGATAGCGCAGCAGCGTCTCACGTCGGAGATCGGCGTCGGCCATGAAGTCGTCGTGGGGGACTTCCGCGACCGCGTGATCGCCACCCCAGTGCGTCGGCGACCAGCGTCGGCGGTTGGCCTTCGCCTCCATGAGATCGACGAACCCGGTGGGGTAGTGCGACTCGTGCCCCGACGACCAGACGACGGTGGTCGAATCGTCGGCCTGACGAACGTCGGTGGCGATCCAGTCGTCGGTCGAGGTCAGCATCACTCGTCGCTCGCCGATGTCGACCAACATGCATTCCGGGCACGGGCAGTGCATCCGGAGCCAGGCCGCAGGGACGGCGCGCCGCCCACCGGCATGGGCGATCTCGATCAGCTGGGTGCTCACGGCGCGATCATGCCTGAACGATCGTCCAGTGTCGACGATCGTCGCCGCCGGTCGATCGGGTCTGTCATGCTTCGGCCATGTCGAACGCGGTGACCTGCTTCCGTGATGTGTTGGTGCTCGACGGGCTCGGCAACCCGGGCGTCCGCACCGACGTCACGATCGAGGGCGATCGGATCGGGTCGGTCGGGCAGGCCGACGGCGATGCCGACGCCGAGATCGACGGTGCCGGGCTCGCGCTCGCCCCCGGGTTCATCGACGTCCACACCCACGACGACACCGCGGTGATCAGCGCGCCCGATCACGCGTGCAAGACCCTGCAAGGGGTGACGTCGGTGGTGGTCGGCAACTGTGGTTACTCGGCTGCTCCGGTGAACGACGACGACTTCGGCTTCGCCCGCTTCCCGCGGCTCGCGGACTATCTGCGTCGGGTCGAGGACGCGGCGCCGGCGGTGAACGTCGGCTCGCTCGTCGGGCATGGCACCGTCCGCACGGCGGTGATGGGGCTGCGGACCGATCGGGCCCCCGAGCCAGATGAGCGCCAGCGCATGGTCGAGATCGTGGCCGAAGCGATGGAGGACGGGGCGCTCGGATTGTCGTCGGGGCTGGCGTACGAGCCGGGTCGATATGCCGCGCACGACGAGATGGTGACGCTCGCGGCGGTCGTCGCCGCGGCGGGCGGCATCTACACGACCCACATGCGCAACGAGTCGCAGGATCTCGTCGCGTCGATCGACGAGTCGATCGCCGTCGCCGAGGCGACCGGGATTCCGTTGCAGATCTCGCACCTGAAGGCGAGCGGCAGGGACCACTGGGGGACGGTGGTCACGGCGCTCGACCGGATCGACGCCGCCCGCGCACGCGGGGTCGACGTGATGGCCGACCAGTACCCGTACACGCGGGGGAGCACCCTGTTGGAGCAGGTGGTGAGCGCCGGGGCGCTCGACGGGCCGTCGTCGTTCGCTCACCTCGCGCCGGCCGACATCTTGATCGCCGCGGCGCCCAAGCACCCCGAGTGGGAGGGGAAGACGATCGACGCGATCGCCGACGAGGAGGGCACGACCGGCCGCGAGATGGCCGATCGGATCGTCGCGGCGGAAGGCCGTGCGTGCCTCGTCGTACTCGACACGATGGCCGAGGCCGACGTGCGAACGATCATCGCTCATCCCGCAGTGATGACCGGCAGCGACGGTGTTCCGGGTGGCTCGCGGCCCCATCCCCGCCTGCACCACACCTACCCGCGGGTGCTCGGGCACTACAGCCGCGAAGAAGGGCTGTTGGAGCTCGCCGATGCCGTTCACCGGATGACCGGCCTGCCGGCCGAGCGTTTCGGCTTCGTCGAACGCGGCGTGATCCGGGAGGGGGCGTTCGCCGATCTCGTGCTGTTCGATCCCGACACGATCATCGACACCGGCACCTACACCGACCCCACGACGGTGCCGGAAGGAATCCACGGGGTCTGGGTGAACGGCGAGCGGGTCGTGGCGGAGGGGACGATTACCGGTGTCCGACCGGGACGGGTAGTCCGGCGGGGGAGCAGCTGACGTTCAGGTCGGGTCGAAGCGGACCGGCATCGAGCTCGGCCCGAAGATGAAGTTCGATCCCATCCATTCGACCCGGCCGGCCGGCTGCAGACCCGGGAGCCGGGTGAGGATCTCGCGCAGGATCGCTTCGATCTCGATGCGGGCCAGGTTGGCGCCAAGGCAGTAGTGCGGCCCGCCACCACCGAAGGCCACGTGGGGGTTGGGGGAGCGGGTGATGTCGAACCGCTCCGGCTCGCGGAATACCGATGGGTCGCGGTTGGCGGCGCCGTAGTACATGACCACCTTGTCGCCCGCCGCAACGGGCTGGCCGGCGATCTCGGTGTCGGCCGTCGCGGTGCGTCGCATGTAGACGACCGGGCTGACCCATCGCAGCATCTCTTCGATCGCCGAGCCGAGGTGGGTGTCGAGGTCGGACGACAGCAATTCGAGCTGATCGGGATGTTCGAAGAGTGCCTGGATCCCGCCGCCGACGAGGTTGCGGGTGGTGTCGCCGCCGGCGTCGACGAGCAGCATGAACCACAGGAAGAAGTCGATGGCGTCGACCGGTGCGCCGTCGATCTCGCCGTGGGCGATCAGCGATCCGAGGTCCTCGCCCGGCTCGGCCATCTTCGCAGCGTGGGCCGCCTGCGATGAGGCGAACATCGTCATGATCGCTTCGGTGCGCTGCTCGTGGCTGACGACCTCCTCGCTCGCATGGATCGTCTCGGTGCAGTGGTAGAGCCGCCGCCCCTCGTCGTGGGAGATGCCGAGCATCTCGGCGATGACCAGGCTCGGCATCTCGCCGGCGATGTCGGACACGAGGTCGCATTCACCGCGGGCGGCGACGTTGTCGATGATCAGCGCGGCGAGTTCCTGAATCCGTGGTCGCAGGACCGTGGCCGCTCGGGGCGTGAACTCTCGGCTGACGAGGCGCCGCATCCGGGTGTGGAGGGGCGGGTCGGCGACGAGCATCATCGTGTGCCCGTCGAACGGGTCGGGCTCGTCGGACCGGCGGCCCTCGATCATGATCGTCGGCTGCGACGAGAACAGCTCGGGAGACCGGCCGACAAGTTTCACGTCGTCGTACCGGGTGACCGCCCAGAAGCCCGGGCCGTCGACCTCGGGGTGCCGATACACGGGAGCGTTCTCCCGAAGCCAGGCGAACTGCTCGTTCGGTTGGGACCCGGCGTACCCGGCGACGGACAGCAGGTCGATCTCCATGGCCCGGACCCTAGGCGGAACGCTCCGACGACGGCTGGCCTATGGTCTGGCCATGAGCATGAGCGACCACACCGAAGACAGCATCAAGAGCTTCAACGCGACGATCATCGAGGAGTTCCGAGCCAACGGCGGGAAGGTCGCGGCGTTCGGGGACGCTCCGATGGTGATCCTCAACACGATCGGCGCAAAATCCGGCGAGGTCCGGCCGACGCCGCTCGTCGCCTTGATCGAGCCTGATGCCATGTACGTGTTCGCCTCGAAGGCAGGGGCGCCGACCAACCCGGCCTGGTACCACAACCTCGTCGCCAACCCCGAGATCACCGTCGAGTACGGCGCCGAGTCCTTCGATGCGCTCGTCGAAGAGCTCCCCGAAGCCGAGGGGCAGGAGAAGCTCGCGGCGCAGGCGGCGTTGATGCCGCAGTTCAACGAGTACATCGAGAACGCCGCCCCTCGAGTGATTCCTGCCTTCCGCATCAACCGCCGCTGACGGCACCACCCCAGAAACGACGAAACCTCGGCCCGAGGGCCGAGGTTTCTTGCGGTACACCCCCTGGGACTCGAACCCAGAACCTGCGGATTAAGAG
>CAZEML010000189.1:4968-8795 GCA_964513285.1 uncultured Candidatus Nemicrothrix sp.
AGGTTTCTTGCGGTACACCCCCTGGGACTCGAACCCAGAACCTGCGGATTAAGAGTCCGATGCTCTACCAATTGAGCTAGAGGTGCGCGGATTGCGAAGAACAATCCTACGGGTGAACGAGGGGATTCGAACCCCCGACCTCCTGGACCACAACCAGGCGCTCTAACCAACTGAGCTACGCCCACCACGCCGATCCCGGAGGCTCGGAGTGAAGCTTCAACCGTAGGGCCGAAGCGAAGAGCGAGTGTATCGGGACCGACCCCGACGGGCCTACCCTTTGTGGTGCCCCTGTAGCTCAACTGGATAGAGCTCCGGGTTTCTACCCCGGCGGTTGCAGGTTCGAGTCCTGTCGGGGGTGCCACAGTTCCGCTGCTGAACGCGGTCCTTCTGCGCCCCGCTGTGTACCCGCGGCGACAATGGGGGTGGCGCAACCACCCTCCGAGGCGCAAACATGGACGCTCCGAGAGCTTGGGAGGGACCATGGACACGGCCGCCTTCTTCGAAGAGACCATGGCTGAGATCGGGGTGACGGTCGGGGGAGAGGGCCCCGCCGACATCCACATCCACGACGACCGGTTTTACAAACGCGTGCTGCGCGACCGTGAACTCGGGTTGGGGGAGACGTATCAGGAGGGTTGGTGGAGCGCGAATCAGCTCGACGAATTCCTCGCCGTCGCCCAAGAGACGAATCTCCGAGATGTGGTCAAGCCGTCGCCGGCGCTGATCCGGTTGATGATCGAGAGCCGGCTCGGCAATCGTCAGACCGAACGCAAGGCGAAGAAGAACGCTCAGGCGCACTACGACATCGGCAACGACCTGTTCGAGCGCATGCTCGACAAGCGGATGATCTACACGTGCGCCTACTGGCGTGACGCCGACGACCTCGATTCCGCTCAGGAAGCCAAGCTCGACCTGATCTGCCGCAAGCTCGGGCTCGAGCCGGGGATGCGGCTGCTCGACATCGGTTGCGGTTGGGGCGGGTTCGCCCAGTTCGCGGCGACCCGTTACGACGTGCACGTCACCGGCATCAGTCCGGCGGTCGAGCAGGTCGAGTTGGCTCGCGAGACCACCGAGGGTCTGCCGGTGCGGATCGAGCAGGCCGACTATCGCGAGATGGAGGGGGAGTTCGACCGGATCACTTCGATCGGGATGATGGAGCACGTCGGTCCTCGCAACCTCGGCGAGTTCTTCGAGACCTGCGACCGCCTGCTCGCGCCCGACGGGATGATGCTGCATCACACGATCGGCTCGAACGAGTGGCAGACCCACACCGACCCGTGGTTCGACCGCTACATCTTCCCCGGTGGCGTGTTGCCTTCGCTCGGCCAGATCTCACGAGCGGCCGAGAAGACGTGGTCGATCGAAGACGTCCACAACTTCGGGCCCGACTACGACCGCACCCTGATGGCGTGGCACGCCAACATCAGCGCCCGGTGGGACGAGATCCCGCACTACGACGAGCACTTCCGCCGCACGTGGGAGTACTACCTGCTCGGCTCAGCGGCCGGTTTCCGGGTCCGGGCGCTGCAGCTGTTCCAGGTGGTGTTCACGAAGGCGAAGCGGCGCCATCCCGTGTACCAGGCGGTTCGCTGAACGCGGTGACGACGTAGGCGGTGATGATCGGCGCCACCGCCCGGGAGATGTCGAAGAAGTTCCACCAGACCTGGCGGGTCATGAGGATCGCGAGCACGACGAACCCGAGCGCGCCCCACGCCATCGGGTTGGGCCGCTGGAAGGCCCGGAGCACGAGGAGCGGCATGACCGCCACGAGCCCGCCGATGACGGCGAGGTCGATCGGGTCGTCGAGCCAGTTGCTGAAGGCGTCGGCCATCCCGCCGAACGGCGCACCGAACTCCTGGACCTCCTGCACGCCGTCGTGGGAGTCGAGACGGAGGCGGATGTAGCCGGCCCATGCGGCCGCGGCGATCGCGGGAACGCCGCCGAGCAGCCATGGGATCCGTCGGTTGACCCAGAGCTGATGGCAGCAGACGCCGGCGAGGTACAGCAGCATGACCTCGCGGGCGAGGACGGCGGCGACGAACCAACCGATGGCGGCGCGGCCCCGGCGGTCGACGACGGCGAGCGTCCCCCAGACCGCACATGCGAATGCGACGATGCCGGCACCGGAGATGTCGAACTCGAAGACGATGCCGGGGTTGAGCGTGAACGCCAGTCCCAGCCATGGCGACCCACCGAACCGCTGGGCGAGGCGGGCGGTGCCCGCGGTGCCGAGCGCGATCGCGGCGACATTCACCAACGCCATCGACCACAGCACCGCCTCGGCGGACAGCAGGCCACCGACGCCGGCCACGGTCGGGAAGAGCATGCGCTGGGCCCGGTAGACGGGGCGGTCGAGATGAGCGGCGTGTTCGTCCGGGTCGAGGAAGAAGGGGTCCAGCGCCTGAAGGAAGAACATCGAGCCGTCGTGGCCGAGTAGGTCGACCGTCGCGACGTCGCGGTCGAGGACGTCCTCGACGTGGGCGGTGCGATCGGCGACCGTGTCCCCGGCTCCGAACTTGATCAGGCCGGCGATGTCGCCGTCGTGGCGGAGGAGCGAGGCGGCGACGATCAGCAGGCCGACGACGATCGCCACGGCCGTGACGCGGCCGGTCGAGGCCGGCTCCGGCGTCGAGGGCGCGGTCGGGGCGGGGGCGGTGAGCATCTCCACACGTGTTCATCGGCACCGTGGCGGTGACGCTGAGCGTCGGCCACAGAACTGGGTCGCTCAACCCCAGGCGCCGATCCGTCGATGCTCCGGTATGGAACTGCTCACCGGACAAGGGCGGATCGGCCGCCTCGGCTACTTCCTGACCAGCGTGGTGCTGGTCCTCGCCACGGCCCTGGCCGTCGTCGCGCTGGCGGAGACCGACCCGGTCACCGGTGACGCTGAGTTCACCGGTCTCGGCTTCGTCGCGGTCATCGTCGGGTCGTGGCTCCATCTCATGAACGCCCGCCGCCGACTCCGCGATCTCGGCCACGGCTGGGTCTGGCTGCTCCTGATCCTCGTCCCGGTCATCGGCTGGGCGCTGTCGCTCTACCTCCTCTTCGCCCCCGGCATCCCCGCCGGCGCCTACGTCGGCCCGCGCCGAGGCCCGACCAACCCGCTCACCGGCGAACCGGTCATGACCGAACGCCAAGCCCGCAAGGCCTACGAAGCCCGCAACCGACAACTCACCAACGACGACGGCAGCTTCGACATGGACGGCCTCTGGCGGGACTCACCGATCCGACGCAGCTGACGCCGAAAAGGCGAACACCGCCGACCCCGAAGGGCCGACGGCGTTCACCTCGTTTGCCGTTGAAGCGCTGCAGTCGCAGAACCCCCAGCGTCGGTGCCCGCACCAGCGGCCCTCAGGGGCCGCTGACCGAGCTCCCGCGTGGGCGGGTCAGCGCATGCTGCGAGCTTCTAGTGGAACTGCTCTTCTTCGGTCGAACCCTCGAGGGCGAGGGTGGAGGCGTTGCCGCCCGACACGATCGTGGCGATCTGGTCGAAGTAGCCGGCACCGACCTCACGCTGGTGCTTGACCGCGGTGTAGCCGTCGGCCTCACGAGCGAACTCGCGCTCCTGGAGGTCGACGTAGGCGGTCATGTCGGACTCGGTGTAGCCCTTGCCGATCTCGAACGCCGCGTAGTTGAGGGCGTGCCAGCCGGCCAGGGTGATGAACTGGAAGGCGTAGCCCATCGCACCGAGCTCACGCTGGAACTTGGCGATGTCGGAGTCGTCGAGGTGGGCCTTCCAGTTGAACGACGGCGAGCAGTTGTAGCTCAGCATCTGGTCCGGGTAGACGGCCTTGACGGCCTCGGCGAACTCACGGGCCTGGGCGAGG
>CAZEML010000190.1:0-8775 GCA_964513285.1 uncultured Candidatus Nemicrothrix sp.
GCGGCTTCGGCTCGGCCATCCGGGTCGGTCTCGTCAACGACGTGCTCGGCGAGATCCGCGGCGCCAACGGCTTCCTCTACCGGGCCGAAGGTCGCATGTGGTTGACCGAGTACCCCAACGGTGCGGTCGAGAAGGCTCGTGCGTCCTACAGCGCCGCCGAACTCTCCGGCATGGAGGCGGGTCTCACCCTCGGCCTCGACGCCGGCGTCGTCGCCCTCTACCAGAAGTGCCCGCACCTCGGTTGCCGTGTGCCCGAGTGCGTCACCTCTCAGTGGTTCGAATGCCCATGCCACGGTTCGCAGTACAACCGGGTGGGCGAGAAGCGTGGTGGCCCGGCCCCGCGCGGTATGGATCGCTTCGCCATGAGCGTCTCGGGCGATGGTGTCCTCACCGTCGACACCGGCACGATCATCCAGGGTCCGCCCATCGGCACCAACACGACCGGTCAGGAAGCCGAAGGGCCCAACTGCATCGGTCAGGCGTCGCACTAGCCCCGATAGCCTCCGTCCGTTCCCGTCCCAGAGAGTTCACGAACACCCGTCACGCGTATGTTGCTCGCCGCCTCAACCCAACGAACCATCGGCCTCGTCATCTTGGCGATCGTCTTCCTCGGTGGTCTCGTCTACATCTACTTCAACATCCGCTCGGCTCGGGACGAGATCGGTTCGGAGATCGAGCTCGCCTCGAACCGAAAGCCGTATCTCACCGACGAAGAGCTGGAAGGCAAGAAGCTCGACCTCGCGTTGGGTTCGAGCCTGGTGCTGCTCACCATCGTGGCGATCACGTTGCCGCTCTACTGGCTCGGCGAACCCGGCCGTCACGAGGGTCGAGACATCGACACCTGGCGGATCTTCACCAACCGCGGTGAGGACATCTACCTCAACGGCGCCCAGTGCGTGACCTGTCACGGCTCTGAAGGTGCCGGTGGTGTGGTCAGCACCGCGATCACCTCCGAGTCCGGCGAGTTCGTCGCTCAGGTCAACTGGAAGGCGCCGGCGCTCAACACCTTGATGTCGCGTCAGACCGAGGACGAGATCATCCACGTGCTCAACTTCGGCCGCAACGGCGTGATGCCGGCGTGGGGCGGTGGCGGCGGTGGTCCGCTCACCGACCAGCAGCTCGAAGAGGTCGTCTTCTACCTGCGCTCAGTGCAGCTGAGCGAAGAGGACATCCGCGACGAGGTCGCGAGCGGCGTCGACGCCGGTGCGATGGAACTCATCACCGCGACCAGCGACGCCGACTGGGCCGTCGAGTTGCGGGAGGCCACCGAGGCCAAGGACGAGACCGCCTGGGCGGTCCGCCTGCTCGATCGCGAGCAGGGCTTCGGCTTCTCCTGCAGCGACGCCTTCGAGGAGTGCGTCGCCGACAGCGAGGCCGGAGAACGCCTCACGGCGGCGACCGCCGCGGCGCAGGAGCCGCTCGCCGGTGCGCTCGCCGACTGGTACGACGACGTCAACAGCGCCCGCGCCACCGCCGAGGCGATGGCGATCGAGGCCGACTCGTCGCTCGGCGACGAGGGCAACGAGGAAGCCCTGCGGTTCGCAGCGCTCGAGATCCTCTCGACCCCCGACGCCTTCGACGGTCAGGAGGCCTACCTCCAGTGGGGTGAGATCCTCTTCACCAACACGGCGTCGAACGGCACCTACAGCTGCGCTCGTTGCCACACCTACGGCTGGAGCTTCGACGGTGCCTCTGACTATGTGCTCGAGGAGAACGGCCGCGACGGTCCGATCCCCGAACTCGCCGACGGCTACGTCCAAGGTGGCGGCTTCTTCGGCCCCAACCTCACCGGCGATTCCCTGCGCGACCAGTTCGAGACCGCTCGCAGTCAGGCCCAGTTCATCGAGGACGGCCAGACGATCGGTCAGACCTATGGCCGTGGTGGCTCTGGCGGCAACGGCCAGATGCCCGGCTTCGGTCCGATGAACGAGACCAACCCGGTCGGCCCCGGCATGGGCCCCGGCTCCGGCGTTGAGTTCTCCTACCCGGCCTTGCTCACCGAAGCTCAGATCGATGCGATCGTTGCGTTCGAGAGGACCCTCTGATGGAAATGGTCGAACTGCTCGGCATCCTCGACTCGATCAGCGGGCTCGAGTGGGATCCCCACGTTCGCGGCTTCCTGGCCGTGCTCGCGGGCTTCGTCGTCTGGATGGGCTCGGTCTGGTTGCTCGTCTCGAGCAACAGCGGTGTCCGCCTCGGCACGCTGTTGTCGCTCGCCGGCTTCTTCGGCTGGATGGCGATCATGGGCTCCATCTGGTGGATCTACGGCATCGGCTGGGTCGGCGACGCGCCGACCTGGGAAGAGGTCGAGATCGTGGAGGGCTTCGACGAGGAAGGCCACCTCACCTTCGCCGCCCTCGACGAAGCCAACCTGCTCCGCAGCGAGTCGCTCCCGACCGCCTATGAGAAGGTCATCGCCGCAGCCGACGACGCCGAAGCCGAGTTCGGCTCCAACTGGCGCACGCTCGGCACCGAGGGTCTCAGCAACGACGAGGCCGAGCGTCTGATCGAGATCCAGACCGCCTACGTCGAGTTCGGATCGGTGAGCGCCGACGACCTCACCCCGGATCAGACCGAGGGCCTCAGCGCCGACGAGATCGAAGCGCTCCTGGTCGAAGAGAACGCCAAGAACCAGGCGACGACCTGGTCCGAGCTGGCCGCGGTCGCACCGGGCCTCATCGATCAGGACAACGCCGACCTCGGCGGCTGGACCCTGCTGTCGACCGCCGAAGCCGGCGAGGCCCAGGCCTCCGCCATCGCCATGCTGCTCGAGTCGCCCGACTTCGACTTCTCCAGCCAGGCGGAGTTCAAGCTGCTCGACGCCTACACGATCGGCGGCAAGGAAGGGCTCCCCGACGATCCCGACGTGTTCGATCGGGTCTGGACCAAGATCCGGCAGAGCTCCCAGATCACGCACCCGACCCGCTACGGCCTCATCCAGGTGCAGGCCGTCACCGCCGAGTCGCTCGACAACCTGCCCGGCACCGCGCCGCAGCGTCCCGTCGTCGACGAGACCCAGCCGATCGTCTCGATCATCATGATCCGCAACCTCGGCAACCTCCGCCTGCTGCCGGCCATGGTCACGATCGGGTCGCTGCTGATCTTCCTGGGCCTCTGCTACATGCTCCACGAGCGCGACAAGCTGCTCATGGCCCGTCGAGCCGAGTTCGAGAAGGCGGCCTAACCCGTGCTCGGGCAGTACCTGCCGCTGCTGGCACTCTTCGTGCTCGCGGCGCTGTTCGCCGCCGGCAGCTTCCTCGCCTCGGGCCTGCTCGCCCCTCGTAACCCGACCGCCGCCAAGCGTGCGGCCTACGAGTGCGGCATCGTGCCGACCAAGGAGACCCCGGAGCGCTTTCCGGTCAAGTTCTTCCTCGTCGCGATGATCTTCATCGTCTTCGACATCGAGATCATCTTCTTCTACCCGTACGCGATCGCCCAGGGCGGACTCGGCCTGTTCGGGTTGGTCACGATCATGGTGTTCACCTTTGCCGTGTTCGAGTCGTTCGTGTACCTGATCAGCAACGGCGCCCTCGAGTGGGGCCCGATCAAGCAGGTCGCCGCGCCGTCGGGTGCCGTGTCACCTGAGCGCACCGCCACCTCGACGATCCGCCGGGTCGGTCTCGAAGACCGCCCGACCGATGCAGGAGCCGCAGCATGAAGCTCCCGATCCTCGGCGACAGCGCCGCCATCGCCGATCACGGCCTGGAGGGGATGGATCACAACTTCCTCACCGGCAACATCGAGAACCTCGTCAGCTGGGCCCGGGCTCGCAGCCTCTGGCCGGCGACGTTTGGGCTCGCCTGTTGCGCCATCGAGATGATGGCCACCGGCACCGCGCACTACGACCTCGCCCGGTACGGCATGGAGACCTTCCGGGCCTCGCCCCGCCAGGCCGATCTCATGATCGTGGCCGGCCGGGTCAGCCAGAAGATGGCTCCGGTCCTGCGCCAGGTCTACGACCAGATGATGGAACCCAAGTGGGTCATCTCGATGGGCGTGTGCGCCTCGAGCGGCGGCATGTTCAACAACTACGCGATCGTGCAGGGTGTCGACCAGGTCGTTCCCGTCGACGTGTACGCACCGGGCTGTCCCCCCGGCCCCGAGACCCTGCTGCACGCCATCTTCACCCTGCACGAGAAGATCGAGACCGGTGAGCTCGTCCGACGCCGCGAGGCGAACGGCGGCGGGGCCGGCATCACCATCGAACAGCGCGACGGGCAGACCGCCGGCCTGACGATCGGGGGCTGAACATGAGTGAAGAGACCGCAGCCGCCGAGGAGGCGGTCGATGAGGCCGTCTCCGCGGAAGCATCGGTCGAGCTCCGGTACGGGGCTGTCGTCGATCCCGACGCCGCCGACGCCGTGCTCCACGCCGCCGTCGACACCTACCTCGACGTGTGTGCCGAAGCCCTCGCCGATGGCTTCGATCAGCTGATCGATCTCACCGCCGTCGACTACCTCACCTACGCCGGTACCCGGTCCCTTCCGGGCGGGCTCGACGCCGAGCGCTTCGAGGTCGTCACCCAGCTGATCAACCACCAGCGCCGGGAGCGGGTCCGGATCCGCGCCCAGGTCGCCGACGCCGACCCGACCATCCCGAGCCTCTTCGATCTGTGGCCCGGGAGCGAGAACCTCGAGCGCGAGGTGTTCGACATGTTCGGCATCACCTTCGCCGATCACCCCGACATGAGCCGGGTCCTCATGCCCGAGGACTGGGTCGGGCATCCTCTTCGCAAGGACTACGCGGTCGGCGCCATTCCCGTGCAGTTCAAGGCAGCGAGCAACGAACGATGACGGTCACCGAGAACGACACTGCGGCCGAAGGCGGCAGCAACGACACTGCGGCCGAAGGCGGCAGCAACGACACTGCGGCCGAAGGCGGCAGCAACGACACTGCGGCCGAAGGCGGAAGCGACGAGCAGGCCCCCGATGGCGCAGCTCGCGTCCGGCGCCGAGGCGACCACGCCGCGGTCCTTCGCCTGAGCGAGGCCGCGGCCGCCGAGATCGGCAACGATCCCACGACCCCCGACGACGACGAGCGGGTCATGATGAACATGGGCCCGTCGCACCCGTCGACCCACGGCGTGCTCCGGCTCATGCTCGAGATGGAGGGTGAGACGGTCCTGCGCAGCAAGCCGGTCGTCGGCTACCTCCACACCGGCATGGAGAAGCAGGCGGAGCAGCTCACCTATCTGCAGGGGTGCACCAACGTCACCCGCATGGACTACGCCTCGCCGTTCTTCACCGAACTGGCGTTCAGCCTCGCGACCGAGAAGCTGCTCGGCATCGAGGTCCCGGAACGGGCGGTCTGGATCCGCATGCTGATGAGCGAGCTCAACCGCATGAGTTCGCACCTGCTCTTCATGGCCACCAACGGCATGGACCTCGGCGCCGTGTCGATGATGATCTACGGCTGGCGCGAACGCGAAGAGGTCCTGCGCTTCTTCGAGAAGGTCACCGGCCTGCGGATGAACCACAACTACATCCGCCCCGGTGGTGTCGCAGTCGATCTGCCCGATGGCTGGCAGGCCGACGTCGAGCACCTGCTCGAGCTCCTTCCGCCCCGGCTCGAGGAGTACGACATCCTCATGACCGGCCAGCCGATCTGGCGCGAGCGCCTGCAGGGCGTGGGCACGATCAACGCCGACGAGGCGCTGGCGCTGTCGGCGACCGGCCCGATCCTCCGCTCCACCGGCTACGCCTGGGACCTTCGTCGCGACGAGCCCTACCTCGCCTACCCCGAGGTCGACTTCGACGTGATCGTCGGGTCGTACGGCGACAGCTACGACCGCTACGCGATCCGGCTCAACGAGATCCGCGAGTCGATGCGCATCGTCGAGCAGATCCTCGACCGCATGCCCGCCGGCGACTACCGGGTCCAGGACAAGAAGGTCACCCCGCCGCCGCGGGTGCGCATCGATCAGTCGATGGAAGCGCTGATCCATCACTTCAAGATCTTCACCGAGGGCTACAAGGTGCCCGAGGGTGAGGCGTACGCCGCGGTCGAGTCCCCGCGTGGTGAGCTCGGCGTCTACATGGTGAGCGACGGCACCTCGAACCCGTACCGCATGCACGTCCGCGGTCCGTCGTTCATCAACGTCCAGACCATGCCCCACATGATGCAGAACAGCCTGATCGCCGACGCGGTCGCGATCATCTCGAGCGTCGACCCGATCATGGGCGAGGTGGATCGCTGATGTCGTACTTCACCGCCGACAACCTGGCGACCGCCCACGAGATCATCTCCCGGTACCCGGTCAAGAAGTCCGCGCTCATCCCGCTGCTGCACCTCGCGCAGGAGCAGGAGGGGTGGGTCACCGACGACGCCATGCGTCAGATCGCCGAGCTGACCGACACGACCCCCGCCGAGGTCAAGGGCACCGGGTCGTTCTACGAGATGTTCAAGTTCCATCCGGTCGGCAAGTACATGATCAACGTGTGCACCAACCTGTCGTGCCAGCTGCTCGGCGGTGAGGAGCTCCTCGCCCACGCCGAGCAGGCGCTCGGCATCAAGGCGGGTGGCACCACCGACGACGGCATGTTCACGATCGAAGACGTCGAGTGCATCGCCGCCTGCACCGAGGCGCCGTGCCTGCAGGTCAACTACCGGTACCGGCTGCGGTTGAGCACCGGCGATCTCGACCAGCTGATCGACGACATCCGCAACGGCCGGGCGACCGACATCCCCGAGCACGGCACGCTCGGCATGACCCGCCAGCACATCCCCGCGGGTGCCGGCGCCGGCATCTTCCCGCCCGAGCAGGCCAACGAACGCCCGGTCTGGCTCGCCCGCAACGACGTACCGTCCGACGGCAGTGAAGCATCTGCCGCAGGCAGCGAGGACAACGCCTGATGCCGACCCACGACTACGTCCCCCATGCGCCCGGCTACGTCGACAACGACGGCCCCAAGATCGTCACGAGCCGCTTCGTGCACGCCGACAGCCACACGATCGAGCGTTACGAGGCGACCGGTGGCTACGGCGGTCTGCGCCGTGCCCTCGACCGCACGCCCGCCGATGTGCACAGCGAGGTCCGCGACGCTGTCGTGCTCGGCCGTGGCGGCGCCGGCTTCCCCGCCGGCGTCAAGTGGGGCTTCATGCCGCCCGGCAAGTTCCCGTACTACCTCGTCGTCAACGGCGACGAGTCCGAGCCGGGGACCTACAAGGACCGCCTCCTCATGGAGCGCGACCCGCACCAGCTGATCGAGGGTTGCCTGATCACCTGCTACGCCCTCGGGCTCGCCCAGTGCTTCCTCTATGTGCGGGGCGAGATGGCCCACGCTCAGGAGGTCATCGCCCAGGCGCTCAACGACGCCTACGCCAAGGGCTATGTCGGCAAGAACATCATGGGCACCGAGTTCAGCGTCGACATCACCCTCACCTGGGGTGCCGGCGCCTACATCGTCGGTGAGGAGACCGCCCTGATCGAGTCGCTCGAGGGCAACCGCGGCATGCCGCGCCTCAAGCCGCCGTTCTTCCCCGCCGCGATCGGCCTCTACGGCCAGCCGACGATCGTCAACAACGTCGAGACCCTCAGCAACCTGCCGTGGCTGATGCTCAACGGTGCCGAGCAGTACAAGGCCTATGGCTCCGAGGCGTCGCCCGGCTCCCGCATGGTCGCCGTCTCCGGTCACGTCAACCGACCGGGCGTGTACGAGATCGAGCAGGGTGTCACGACGTTCCGCGACCTCTTCTACGGCGACAACTTCTGCCGCGGCATCCGCGACGGCCACGAGCTCAAGATGTTCGTGCCCGGCGGCGGATCCGCCCCGTGGTTCTTCCCCGAGCAGGTCGACCTGCCCCTCGAAGGCCGCACCGTCGGCGGCGAGGGATCGATGCTCGGTTCGGGCGCCATCATGGTGATGGACGACACCACCGACGCGGTCAAGGCCGCCCTGCGGCTCGTGCGCTTCTACGCCCGTGAATCGTGCGGCAAGTGCACGCCCTGCCGTGAGGGCACCACCTGGGAAGAGCGCATCCTGCAGCGCATCCTCGATGGCGAGGGTCGCCCGAGCGACATCGACAAGCTGCTCGACATCGCTGACAACATCTCGCCCGGCCCGTACCCCGTCGCCGCTGACCCCAACCAGGGGCTCGACGCGGTGCCGTTCCCGCCCAAGCAGACCACGATCTGCCCGCTGGGCCCGTCGTCGGTCGCGCCGATCACCTCGACGATCCGTCGGTTCCGGCACGAGTACGAAGCCAAGATCACCAAGCGGGATTCGATCCCGGTGACTGCAGCTCCCCTGGGCGAAGCCCAGATCGAGACAGGGGTTGGTTCATGACCGCCACCGAGAACGAGACCACGACGGTCTCGGTCACGATCAACGGCACCGAGATCCAGGCCAACCCGGGTGAGCTGCTGATCGACGCCGCCGAGCGTCACGGCACCTACATCCCGCGCTTCTGCTACCACTCGCGGATGAAGCCGGTCGGCATGTGCCGCATGTGCCTGGTCGAGGTCGACTCCGGTCGCGGCCCGGCGCTGCAGCCCAGCTGCATGATCCCGGTCAGCGACGGCATGACCGTCGACACCGAATCCGACGCCACCAAGAAGGCGCAGGACGGGGTGCTCGAGTTCCTGCTGATCAACCACCCCCTCGACTGCCCGGTCTGCGACAAGGGCGGCGAGTGCCCCCTCCAGGACCAGACCGTCGCCTACGGGCCCGGCGAGTCGCGGTTCGTCGAAGAGAAGCGGCACTACGAGCAGCCGATTCCGAGCAGCGACACCGTCTACCTCGACCGTGAGCGCTGCATCCTCTGTGATCGCTGCAC
>CAZEML010000191.1:0-8772 GCA_964513285.1 uncultured Candidatus Nemicrothrix sp.
GACGTTGTAGGAGTGCCCGGTCTGCAGGACGACCACCGAGTACGGCGTGCGGTCAGCGATGTCGAGCATGATCTGGAGGACGTTGCGGTCGATGTAGCCGAGGTAGATGTCCCACGCGGCGGTGTCGGGGAGTTCGATGCGGTCGTGATCGACGACGGCGGCGGCGGTCTGGGACAGGTCGGCGGGCCGCTCGACGGGCATACCGCCCGACGAGGCGATCGTCTCGAAGGCCCAGTCGCCGTCCCCGTCGCGGGCGAGGCGGACTTCCATGACCCGGGTCTCGGTGCGCTGCGGTTCGCTGCTGCCCTCCACGCCGATGTCCTGGCGGATCACGACGATGTTGGAGATGCGGCCGTTCAGATGACCGCCGAGCTGCACGTACTCGACCGTGCCACGCGACCACATGCCCGGGTGATGGACGATGTCGACTTCACCCACCACGCCGTCGACCTGGGCGGCGCCCGGGGGAAGGGTGGCGATCACATCGTTGAGCGACGTCTCGGTCTCGTAGTTGGTGATCGCGTAGGCCACCAGCGCACCCATTCGCTTCGCGTCGGGTTGGACCTCGTTGATCGTCGGTTCCCACGGCTCGGGGTACGGCGGTGGTTCGGTCGTGACGATGGGTGTCTCGTCGGCCGGCTGGCCGACGGCGTCGTCGGTGCCCTCGGCCTCATCGGTGGGATCGACGGCCGGAACCGGATCGGGGGCCTCGGCCTGGTCGTCGCCGGTGGTGCCGGTCACCGGGTCGGAGGCCGGAGCTGCTGAGGCAGGCGTGTCGGCCGAGGTCGTCGCCTCGGTTGCCGTCTCGGTGGGGTCGTCGCCCCCGGCGAAGAGCGTGACCGCAAGGAGCAGGGCCAACACGATGAGGTTGAGTCCGACGAGCGCGCCGACGAGCCAGCGCAGCACGAGGAAGGTTCGCTGACCGCGCGGCTCGACCACATCGGTCACCGAAACCACCCGTACTCGGGGTGACTCCGCCAGGGGCGTCTCCATGCTTCTCACCGCGCGTGATCAGGTTACTACTCTGGGTGCCGGAACGGTAGGCGCGCGGTCATCGGCGGCGGACCGACGGGCGTGGCGACGACGAGCATCCCATCGCACCAGCGGGCGCTCGATGAGATACCACGACGCGGCCGTGGCCGCGACCGTGCCGATCGCGGCGACCCACAACGGGATGTCGGAGCGGACGAACACGTAGTGCCAGAGGAAGATCCCGAAGGACACCTCAGCGACCTGCAGCAGGACGCGGTTCTCGAGCCAGCGGGGGGCGGTCGAGGCGTAGAGCAGCACGAGGGCCGACAGTCCGACGGCGACGAAGCCGCCCCAGAAGATCATGCTCCCGGTGTCGCCGAAGACGGGCAGGAGCATGAGGCCGAGCATCGCGGGCAGCGCCCACGCGACCGCCATGCGCGGGGCTCGCAGGCCGCTCACGGCGAGGAAGGCGCCGACCATCAGGCCAGCGGCGTTCGTGTCGGTGGCGTTGTAGACCCAGCCCGGATCCATGACCTCGATCGCGATCGCCCGCCACACGAGCGCGACGACGGCGAGGGCACCGATGATCGGCACCCGGCGTCGGGCCGGGATCGCCGCCATCACCAACGGCCACACCAGGTAGAACTGGGCGATCACGGCGACGAACCAGGTGTGGGTGAGCCGGCCGAGCGAGAGGCCGTCGATCCGGGCGTAGTTCGCGTAGAGACCGATCGAGGGAATCACCTGCGACCAGGTGGCGCCGACGACGAGCAGCGCGATGCAGACGACCGCGAGTGCAGGGACGATCCGCAGGAGACGCTGCCGGTAGAACGAACCCAGATCGAGACGACCGGATCGGTCGATCTCGGCGCAGATCGACCCGGTGATCACGAACCCGGACAACACGAAGAACATCGGCACACCCCAGTGCCCGGCCGGCACGAGGTTCTTGTCGACGTGATAGGCCACGACCATCGCGATCGCGATCGTTCGCAAGCCATCCAGCGCCAGGATTCGCTCCACGATCAACTCCTTGTAACCGTCGTCAGCCCTGCCGCACGCAGGACGCTAGTTTCCCACCGAGGGCGGGGTTCGTCTTCACCACCGAACCAGTGGTGCCGATAGTCCATCGGCAGACCGGGCCCGGATTTGCAGGGAAGATTGGTCGGACGTGCGCAAAAGCGCGAACAGCCTCCACGTCATTCAACACACTGCGGCGTTCGCCTGCTTGTTCGCGCTCCAAGTCGTGGTGATCGCGAACATCGACGGCGACGACGACCGCGCCGAGACCGAGACCGTCGGCGTGGCCGGCGTCGAGCGGAGTACCGCCGACGCCACGAGCGTGGTGTCGGAGCCGGCACCGACCACGACGACCGCCCCGACCACAACCGCGGCACCGGACGAGACCTCGACGACGAGCACGTCGTCGACCACCACGACCACGACGACGACCACCCAGCGTCCGCTCGACCCGGTCACGTTCGAGTCGCTCGCTCGGATCGACACGATCCTCGACTACACCGATTTCACGACCCAAGGTCCGTCGCGGTGGCGTAACTCGATCGACGGGCTCGAGGAGTTGACGCTCGTCTCCACCGCCGATGGGAGTGACCAACCGGTGTTCTGGCTGCCGCCGACCGGCGACCACGAGCAGCCGGTGCTGGTCATCCTCCATTCGTGGAGCTCGCAGTACACCCAGCACGCCGGCATCCCCTTCGCCGAGTGGGCCCAGGAGAACGGCTGGGCGATGATCGCCCCCGAGTTCCGCGGCAAGAACGACGACGCCGACGCCGTCGGTTCCGCCCTCGCGGTGCAGGACGTCGCCGATGCGATCGACTTCGCCGTGGCGCAGGACGGCGTCGACGAGGACCGGGTCTTCGTCGTCGGCTACTCCGGTGGCGGCATGATGGCGCTCCTCGCCGCAGGCCAGCACCCCGACAAGGTGACGGCCGTCTCGGCATGGGGACCGCCCCACGACCTCGAGAACTTCTACGACTTCTCCCGGATCCAGGGCCTCGGCTACTGGGACGACATCCGTCGGGCGTGCGGCGGCGATCCCCGTCAGGAGGGCGAGGCGCAGGTCGAGTGCCTCACCCGTAGCCCGTCGACGTATCTCGACGTCATCCGGGAGCACGAGATTCCCGTGTTCATCGGTCAGGGCATCTGGGATCCGTTCGTGATGCGCAACGCCGCTGCCGACGTCTACAACGCGCTCGCCGATTCCGACGATCGGCTCAGCGACGACGATGTCGAGTCGCTCCGCCGTGGCCGGGTGCCCGGCGAGTCCGCCGATGCGGTGACGATCGAAACCCACTTCGAGGACCGGGATCCCGACCCGGTCTTCGCCCGCCAGTCGACCTCGGTGCTCATGGTGTACTTCGCCGCCGAGCACGATCTGGTCTACGGCGCAGCGGCCGAGTGGTTCGCGACCGACCCTCGGTGAACGAGCCTCGCTGATCGAACGAGGCGTCGGCTACTCGGGGCCGCTGGTGAACCAGCGGGCGGTGGCGCCGTACACCATGTCGTGGCCGCCCGAGAAGTAGACGAGCAGCGTCGACGCCGACTCCCGAGCGAACACCGGAGCAGGGTCGCCCGGTTCGAGGAAGGTCGGCACCGAACCCCAATCGGCGAGCCCGGCAGGAACGACGCCGTTGCCGAAGCTGTCGATCTGATCCTGGGTGAGCCGGTCGACCGGATCGGCGAGCGGATTGAAGACGTCGGCGGCGCTGCTCGGGTGCACGAACGGGTCGCGGATGCCCTGGGCGATGAGGACGGGGACCTCGTTCTCCCGGGCGGTGTCGAGATAGGTGATCGGGCTCCGGCGCAGGCACTCCTCCTGGGCGGGGCCGGCGACGGTCGGGTCGCCGCCACAGGCCGAGGAGATCTGGGTGGTGTAGGGCCGACCGAGGGCACGAGAGAAGGCGTAGAAGTCGACGAGGTCGTGGGGCGGACCCCAGGCGGCGACCGCGCTGACCTTGTCGGGGTGACGACCGGCGAGCAGGAGGGCCATCATGCCGCCACCGGAGTAGCCGACGACGTAGACCCGGTCCGCGTCGACCCCGGCCTGGGCGACGGCGTGGTCGATCGCGTCAGCGGCGTCCTGGACGGCCAGCTCGGATCCGACCGCGGTGGGGTTGTCGTTGCGGCCACGGAAGTCGGGGGCGATGACCGCCCAACCGTTCTCCTGCGCCCACATCGCGTACGGGATGCCGGCGTGCTGGGTGTAGTTCGAGCTCCACGAGTGGAGGATCACCACCAGCGGCTGATCCCCGTCACCGGTCGGCGGCAGCCAGAAGGCGGGCTGCTCGGCACCGTCGGCGGTCGACGGGATGCGGATGTCCTGGATGCCGGGAACCGACGAGGTCCAGCGCGACGAGCCGGAGGCGACGAAGCTGCTGAAGTTGCCGATCGTGTGGAGGCCGGCGAGCGAATCGAACGTCTCACACCCGCGCGACTCGGGATCGACGACGACCGGGGGCGAGTCCTGGTAGCGGTAGAAGAACGCAGCCAGCTGGCCGCGAGTCACGACCGCGTCGGGCGAGAACGTGGTGGGGGTGGTGCCGGTCGTGATGCCCTGCTGCAGCATCCAGCCGACCGGGGTGATCTGCCACGCCTTGGTGACGTCGGTGAACTGGGCGGCGGCCGGCGCGGCGGGCGAACCCTCGAGCCGGTGCAGCAGCACCGCGAGCTGACCGCGGGTCAGCGGAGCGTCGGGCGAGTAGGCCTGCGGGGATGTCCCGGTCGTGATGCCGTTCTCGAACATCCACGACACGGCGTCCTGCTGCCACGAGGCGGTGACGTCACCGAACGGGTGCGCGCTCCCCGGGGGCAGCGAGCCTTCCATCCGCCACATGAACGCGGCGGCTTGACCACGCGTGACGGGATCGTCGGGTGCGAAACACTCCGGTGAGGCCCCGCTCGTGATCTCGTTGTCGACCATCCACTGGACGGCCTCGGTGTAGAAGGTTCCCGAGTCGACGTCGCCGAAGCCGGCGACACCCGCAGCGGGCGTCGACACGGCCGCGAGGCCCGACATGGTCAGCGAGGCGACCAGGCACGCGCCCAGCGTTCGGCGTTTCATCTTCGTGACTCCCCCGACTCGATGACTCAGCTGCCGACCGGCGACGTGGTCGTCGGCGGCGGCGTCGGCTTCTTGGTCGTCGTGGTGGTGGTCGTCGTGGTCGTGGTGGTCGTCGTCGTGGTGGTCGACGTGGTCGTCGGCGCCGCGGTGGTCGTCGTCGTGCTCGTGGCGACCTCGGCCGGCGTCGGGCTCCAGCTCAGCTGGAAGCGGCAGGTGTCGTCGGCGGCGGAGACGGCCACGCCTTCACCGGCAGCGAGCGTCAGCGCGGTGCCGGCCGAGCTGGCCGAACCCTCGGCGCCGAGGACATCGACGATGCAGGCATCGGGCGATTCACCGATCACGAGGATCGTGCCGGCGACATCGGCCGGAAGCGACAGCGGTGCGGCGTAGTAACAGTCCGACTCGTCGCTGATGGCGACGTCGGACAGGCCGGACGGTGCGGTTTCGCAGTCCGGAACCGGATCAGCGATGCGCTCGACCGCGGGCGCGGTGTCGCCCTCGGCGGCCGCATCGTCGGCGTTCTCGCCCGTCGAGGCACACGAGGCGAGAAGCAGCAAGACCGCCGCGAGGCCGGCGGCCCAGGCGGTTCGACGTCGACCCTCGCCGTGGGTCACATGGTCGTTGAGGGTGGCTGATGTCCTACGCATACCCCGATCCATCGGTTCTGCGAGAGACGTGTTGAGGACTTGCTCGTGCGGAGGCGTGGGGTCGGGCCGCCGTTCGGCGCCAGCACGGGCCGGATTAGCCGGGATCGCTGGCGAACCAGCGGGCCGCCGCGCCGTAGACCATGTCGTGACCGGCGTCGAAGTACACGAGCAGGACCGGACCGGATTGGCGCGCGAAGACGGGGGCGGGATCGCCGGCTTCGAAGAAGGTCTCCGCCTCGAACCCGGTGGCGAGCCCGGGCGGCACGAGACCCTGCCCGAACAGGGTCACCTGGTCCGCGGTGAGCCGGTCGGTGAACTTGACCAGCGGATTGAACACCTCGGCGGCGGTGTCGCGCTGCACGATCGGATCTCGGATTCCCTGGGCGATGAACACCGGCACCTCGAACTCCCGGACGGTGTCGAGATAGGTCACCGGGCTGCGGCGAAGACATTCGATGCGGGCAGAACCGAACACGGTCGGGTCACCGCCGCACAACGCCGCGATCTCGTTCGTGTAGGGCCGGTTCAGGGCAGCCGAATGGGCGTAGAACTCGACGAGATCGTGGGGCGGGCCCCAGGAGGCGACCGCGGTGACCTTGTCGGGGTGACGGCCGGCGAGCAGGAGCGCCATCATCCCGCCACCCGAGTAGCCCACCACGTAGACCCGGTCCGGGTCGACGCCGGGCTGGGCGACAGCGAAGTCGATCGCATCGACCACGTCTTGCACGGCGAGGTCGGACCCGCCGGCGGCCGGGTTGTCGTTCTGGCCTCGGAAGTTCGGGGCGATGGCGGCCCAGCCGTTCTCCTGCGCCCACATCGCGTACGGGATCCCGGCGTGTTGGGCGTAGTCGGCACTCCACGAGTGCAGGATTACGACCAGCGGGCGCTCGTCGACCCCGTCGGGCGGCAGCCAGAGCGTCGGCTGCTGGGCGCCGTCGGCCGTCGAGGGGATGCGGATGTCCTGGATGCCGGGCACCGACGCCGTCCACCGGTCGACACCGGTGGACGTGAACCCGCTGAAGTTCCCGATGGTGTTGATGCCGGCGAGTGAATCGAAGCTCTCGCAGCCGCCCGACGTCGGGTCGAGCTCGACCGGTGGCGAGTCCTGGTAGCGGTAGAGGAACGCGGCCAGCTGACCGCGGGTGACGGTGTCGTCCGGCGAGAACGTCGTCGGCGAGGTGCCGGTCGTGATGCCGGAGGCGGCCATCCACGCCACCGCCGTGACCTGCCATCCCTTCACCACATCGGGGAACGACGTCGCCGACGTCTGTGCAGGAGAACCTTCGAGGCGGTGGAGCAGCACCGCCATCTGGCCGCGGGTCAGCACCTCGTCGGGAGAGAACGAGGTCTCCGACGTCCCGGTGGTGATGCCACGCTCGGACATCCACGCCACAGGGTCGTGTTGCCACGCCGCGGTCACGTCGGTGAACGGGTGCGGACTCGTCGGCTCCTCGGAACCCTCCATCCGCCAGATGAACGCCGCCGCCTGACCGCGGGTCACCGGGTCGTTCGGCGCGAAACACGTCGCCGACACACCGGTCGTGATCTCGTTGTCGACCATCCACTGCACCGCGTGCGTGTAGAAGGCGTCGGCCTCGACATCACCGAACCCGGCGACCCCGGCGGCCGGTGCCGAGATCGTCGCCAGACCGGAGAACAGCAACGCCGCGACAAGACCCGCTACCGCGGTGCGCCGCCGTGCGTGCGGCGCACGCCGAGCCGTTGCGGGTTCGGGTTGATGGCCGTGCGGCCGCGTCGTGGGCATCGACAACCTTCGGGGACGGACCCGTCGTTTCTACCACCGAGCGCCGCTGGCGAAACGCTGACGACCGCCGCGATCCACGCCATCTGACCGACGCCAACCACTCGACCGCTGCGGCCGCCATCAGCCCGACCACGATGCCCAAGCCGTTCGCCGCGAGATCCCGTGGATCCGGCGTGCGTGTGGTCGTCAGAAAACTCTGGCCGATCTCGACCGCATACGACGCCATGAACAGGGTGAACGCCAGCGTCGGCGCGGTCACTCGGGGCCGGAAGGTCCACCAACTGACGACGGCGAGCGACAGCCACAGCCCGAAGTGACCGACCACGTCCCAGTCATAGGGGAGGTCGCGGGCCTCGATCACGGGCAGACCGAACGACTCGATCAGACCGACGACGGAGCGAAGCGCCGGGCGTACCAGCCTTGGCGCCCGGTCTGCGAACGAGAGCAGGGCGACCGCACCCGCGAGCAGCACGAACACGACTGGGGCGAGGCGACGTCGACTCGTGGGTGCGTGGGCCATGGCCTGATCCTGCGCAGCACGACCGAAGGCTGGCCGAAGGACAGCGTGAAACCTGGGTAAGGATCGAGGCGCCGCGTGGTGGACACCGCCCATCGCCGAGCACTAGCCATGAGCTCGATGGGGAGCGCCGTGGTCACCGACGAAGACCGTGACCGCTTCGCGGCCGACGGGGCCGTGAAGATCGAGCGCGTCATCGACCGCGACATGATCGATCGGCTGTTGGCCGTCGCGGACAACGAACTCGCGTCACCCGGCCGGTGGGTGACCGACAGCAACCCGGGCGCAGCCACCGACCGCCTCTTCACCACCCGGTATCTCTGGCAGCAGAGCGAAACCATCCGAGCCGCCGTGTTCGACACCGACATCGCGGCGGTCGCCGGCGAGGTGATGGGCGCCGGGTCGGTGCGCTTCTACTTCGACCACATGCTGGTGAAGCAGCCGCACACGGAAGCCTCCACGCCTTGGCACCAGGACATCCCATACTGGCCGTTCCTCGGGAAGCAGATCGCGTCGGTGTGGATCGCGCTCACCGACACGACCGTCGACCGAAGCGGCCTGGAGTTCATCCGAGGCTCACACCGCTGGGACGCCTACTACGCGCCGGAGAGCTTCACTCCCGACGCCGAGCGTTCGACCTCGGAGTGGACCGACCAGTTCGTCGGCGAACGAGTGCCCGACATCGACGCCCACCGCGACGACTACGACATCATCAGCTTCGACGCCGCCCCGGGCGACGCCATCGTGTTCAGCGCCTGGAGCGTGCACGGCGCCCGAGGCAACGCGTGTG
>CAZEML010000192.1:0-8611 GCA_964513285.1 uncultured Candidatus Nemicrothrix sp.
CTGAGGCCGGCCAGCGGGGGGCGCCGCCGGAGCTTGCCGGCGTCGTCGCGGTACAGGGGCGCCATCGCCGCGAGCTTCGTGAACAGCACCGCGAAACCGTCGGCTCGGCGCACCCAGCCCCGCCCTTCGATCATGGCGCCGCCGAGCATGGCCACCGTGTAGGTGGTCAAGAAGACCGCGATGGTTCGAGGGCTGTCGGTCGCGTGGTAGGCGAGCTCGTACCAGAGGTAGGCGAAGATCGCTGCGACCGCGGGCCACAGCGATCCGACGGCATCGTCGTCGAGCTCGCTCATCGGCTCACCGGTGACACGGGCCCGCACCCACGCGCCGGCGTCGGCGACGGTGACGAACGGGTTGAACGCCCGCCAGACATCGCCGAACAGGAACGACACGATCTGCAACCCCACCCAGAACCAGATGAGGAAGGCGTCGCCGGCGATGTTGACCGCACCGTTGGTGTTGCCGAACCACCCAGCCCAGAGGATGACCCCGAACAGGAAGAGCCCGAACGCCTTGGTGATCACCTCGACGACGCGGAAGGGCGGCGTCCGCAGATCGAACGTCACCCGACCGTCGGCCGCAGCGACGAGGCGGGGGGTCGCCCAGAACGCGCCGAGGGCGACGAACGAACTCGCCACCGCGAAGCCGGCCGCCCAGGCGAGCTGCCAGGCCGGCAGGGGCAGGTCGGTGCGACCACCGATGCCGTGGGCCCCCGCGGGAGCCGCGCCGCCCAGCACGAAGGACGCCAGGACCGCTGCCGTCGCGAGTTGGACCTTGCGGCTCATGAGACCGTCAACTCGAGCAAGAGCCGACCCGACTGTTCGAGCTCGATCTCGAACCGGCCGGGGATGAGCGCGTCGAACTCGAGGGTCGGATCCGCGGCGTCGGGTTCGATGTACAGGTCGTAGCCGTGGACGTGGACCTGTTCGTCGAAGTCGCCCTCGACGGTCACGCGGACGCGATCGCCGATGTCGGCGTCGGTGCGGAAGACATCGCCAGACGGCTCCCCGTCTTCGAACACGAGCGTGATGACCGTGTCGACATCGCCGGTCGGACCAGCGGTCGTCGTCGGGTCGGCGGCGTCGTCCCCACCGCCGCACGAGGCGGCGGCGAGGGCGAGCGCGCAGATCGCCAGGAGACGCCGGGTCACGACGCCACCGTGATCATGGTCGATGCCTCGATCGGCTCGCCGTCGATCACGTACTCGCTGTGATCGTTCGCGAAGGCGCCGACCGAGATCTCGACCTCGCCCGTGGGGAGCGCCGGGATGTGGGTGGCGGTGCCGTAGAGGCGGCCGAGCTTCTGACCGTTGACGTAGATGTGGAGGTGGCCCTCGCCGGTGACGTTGTCGCCGTTGACGTTCTCCGCCGACAACGTCATGCCGTCGACCGTGATGAAGGCGTTGTAGCCGGACTTGGGGTCCTCGACGACCTCGATGGTCAGCTCGGGCACATCGCCGTCCCACCCGAGGGTGGCGGCCTCGCCGTGATCGTGGTCGCCGTGATCGTGCGGAGGCACGTCGAAGGTGGTCATCGCCACGATCGGCTCGCCGTCGACGGCGTAGGAGCGATGGTCGTTGGCCGACAGCTCGACCATCACCTCGACGGCGCCTTCGGTGACACCGGCGTAGTACAGCGACTCGTTGTAGAACCGCTGGACCTTCTCGCCGTCGACGTAGAGGTGGAAGTGGCCTTCGCCCTCGACGTGCTCGGTCGACGCCGCCGCGGGGGCGACGGTGAAGTCGGTCGTGGTCACGTGGACGTTGATGCCACCGGCCGGATCGGCCTCGACGTCGAGCGAGATCGTCGGCGCGGTCGCGGCGTCGACCTCGACCGGTTCGCCGTGGTCGTGACCGTCATGATCGTCGTGACCGGCCTCGTCGCCGTGGTCATCATCGTGGTCGTGATCGCCGTCGTGGTCGTGCTCCGCGTCATGGTCGTGATCCGCGTCGTGATCGTGATCTGCGTCGTGGTCATGGTCGTCGCCGGCCATCTCGCCGTCGGCCATGTCCGCCATGTCGTCGTCGCCGCAGGCCGCCGCCACCAGGGCGACGGCGAAGAGGGTCGCGAGGACCCGAAGAAGCGCGTTGGTGCGCATGAGAAAGATCTCCTTGGTTGATTCGTCTGTGACACCGACGCGGTCGCGCCGGGATGGGTCAGCGCAGACGAATCGGCGGCCCTCGCCGCCCGACCTCGGAGGGAACGAAGGCCAGCGCCGGAACGGGACGATCGTCGGCCCGGATCCGGCCAGGAGCGGTGACGATGTCGGCCACCGTCTCGGGGAGACGACGGAACGCCGCGGCGAAGACCTGAACGGCCCCGCGGACGTGACGATCGACCGTTGCGACCAGCCGCCGGACCAACAGACCCATGACGAGACCGCCGATCAGGGCGAGGCCACCGGCGACCGCCTCGCGCGGGTCGGTGGTCGACGCCGCGTCTCCCAGCCACGCCGCGGCGCTGACCGACACGAACGGGATCGCGGCGATACCAGCGATCGCCAACCCGGTGTGTCGGGGCGCACCTCGGTGCTGGGGGGACATGACCTCCATGGTACTGAGCATCGGCACCCAACGACGGTTCGGGAGGGTGCGGGTCAGGCGAGGTCGATGCCTTGCTGTTCGGCCACGATCGGCGCCGGCGGCAAGCCGACGATCCCGGCCCGTTGTACGACCTCGGCATGGAACCCTCGACACAGCTCGGGCGACACCACGTTGTCGGGCGTGTGGAGGAACACGATCGGCCGTCGGCCCTGTTCGAGCCACCGGACGGCCGCATCGACCCACGGCCCCCAGTACACCGGGTTCGCCGCGGGGTCGGTCTGGCCGATGAAGCGCACGATCGGCTGCTCCCCGGTGGCGACGGCGCGCACCGGTACCCGCGGCTTCTTCTCCCAGGCGTCGATCTCTTCGCGCGTCTCCCGCGGCCCGTCGAACACCGGACGACTGTCGAGGATCACCCGGTCGGCGCCGTGGGCGTGGAGCAGATCGTTCAGCGGTCGTTCCGCATCACCGCCGGCGTGGAACGCCAGGTGGCGCACCTCGACCGCCCACCGAAACGACGACGAGGCGTGGGCCAGGAAGTCGCCGAGGGCGGGCAGGTCGCCGGGCCCGAACGTCGCCGGCAGCTGCACCATCAGCGGCCCCATGCGGTCACCGAGCGGATCGACCCGATCGAGGAAGGCGCCGAGAAGTCCGTCCACGTCGCGCAACCGTCGGTCGTGGGTGATCTCGCGGGGCAGCTTGAACACGAAGCGGAAGTCGGGCGTCGTGGCAGCCCGCCACCGTTCGACCGTGCCGGGGTCGGGCGTGGCGTAGAACGTCGTGTTGCCCTCGACCGCGTTGCAGACGCGGGCATAGGCCTCGAGCTCGCGGCCGGGGGCGGTGTCGTGGGGCAGCGAGCGTCCGACCCAGTCGCGGTTGGCCCACATCGGCGCGCCGACGCCGAGCGGGGATGGCGCACCGGGCGGCGGTACGTCAGTCAGCGTCGGCCTCCGCCGCGAGTTCCTCGGCTCGGGCGTACACCTTGCGGAGATCTTCGAGCCCGCCGGGCAACTCGATCGGCGGGTCCGGCAGCCGCTCGACTCCCCGGGCCGCGAGCAGCTGGACCATCGAGTCCTCGTCGTCGGACCACGATCGGGGGTCGCCCATCATCACCTCGTACAGCTCGGCGCCGTCGGGGCCGGCTTCGAAGGGCCCGAACGACGCACCGAGCGGCAACTCGATGTGGTCGCCGGGGCCGAGGTCGACGTCACCGCACCGGATCGAACCGCCCAGCACGAGCAGGGTGTGCGGGCTGTAGTGGCCGTGGTGGCGGACGATCATGCCCGGGTCGTAGCGAGCGAACAGGGCGAGGTACATCGGATCGACGTTGAAGGCGATCCACTTCTCCCAGACATGGGCCTCGGTGCCGTCGGCGTTTCGCTGACTTCGCACCTTGATGTAGGGGATCTCGTCGTCGTCGTCGGTCCGGTCGGTGAAGACCGGACCGAGGCCGTCGATCCGCGGGGTGTCCATGACGGTGTTCTTAGTCGTCGCGGTGCAGCAGGGTCGAGAGCCGGGACGCTCGATAGTCCTTGACGGTGGCGTCGGGGTGGGTGAGCACGACCCGCTGCTCGACGGTGATGCCGTCGGGACCGTCGACCCCCGCATGGCTGAGCAGGGCCTCGGCCCCGCCCATCAGGGCGTCGACCAGGACCGGCCGTGACCGTTCGAGCCGGTCCGGGAGGTGGAGGTCGGCGGGCACCTGCACGATGTCGAAGCGCGGCTGACCCCGGCCTTCCATCCAGTCGATCGGGGTGGCACGACCATCGCTGACCGCCCGCAGCGACCAGGCCGCGTGACTCGACCGCTCGGGCAGCGAGGCGACGAGGTCACCGACATGGTTGCCGTGCACCCGCCGCACGACCGGCACGACCGTCAGCCGTTCGACGAAGGTCAGCGACTCGAGTTCGTCGTGATCGCTCACCGGCCGCGACGGCAACACCAGCACGTGGGTCGCCCCGAGCGCCGCCGCGGTGCGCCACGGGATCTGCTCGTGCAAGCCACCGTCGACATAGTCGGCGTCGTCGACCACCTTCGCCCCACCGGCGAGGACCGGCAGCGACGCGGTGGCCGCGAGGATCGAGCTGACCCGTTCGGCATCGCCGTCGACCCGGAAGAACCGGGTGTCGTTGTCGGGGTCGACGGGCGTGACCGTGGCGTACAACGGGATGTCGGACCCGCCGAGGGCGTCAAGGTCGAGTCCTCGTGCCGGCGCCGCTTCCCCGATGAGGTACGGCAGGTCGAGCGCCGCCTCCATACGCAGCAGGCGGGACCGGTCGAGGAACGGAGCGTCGTTCAGGTCGGTGTAGAAGAGCACGCTGCCTTCGACCGTTCGGCCGTCGACGAAGAACGCCGACGCCAACGCGCCCGCCGAGGTGCCGACCACGAGATCGATCGTCGAACGGAACCCGAGCTGCTCGAGGGCGAGCAGCATCCCGGCGGAGATGACCCCGCGCATGCCGCCCCCCTCGACCGCGAGCGCGACCCGCCACGGGTCGTCGCGGTTCCCGGGCGCGGACCGGGTCCGCAAGCGTTCGAGCATCACCTCGATCGTCGAGACCGTCGCCGGGGGCCCACCCGGGGGATCGTGCGCCACGAGGCGAACGCTATCCGTCGGCGGTGTGCAGATGGGCCCGGTGTCCGTCGCGGTCGAAGATCGAGATGATCTCCGCCGGCCCGCCTTCGGCCGCGAAGGCGTGGGGCAGCATCGTGTCGAACTCCGCCGCCTCACCGGTCTCGACGAGGATGACCCGATCGCCCAACGTGAGCCGCACGCATCCCGAGAGCACGAAGAACCAGTCGTAGCCGGGATGCACGACCGGGGCGCGCTCGGGCCGGTCCGGCTCGATGCGCTCCTTCACGGCCATGAACGACGCGCCGGGCCGGCTCAACGCCCACGAGGTCACCCCGGTTCGGCGCTGGGGCGACGGGCGGATCACGACGTCGTCGTCATCACCGGGTTCGAGCAGCACGTCGAGGCTGACCCGGAGCCCCGCAGCGAGGGCGACCAGCAGGTCGAGGCTGAGCGTGCGCTTGCCGGTCTCGACCCGGCTGATCACCGACGGGCTGACGTTGCTCGCCGCGGCGAGGTCGTCGAGCGACATCCCGTTGGCGTGGCGCAGGCCTCGAAGCCGGCTGCGCACGAGCTCTTCGATCCCCGAGGTGGCGTCGGTGGTCATGGCGACAGTGTGCCATGTCTTGCGAATCCCGCAAGAACACTTGCCGAAATGGTGCGCACCTTCGTACGGTGCCGGCATGTCCGAATCCCCCACCACCGGAACCCACACCCACGACCACGACGAACCGATCCGTCCCGAAGACATGGATTGGGACGAGCGCTACCGAACCGAGGACCAGCTGTGGAGCGGTCACGTGAACGGTTCGCTCGCCGACGAAGTCACCGATCTCGCTCCCGGCCGAGCGCTCGACGTCGGCTGCGGCGAAGGCGCTGACGCCATCTGGCTCGCCGAGCGCGGCTGGACCGTCACCGCCCTCGACATCGCCCCCACCGCGATCGAACGTGGGCGGGCGGAGGCCGAACGCCGTGGCCTCGCCATCGACTGGCTCGCCGCCGACCTGCTCGTCACCCCGCCGACCGGCGGGTTCGATCTCGTGTCGCTCCAGTACCCGGCGTTCGCCATCGCTCGCCGCGACGACGTGATCCGTGCCCTGACCTCGGCGCTCGCGCCGGGCGGCCTGATGCTGCTGGTCGGCCACGCCCCACCCGAGGACCCGGCCGCGCTGCCGTTCGACCCCGCCGATTGGGTCCAGCCAGCCGACATCGTCGAGGCCCTCCCGTCGGGCTTCACCGTCGAACTCGACGAGACCCGACCCCGACCGGGCGACCATCACCACCACGCCGGATCGCCGCACCTCGAAGACGTCGTCGTCCGGATCGTCAGGCACTGAGCATTTCGTCCGGCGACCGCGCCGGTCATACCATCGACGCCATGACGATGGCGCCCGACGAACTCGACAACCGGCTCGTCCTCAACCACGAGTACGGCCAGCACGGTTTCCCGTTCGAAGAGTGGCGATGGCTCCGGGCGAACCAGCCGGTGAAGATGATCGACGCCACCAACGTGCAGCCGTTCTGGGCGATCACCAAGCACCGCCACATCACCGAGATCTCGGCCCAGCCCGACATCTTCTCGAGCGCTGCGGGCAACATCATCTTGTTCCGCCGCGACCAGATGGAGGCGGTGGCCGACGAGTCGAACCCGTTCAACCAGATGCGGGTGATCATCTCGATGGACCCGCCCGACCATCGCACCTTCCGCAAGGTCGCCAGCGGCTTCTTCACCCCTCGCGGCATCACTCGGCTCGACGAGATCGTCACCGACACCGCGACGCTGATGATGGACCGCCTCGCCGAGCACGGCGACCAGCCGGTCGACTTCGTCGAGCACGTCGCCCAGCGACACCCGCTCCGGGTGCTCTGCACGATCCTCGGTGTTCCCGAGGAGGACGAGGACCGACTGCTCGAACTGACGTCCCAGCTGTTCGCCTTCGACGACCCCGACGTGGGACGCCCCGGCGAGGACCGGGCCGCGGCCTCCGCGGAGTTGGGCATGGAGTTCTTCACCATGTTCAACACGATCATCGAGGACCGTCGGGCCAACCCGCGCGACGACCTCGCCTCGCTCCTGGCCAACGCCACCCTCGAGGACGGCGAGCCGATGGGTCTGGTCGAGACGCTCGGGTACTACCTGATCGTCTTCAACGCCGGCCACGACACCACCCGCCACTCTCTGTCAGGAGCGATCGCCGCGTTCCTCGATTTCCCCGAGGAGTTCGCCCGGCTCAAGGCCGACCCGTCGCTGATCAAGTCCGCGGTCGAGGAGATCGTCCGCTGGTCGGCGCCGGTCAACTACATGAAGCGCACCGCGCTGCAGGACCACCAACTGGACGACGTACTCATCCGTGAAGGCGACGCCGTCGCCATGTTCTACGGCGCCGCCAACCGCGACGAGGAGGTGTTCGACGACCCCGACCGGTTCGACGTCGGGCGCACCCCGAACCGCCACCTCGGCTTCGGCTGGGCCGAGCACTACTGCCTCGGCGCCCACCTGGCGAAGGCCAGCATCGCCGCTCTGCTCGAACAGATGGTCGAGCGCATCGACTCGATCGAGCCGGCCGGTGACCGCAGCGTCGTGTCGGCCAGCTTCGTCCACGGCTACAAGACCCTGCCCGTCCGCGTGAACTGGAGCGCATGATGATCAACGACCTCACCGACAAGATCGCCGTCGTCACCGGCGGCGGCACCGGCATGGGCCGCGAACTGGTCCGCCAACTCGCGATCGGCGGCGCCGACGTCGCGCTCTGCGACATCGACCCCGAGACGATGACCCAGAGTGCGGCCATCGCCCGAGACCAGGCTCCCGACGCCCGGATCCTCACCCATCAGGTCGACGTGTCCTCCGAGTCCGACCTCGAGGGCTTCCGCGACGCCATCACCGCCGAGTTCGACACCGACCACGTCCACCTCGTCTTCAACAACGCCGGCATCGGTGGCGGCGGCTCGATGTTCGAGACGCCCCGCGAACAGTGGGAGCGGTGCTTCGACGTGTGCTGGAACAGCGTCTACCTCGGCTGCCGGGTCTTTCTCCCCTTGCTCACCGCCGCACCAGCGGGCGCGGTCGTCAACACCAGCAGCGTCAACGGCTTCTACGCGTCGGTCGGCCCCGACCGGCCCCACACGTCGTACTCCGCCGCGAAGTTCGCGGTGAAGGGCTTCACCGAAGCGCTGATGGGCGACCTCAGCGTCCACGCCCCCCACGTCAGCGCCCACCTGGTGATGCCGGGCCACATCGCCACCAAGATCATCGCCAACTCCGCCCGCATGCTGCGCGACGAGCCCACCCCCGAAGAAGCCGAGTTCATGATGGCGGTCGCCGAGGAGTTCGAAGCCCGGGCACCGATGACCGCCGAAGAAGCCGCCCGGATCATCATCGAAGCCGTGCTGGCCGGTGAATGGCGCATCCTCGTCGGTGACGACGCCCACGAACTCGACCGGCGAGTGCGCGAAGACGCCGAAGGCGCCTACCGCAACGACCTCTTCACCCTGCT
>CAZEML010000193.1:0-8585 GCA_964513285.1 uncultured Candidatus Nemicrothrix sp.
AAGCCGGGGCCTGGCGGCGAGCGTGGGCGCTGGGCGATCGCCGGCGCGGCGCGAGCAAGCGTCGCCGCCGCTGGCCCGACCTGTAACTCCGGCTCCCGCCTCGTTCAGGGCTCGACGGCGCCGTTGACCGCCGCACCGAACCGCTGGTTGGTGACGTTTTCGTGGGTCACCACCGCGTGCGGTGCGTCGCGGAAGGCGAGGCCGGTGATCGTGACGCCGTAGAACCGTTCCTGATCGGGGCTGCTGCAGTCGTAGACGTACCGACGGCTCGTCACCCGACCGTCGAGCACCTGACGGAGGGCCGCCAGCACGACCGCAGCGTCCTCTTCGCCGTCACCCGCAGCCCGGATGCACTCGTCGAGATAGTTCCGTTCGGTCCAGACAACCGGGCCTGCCCCGTTTTGCTCGCCGAAGGTGCGCCAGGTGTCGTTGGCCAACACGATCTGCCCCGACCGATCGATCACGACCACGCTCGCATCGAGCACGTCGAGCGCCGCCCGGGCCAGCTCCGCAGGCGTTCGATCGACCATGACGGGATTCTGACACACCGGCACGCCGTCCCGGCGGGGCCGATGGCTAAGCGGGGCGGAGGTGGGTGATGTCCTCGTGCTCGACGATCGCGTACCGCCGCCCGGCGACGTCGAGCGGCGAGACGGTCATCTGGAAGAACCGCTCCTCGGTCGGGCTGTGGCACGGGTACTCGAAGATTCGGCGTTCGGCCGAGCCGGCCAAGGTCTCGCTCAAGGTGTTGGCGACGAGGAGGGCGAACTCGTCGCCGTCCTCAGCCGCCATCTCGCACACCTCGCGGTAGTTGAACCGTTGCCAGTCGGTGCCCTTGGCGCCGTTGCCGGCGGCGAATCGGTCCCAGGCTCGGTTCCAGAGCACGAGATTGGCCTCCTCGTCGAGCACGGCGACGTGAGCGGACAGGCTGTCGAACGCAGCCACCGTCAGGGCGAGGGAGGGTTCCATGGCGGGTCTGGGGTCGATCGTAGCGGAGCCGCACGCGCCGGGCCGGGTTACGCCAGCGGGGCCGCCCACCGAACTGCGGCCTGCGTGTCGCTGACGCTGGTGGACTAGAACGCCCTCATGCGTTTCTCGTATGCCGAGCCGATGATCGACCCGAGCTTCTACGCGCCACTCGCCCAACGGGCGGAGGCGCTGGGGTTCGACTCGATGGTGGTACCCGACTCGATCATGTACCCGGCCGAGAGCGACTCGACCTACCCCTACACCGCCGACGGCAATCGAGAGTTCCTCGAGGGCAAGCCGTTCATCGAACCGTTCACGCTCATCCCTGCGCTTGCGGCGGTGACCGAGCGGCTGCGGTTCACGACGTTCGTCGTGAAGCTGCCGATCCGCAACCCGGTGATCGTCGCGAAGCAGGTCACCTCGCTCGGGGTGATCACCGGTGGGCGTTTCGGGTTCGGGGTCGGCACCAGCCCGTGGCCCGAGGACTATGTCGCCACCGACTCGCCGTGGGAGCGGCGGGGTCGACGGATGAACGAGATGATCGAGATCATCAACGGGTTCGCGTCGGGCGAGTACTTCGAATACCACGGCGAGTTCTACGACCTGGCGGCGATGAAGATGTGCCCGGTGCCCGACGAGCGGGTGCCGATCTTGATCGGCGGGCATTCGAACATGGCGTTGTCTCGGGCGGCCACGCTCGGCGATGGCTGGATGCATGCGGGCGGCGATGCGAACGATCTGGCGCAGATGATGGCGGTGATCGACGAGCGGCGAGCCGAGGCGGGTCGGGCCGACCTGCCGTTCGAGGTCCATGCGATCAGCCTCGACGCCTATTCGGTCGAGGGGTTGGAGCGGCTCGAGGCGGCCGGGGTCACCGATGTCATCGTCGGCTTCCGCGACGCCTACCAGCCGGGCCCGGACACCCAGACACTCGACGAGAAGATCTCGATGATGGAGTGGTACGCGAGCGAGATCATCGCCAACCTCCGCTGAGAAGCGGAGGCAGGCGTTAGCCGGGCGCGGCGGCGGGGTCGATGAAGAACGCGACGGTGCCGTCGGCCCACAGAACGTCGACGACGCCGGGGTGTTCGGCCATCTGCTCGATGAACGGCAGGTGCCCCTGGTCTTCGCGGATGAACCCGTTGAAGTACCACGACGGCGTGTCGCCGGCCTGGCGGACGAGGGCATCGCCGTCGAGCAGCGGGTCGGCGTAGAGCTCGGGCAGGATCCCGAGTCCGACCTGCGGTCCGTAGAAGTCGTAGAGGTGGACCGATTCGCGGGAGTAGATGATCGATTCGCCAGGCTGGTGCCGCTCCGCGATCCAGCTCAGCGCGGCACGACTGTCGTACTGCCGGCTCGGCGAGCCGATGACGCCACCGACCCCGATGAGACCGGCGATGGCGGCGACGGCACCGGCGGTGCCGACCAACACCGTGGCCGCTCGGCCCTCGCTCGAGCCGTCGCCACGGGCCGCGTCGACGAGGAGATCGAGGCCGTGGGCGGCGGCAACGAAGAGCAACGGGACGGCGTGAATCAGCAGACGCCCGCGGAGCGGGTAGAGATCGGTGAGCGCCGCGGCCACGAAGGCGGTGGCGATGAGGGCGATGGCCGGGACGACCGCCCACCAGGCTCGGGCGGCTGGGGAACGACGCCCCGGGTCGCGTCGGCGCCACGCCACCAGGCCGCCACCGACCACCAGCGCCCACAGCGCGGTCGCGACCGCCACGGGAGCGAACGAGAAGATGTCGCCGCGGATCTCATGGCTGGCGATCCCGGAACTCAACAGGGCGAGATCGCCCGCGCCGACCGCCGACTCGACCCACCACCGGAGCGCCGACCCGCTCGTCGGCAGCGGAGCGAAAGCGTCGACCCAGAAGCCCTGCATCATGTCGGGCTCGACCCGCAGCGCGTACGCCAACAATCCGACCTGGCCGACGGCGAGCACCGTGCCGGGAAGCGCGAGTCGCCGGATCGCCGGCCCCGTTCCGTGCTGGGCGACCTCGTCCGCCAGCCACATCAACCCGAGGAGCGGCACGAGCAGCAGCGCCGGCATGCTCAGGCTGAGGAACAGGAGTCCGAGCCCGACCCGGCCGGTCGTCCCGATGCGATCCCGTGCCGCGATCGCGAACGCGGCGGCCATCGAGACCGTCGCTTCCAGGCCGTACTGCTTCAGCTCCGCGGCGTAGTGCACGAGCACCGGGGACCACGCGACCGTCGCGACGAGCAGCACCCGCGCCGCGACCGAGGCGAGGTGCCGCTCGGCGTAGACGACGGCGAGCGCGACCAGGACCAGCCCGCCGACGAACGGGAAGGCGCGCAGGACCCACTCGGCCGAGGAGACGGTCTCGGCGGCATGGCTGACCGCCCAGAATCCGGCCGGGGCCAGCTGGTTCCGGGGCGAGCCGTCGATCAGTGACTCCATCAGCGTCTGTTGTTGGAGATCGAGCGCGACGAAGGTCTCGTCGAGCCACAAGGAACGCCCGGCGGTCAGTTGTCGAAGCCGAGCCACCACCCCGACGGCGGCGATCATCCAGAGCGCCGCCCGCTCCGCGGTGGGCGCCGAGGGTTCATCCACGGGTCGCAGGCTAGCGCCGAGTCAGCGCCGGGCTCAGGGCTCGCAGATCCGGACCGCTTCGGTCAAGAAGTTGTCGCTCGCTGCAGCCGCGGCCGGATCCGGCGACGCGGACAGCGCGATGCCAACACACTCGGCGACCGCCGGGGCGATCCCGCCGCTGACGAGGCGTTCGACCTCGGCCGCGATGTCGAACTCGATGCCGGCGCCTTCGGCGTCGAGCTCACGGGGCTGGTCGTCGATGACGCCCACCGACGTGTCGTCGATGAACACGCACGAGGCCGACACGCGTGCGAGGTCGGTCAGCTCGTCTTCGGTGATGTCGGTGTCGACTCCGGTGACCTTGGCGAGGCTGATCACCCCGTCGGCGCCATCGATGATGCACTCGGCTCGTTCACGCGGCACGCCATCGAGCACGAGGACCTCGATCGCTTCGTCCCGCCCGACCTCGACATCCTCGCCACAGGCCGCGGCCAGCAAGCCGAGCGCGACGAAGAGGGCGACGCCGCGCCCACACCAAACCGACCCGTTCACTCCACCAGCCGCAGTCCGGCGGGAGCCTCGGTGCGCGCCCCGGGAACGAGGTCGACGGTGAACGCCATGCGGTGGCCGGGATAGACGTGCTCGCTGAACAACACGCTGTCTCCATCGGCAGAACGGGTCACGCGTTCACAGATCAGCACCGGCGATCCCACCGGCACGCCGAGGAGTTCGGCATCGTCGGCTGACGCCGCCCCCGCGACGATCGTCTGGCTCGCCCCGGCCAACAACAGACCGGCGGTCTCGGCGAGCAACTCGTAGAACGGCCGCGCTTCGACATCGTCGCGGGAGAGCGACGACCCGAGCGCCTCGGGACACCACACCGTCACCCGAGCGAACGGCTCGCCGTCGGCGAGGTTGAGGCGGCGAACCTCGAGCACCCGGTCGGCGTCGAGGGCCGCGGCCGCGGCCGGTGGTGCGTCGACGAACGAGAAGTCGAGGACGTGGCGGGCCGCGCTGACCCCGGACGTCGCGAGCTGATGTTCGAGGGTGTCGAGCTCGTCGAGCGGTTGGCGGACCTGATCCGCAGTCGCGTACCAGCCGAGCCCCTGTCGGCTGGCCAGCAGGCCTTCGTCGCGGAGCTGTTCGAGCGCTCGGCGGACCGTGACCCGACTCGCGTCGTACTCCGAACCGAGACCCGACTCCGACGGCAGCAACCGGCCGGCCGCGAATTCGCCGGCGAGGATCCGGGTGCGGACCGCGTCGGCGATCTGTTGGTAGCGCGGGGTTCTCACAGCGGCGGGTTCGCTTCTCTCGTCGTTCCTGGTCTCGCGGGCAACGCTTCGGGCCGACCAGCACCCTCTCGCGTTCTAGGCTGCCACGCGAAGGAGCGCCGCGGGCGGCGCAGCGCCGGTCCGCATCCCCCGAGAGGAACCAGCATGGCTGTCGCCGCGTCCACCCCCATCGAGCTGATCCGAGGCGTGTACGCCACCCTCGACGAGCGCATCGGCGCCGCCCGGACTCGTTTCGGGCGGGCACTCACCTTGTCGGAGAAGATCCTGATCAATCATCTCGATCGGCCCGACCAGGAGCTCGTACGCGGCGACTCCTATGTGGACCTGCGCCCCGACCGGGTCGCCATGCAGGACGCCACCGCCCAGATGGCATGGCTGCAGTTCATGACCGCGGGGCTCGACGAGGTCGCGGTCCCCACCACGACCCACTGCGACCACCTGATCCAGGCCCGGGTCGACGGCAAGCGTGACCTCATGGCCGCGGTCGACAACAACGAGGAGGTCTACGACTTCCTCGAGTCGGTGTCGGCTCGCTATGGCGGCGGCTTCTGGAAGCCGGGGTCGGGAATCATCCACCAGGTCGTACTCGAGCAGTACGGCTTCCCGGGCGGGATGATCATCGGGACCGACTCCCACACGCCGAACGGCGGCGGCATCGGCATGCTCGCGGTCGGCGTCGGCGGGGCTGACGCGGTCGACGTGATGACGGGCTTCCCGTGGAACGTGCGATGGCCGAAGCTGATCGGCGTGAAGCTCACCGGCGAACTGTGGGGCTGGGCCGCACCGAAGGACGTCATCTTGAAGGTGGCGGAGATCCTCACGGTGAAGGGCGGCACCGGCGCCATCGTCGAGTACTTCGGTCCCGGCGCCGAGGGCCTCAGCTGCACGGGCAAGGCCACGATCTGCAACATGGGCGCGGAGATCGGCGCGACCACGTCGGTCTTCGCCTACGACGACGCCACCAGCCGCTACCTCAAGGCCACCGGCCGCGAGGACGTCGACGACGCCGCACGCGCCGTCGCCCATCATCTGCGAGCCGACGACGAGGTCTACGACGACCCCGCCGCCTACTTCGATCAGCTCATCGAGATCGACCTCGACGAGCTCGAGCCGCTGATCAACGGCCCCCATACGCCCGACCTCGCCCGCAAGCTCTCCGAGTTGGGCGCCGAGGCCAAGGAGGCGGGCTGGCCCCTGGAGATCTCCGCCGCGCTCGTCGGTTCGTGCACCAACTCGTCGTATGAGGACATCTCCCGGGCGGCCTCGATCGCGAAGGACGCGGCCGCGAAGGGCCTCACCGCCAAGGTGCCGTTCATGGTCACGCCCGGGTCGGAAGCGACGATGCGGACGATCCAGCGCGACGGCTTCCTCCAGCCGCTGGAGGCCATGGGTGGGGTCGTGCTCGCCAACGCCTGTGGACCGTGCATCGGCCAGTGGAAGCGTGACGACCGTGAGGGGGCGGAAGGCACGGCCAACACGATCGTCACGAGCTACAACCGCAACTTCCCCAAGCGCAACGACGGCGACGCCGCCACCCTCGCGTTCGTGACCTCGCCGGAGACGGTGGTGGCACTCGCGCTCGCCGGCACGCTCGACTTCGATCCGAAGACCGACACGCTCACGAACGCGGACGGCGACGAGGTGCGGCTGAGCGTCGGCGAGGCGGTCGAACTTCCCGACGGCGGGTTCGAGGACGGCACGTCGATGTTCTTGCCGCCCCCCGACGACGGCTCCGACATCGTCGTGCGCGTGTCGCCCACCTCGGACCGGCTGCAACTGCTCGAACCGTTCGCCCCGTGGGACGGCGACGACTACGAGGACCTGCCCGTCCTGGTGAAGGCGCAGGGCAAGTTCACGACCGATCACATCTCGATGGCCGGACCGTGGCTGAAGTACCGCGGCCACCTCGAGAACATCTCCGGCAACCTGTACCTGGGCGCGGTCAACGCATTCCGACAGGCCGATGGCTCCGAGTACGAGGTCGGTCACGGGAAGTCGGCGATCGACGGGTCGGTGAAGCTGTTCCCGGAGCTGGCGAAGGACTACCACGAGGCCGGCATCCAGTGGGTCGTGATCGGCGACGAGAACATGGGTGAGGGTTCGAGCCGCGAGCACGCGGCGATGGAGCCTCGCTTCCGGGGCGGCGTCGTGGCGATCGCCCGGAGCTTCGCTCGGATCCACGAGACCAACCTGAAGAAGCAGGGCATGATCCCGTTGACCTTCGCCGATCCCGCCGACTACGACCGGATCGAGCAGGATGACCGCATCGCGGTGCGGGGTCTCGGTGATCTCGCCGAGGACCAGCCGGTCACCGTCGAGGTCACGAAGCCGTCCGGCGAGACGATCTCGTTCCTGACCAACCACACCTTCAGCGAGGATCAGATCGAGTGGTTCAAGGCCGGTTCGGCCCTCAACATCATCAAGGCCCGCACCGCAGGCTGAGCGTCGGTCCCGTGCCCTTCGACGTCGACGGGCCGCCCGACCTCACAACCCGCTGAAGCCTCGGAGCACGGACCTGCGGCGCGGGCACCGTCCCCGGTTGTCGCACGGTTGTGGAACACCAGCGCGGGAGCGTTCCACAAGTGTGCGACAGCAGGGTGTCGAGCGTCGGCCGGGGCAGCGGTTCGAGAACCGATCCGGCTCCGCCGGCCGGTTCGGCGGGCAGCATCCGCGAGCCGAGCGACACCTGGGGAGCCGTCGAGAACCGATCCGGCTCCGCCGGTCGGTTCGGTGGGCAGCATCTGCGAGCCGAGCGACACCGAAGGTGTCGCGAGGCCGCAGCGAACATCAGGTGAAGACTCGGGTGCAGCTGTCGCCGGCCCAGAGGCTGGTGACGACGCCTTCGGGGTCGAGGCCCAGGGTGGTGCCGTTCAACACGCCGCCGGTCTGGGGGTTGGTGACGGCGAAGATGCCGACGATGTCGTCTTCGAACGGCGGAACGAGGACGAACGCGCCGGGGAAGGTGACTTCGAGGAAGCCGACGGTGGATGACTCGCCGAGGCCTTCAGGGGTGACGAGACCGGTGGGGTCGCGGTGGCCGTCGGCGTACCACTGGGTGAACACGAGCGGCGAGTCTTCGTCGTCACCGGAGCTCGTGAACACGAGCTCGAGGTTGCCGTAGCGGACGAACCGGGCGGTCGGCCCGGCGCAGAAGTCGTTCTGGGTCAGCCCCGAGTCGGAGTCGGGCTCGCCGAGCACACCGGCGATCGCGGTGAGGACGGCGGTGTCGCTTTGCCCGAACTGGACGAGCGAGCCGGTGTCGAATTCGAGGCCGGTCTCGCCGAGGGTGACCGGACCGGGGGAGGCGACGCGCACCGGGGTCGTGGTGGTGGTCGTCGTGCTCGTCGATGATGTGCTGCTGGTGGTGGTCGACGAGCTCGTGGTCGACGAGGTCGTCGTGGTCGCCTCGGCGGTGGTCGTCGTCGCCGCCTCGGTGGTGGTCGTCGTCGCCGCCTCGGTCGTGGTCGTGGTGGCTTCGGGTTCGGTCGTCTCGGTGTCGCCGCTGCGACTGAGGAGGAAGATCGCGCCGACGACGGCGAGCAGGGCGACCACTGCGGCGATCGCGCCGATCGGTACCGAGCGTTCGGGGATGGGCTGCAACGGCGGCGGGGCGACCATCCCGGCGGGGGCCGCGGCGGGCGAGTCGATCTCGCGTGCGGGCCCGTGCAGCGCCTCGAGCTCGGCCACGATCTCCTTCGCCGGCACGACCTGCTCCGGCGTCCAGGCAGTGGCGCCGCCCACGTCCATGTACTCGATGAAGCGCACCTGGT
>CAZEML010000194.1:0-8520 GCA_964513285.1 uncultured Candidatus Nemicrothrix sp.
ACGGCCAACTGCCCGACCTCGACCGTTTCGGTCGGGGCGAACGTGGCGGCGACGAGGTCGACCTCGTCGGGGTCGACCTGCACGACGGCGACGTCGCGGGCCGGGTCGCCACCGACGACCACGCCGGACACCTCGACGCCGTTGTCGAAGAGGACCGCCACCGTCGACGCTTCGTCGGTGACGTGGTCGTTGGTGATGATGTAGCCGTTGGCCGCGTCCCAGACGATGCCGGATCCCTGACCCACGCCGGTGTCGATCCGAACGATCGATGGCGACAACGCTCGGGCGACCGCGGTCACCGGCTCGACCTCGTCATCACCGGTGAGAGGCGGAGCGGTCGTCGCCGGCACCTGCTGCTGGTCGGGGGTGGCGATCGCCGGCGTCGCGGCGCTCTCCTGCACAACCGGGGCGGGATCGTCGGCGTCGCGGATGCCGATGGCGTAGCCGCCACCGACGAGCGCAGCGCTGAGCGCCATGCCGGCGAGGCCCCCGGCCGCCACCCGCCACCGTCCGTTGCTGGAACCGAGAGGCGTTGGTTCCGCGGTCGGGGTGACGGGTGACGTTGTAGGGGGTCCGGCCAACCCACTGGAGGGGGAGGAGATGTGGTCAGCCGGACGAGGGGCACCACTCGACCGAGGCGGGGTGGCCCAGGGAGTGGTCGGAGGGGTCGCCCCGTAGCCGGAGGGGGAACCGCCGCTGGGGGGAGGCGGCGGGGGTACGGGTGCGACAGAACTGGTGGGGGTCGAGGTGGGGTCGGTGTGAGGCGAGTTGGGGCCCGCCGGGCGGCTCGCCGCAGGCTCCGTTGGGGGGAACGGAGTCGAGCTGGACACGGGGGGAGAACCCAGCTCGGTGCTGTCTGCTGCGTGCGGCCGCTCTTCGGCGGGCCAGACCGACGAAGCGGGGGGTTCTTCGTCGGACGAATTGTCGATCGGGTATCGATCCATGTGCGGAAGGTACGGGGTGAAGGCGAAAGGTTTGGTAAGGCAACGAGAAAATCGGCCGAAAGATTCCCCGGCGCCTCGAAGGCTCCATCGGCGGGCGGTGTGGCACGCTCAAGCGGTGTCTTCAGACAACAGCTCTACGGTCGGACCTCACACTCCGGATGCGGTCGAGGTGACCACCTGGCACCTCGAGATCACCGACCCGGCGACTCTGCCGGCCCCGAAGCCGCCGCGGGTCGAGGCCGAGCTGGTCGTGGCCGAGCGGCCGACCGTCGCCTTCGCCCAGTGGCTCTATCACTATGTCGGCGAGCCCTGGTACTGGATCGACCGCCACGAGTGGACCGACGAGCAGTGGGCGGACCGGCTCGCCGCATCGGACTACCACCACCTGACCTGCATGGTCGGCGGCACGCCGGCCGGTTACGTCGAGTACGAGAACGCCGGTGGCGATGTCGAGATCCGCTACTTCGGTCTCGCGACCGACGTGCACGGCCAGGGACTGGGAGGTTGGTTCCTCGCCAAGGCGATCGAGTACGGCTTCTCGCTCGAGGGAGCCCATCGGGTGTGGCTCCACACCTGTTCGCTCGACGGACCCAACGCTCGGGCCAACTACGAGGCCCGCGGCTTTCAGCTGTTCGACACCGAGGTCGAGTGGAAGCTGCTCCCCGACCTGCCGGCGAGCGACTAGTCCGCGGGGGCCGGCACCGGCGAGTTGATGCTGCGAGGGAACCACAGCACGAAGGTCGAACCGCGCCCGACGTCGGAGGCCAGGTCGACTCGACCGCCGTGTGACTCGACGATCTGGCGGACGATCGTGAGCCCGAGACCGGATCGGCCCTGCTGACGGGCCTGACCGCGATCGCCGCGCCAGAACCGCTGGAACACCCGCACGTGGTTCTCGGGCGCGATGCCGGGGCCTTCGTCGGCGACGGAGATGAAGTTCCAGTCGTCGAAGCGGTCGGCGGAGACGGTGACCGTCGTGCCTTCCGGCGCGAGCCGGACCGCGTTGGCGAGCAGGTTGGCCACCGCACGGCGAACCGCAGGGCTGTCGCCGGACACGGGGAGCGGTTCGGCCGCGAGCTGCTTGCCGAGCTGCAGCCCCGCGGCTTCGGCCGGCGCCGCGAACTCCTCGGCGAGATCGTCGACGAGGCCGACGAGGTCGAACTCCTCTTCGCGCATCGTGCGGGTGCCGTGGCGGGCGTAGACGAGCAGGTCGTCGACGAGCGTGGTCATGCGCTCGGCGGAGCGGCCGACCACCTCGCCCGCCGACCGGAGATCTTCGGGATGCGCGTCGGGATCGGACATCACCACGTCGACGTTGGTGCGGATGACCGCCAACGGGTTGCGCAGCTCGTGGCTGGCCTCGTGGATGAACTCCTTCTGGTTCTCGAAGGCGAGATCGAGGCGCTCGAGCATGTCGTCGAAGGTGTCGGCGAGCGCCTTGAGCTCGTCGTCGGGTCCCTCGAGTTCGATCCGGCGACTGAGGTCGGTGCCGGAGATCTCTCTCGCCACCGACGTGATCCGGCCGACGGGTCTGAGCACCAGGCCGGCGACGAACCAACCGACCCCGAGGCTGCCGATGAAGAGCAACCCGAGCGCCCCGAAGGCGTAGTTGCGGAGCTGATCGAGTGCCCGCTCGTTGACGGTGCGTTCGAACAGGGCGAGGGGATCCTCGTACTCGAACTCGAAGGTCGCGATGAAGTCGCGACCCTGGGAGTCGGTGAAGAACTCGACCGCTTCCGCGGTGCGCGACACGTCCTGATTCTCGAGGCTCCGGGCAACACCGGCGTAGATGCCACCGACGACGACGGTCGCCAAGCCGAAGAGGAGAACGGAATAGAGGACCATCAGGCGGAACCGGATCGAACCGGCCCACCCGGGCAGACGCTCGGCGGCGCGAACGGCGAGCGGATCCTCGTTCACGCGGTGGTGCCTTCGGGATCGATGAGGCGATAGCCCGAGCCGATGACGGTCTCGATCGCCTGCGGTTCGTCGTCGTCGGAGAGCTTGCGGCGCAACGTGCCGACCGTGACCCGCACCGTGTTGGTGAAGGGATCGGCGTGCTCGTCCCACACGTGCTCGAGCAGGTGCTCCTGGCTGAGGACCTGATCGACGTGGGCCATGAAGTAGCGCAGGAGGGCGAACTCCTTGGCGGTGAGGTCGAGCTCGCGGTCGCCGCGACGGGCCCGCTTCTTGGCGTCGTCGAGCTCGATGTCGCCGACGGTGAAGACCGAGTTGGAGCTCGCGGCTTCGCGCCGCATCAGCGAACGGACCCGAGCGGTGAGCTCCCCGAACGCGAACGGCTTGATCAGATAGTCGTCGGCGCCGTGGTCGAGCCCCTCGATGCGTTCTTCGATGCTGTCGCGAGCGGTCAGCATGAGGATGCGGGGCTGGACGTCGTCGGGCGGGTTCTCGCGGAGGCGGGCGCACACCTCGAGACCGTCCATGCCGGGCATGGTGAGGTCGAGGCACACGAGGTCGTAGGGCGTCAGCTCGGCCTTGGAGAGCGCCTCGGGCCCATCGAACGCGAGATCGACCGCATAGCCCTCGCGACGAAGGCCACGAGCCACCGCCTCGGCCAATTCGACCTCGTCGTCCACCACCAGAATCCGCATGGTGCCGACGCTAGCGGTCGGGGCGTCGTCCAGAGTCGTTCGGTCGCGCGTAGGGTTCGCCACGGTCACTGCCACCGGTGCAGCGGACCATCTCGTACCGAAAGCCTGCATCAAGTGGCGATCGGGTCTCGACCGCGGAGCCTCTCCATGACCGAACCTGCCGAACTCCCCTCCCTCGAACGGGCCCTCGTCGAGTTCCGTCGAGTGATCGTCGGCCAGGAACATCTCCTCGAACGGCTGATCGTGGCGCTGATCGCCGGTGGCCACTGTCTGCTCGAAGGTCCGCCCGGGCTCGCGAAGACACTCGCCGTCCGCACGATGGCCGAGACCACCGGCGGCACGTTCTCCCGGATTCAGTTCACCCCCGACCTGTTGCCCGCCGACATCACCGGCACCCGTATCTACCGGGCCTCGTCGGAGGCGTTCGACACCGAACTCGGGCCGATCTTCGCCAACTTCGTGTTGGCCGACGAGATCAACCGAGCGCCCGCCAAGGTCCAGTCGGCGTTGCTCGAGGTCATGGGCGAAGGCCACGTCACGATCGGCGGCGAGACCTTCGACGTACCGACGCCGTTTCTCGTGCTCGCGACCCAGAACCCGATCGAGTCCGAAGGGGTCTACGCCCTGCCCGAGGCTCAGCGCGACCGGTTCTTGATGAAGGTCCTCATCGACTACCCGTCGGCGAGCGAAGAGATGGAGATCGTCAAGCGGATGGGCACGTCGGTGCCCCACGCCGAGCAGGTGCTCGACCCCGAGTCGATCCTCGCCTGGCAACAGCGTGCGCGCGACATGATCGTCGACCAGGGCGTGCTCGACTACGCCGTCAACCTGGTGCTGTCGACCCGCAACCCGGGCGCGTTCGGCATGAGCGATCTCGGGCAGTACATCGACTACGGCGCCAGCCCTCGCGCGTCGCTCGGCCTCGTCGCCGCCGGACGAGCGCTCGCCGCCCTGCGCGGCCGCGACTACGTCGTCCCCCAGGACGTGTTCGACATCGCGCCCGACGTGCTGCGGCACCGCATCGTGCCGTCCTATGAAGCGCTCGCCGTCGACATCGATGTCGAACATCTGCTGCATCGGATCCTGGCGACGGTCCCGGCCGCCCTCGTTTCGCCCACCACCCAAGATCCCGGCGTCGACGACTTCGGCGACGAGGAGTTCGCGCCCCCGCCCCCGGCGCCGACTTCATGAGCACCACGGCACTCGCCGACGAACGCACACGGGAGCTCCTCCGCCGGTTGGAGCTCGACGTCGAACGCCGTCTCGACGGCCTGCTCCAGGGTGACTACCGGGGTCTCGTCAGCGGCCTCGGGGCCGAGCCCGGCGAAGCCCGTGAGTACCAGCCCGGCGACGACATCCGCCGCATGGACTGGAACGTCACCGCCCGCATGGCGACCCCGCACGTGCGGGACACGATCGCGGACCGTGAGCTCGAGACGACCATCGTCGTCGACCTCTCCCCCAGCATCGACTTCGGCACTGCGGTGCGTCGCAAGGCCGACCTGGCGCTGGCCGTGGTCGCCGCGATCGGCATCCTGACCGATCGCACCGGCAACCGGCTCGGTGCGATCGTCACCGACGGGTCCGCGCTCACCGAACTCCGGGCCCGCACCGGCCGCCGCAACCTGTTGGCGCTGCTCCAGCGGTTAGCGACCCATCAGCCCGGCACCCCGGGCTCGGGCGCTCATCTGGGCGACGCGCTCCACCGCATCAGCGGGCCGTCACGGCGCCGAGGCCTGGCCGTGGTCGTCTCCGACCTGCTCGATCCGGCGTGGGACGAACCGCTGAAGGCGGTCAGCCGCCGGCACGAGACCCTCGTCGTCGAAGTCGTCGACCCCCGAGAACTCGAACTCCCGAACGTCGGCCTCATCGAGCTCCGCGACCGCGAGACCGGTGCGGTGCGCGAGGTCGACACCCGAAGCCGCAAGCTCCGCGAGCGCTATGCGGCCGCCGGTCGCGAACGCCTCGCCGATCACGCCCGACGGGTGCGCGAGGCGGGCGCCGACCATCTCGTGCTCCGCACCTCCGACGACTGGGTGCTCGAACTCGCGAAGTTCGTCGACCAGCGGCGTCGCCGAGCCGGCCGGAGGCCGAGAGCATGACCTTCCTCGACCCGGTTCGGCTCTGGCTGTTCGTCGGCCTCGCCGCGATCCTCCTCGTCTACGTCGTCACCCAGAGCCGGCGGGGCAAGTACGCCCTCGAGTTCTCCGACGCCTCGCTCCTCGACGCGGTCGCCCCCCGCCGCCCCGGATGGCGTCGCCACATCGTCGCGGTCACCTTCCTGACCGTGCTCGGCCTTCTCATCGTCGCCTTCGCCGGGCCGGCCCGAGAACGTGAAGTTCCCCGCGAGCGGGCGATCGTGATCCTCACCATCGACACCTCGCTCTCGATGGGGGCCGAAGACGTCGAGCCGTCCCGCATCGGCGCCGCCCAGCAAGCGGCCCGGGAGTTCGTCGAGAACGCGCCGGATGGCATCGACATCGGCATCGTGTCCTTCGACGAGATCCCGGTCGTACAGATGCCGCCCACCAACGACCGCCGACTCGTCGACGACGCGATCGACAACCTCGAACTCGGCCCGTTCACCAACACCGGCGGAGCGATCGACGCCTCGCTCGACCTACTCGAAGACTCCCTCGACGACCTCGACTTCGACGCCGACAGCGAGCCGCCCGCGGTGATCGTGCTGCTCTCCGACGGCGAGCCGACCATCGACGACTCGCCACCGCTCGACACCGCCATCGCCCAATCGGTGCAGGCCGGCATCTCGATCTCGGCGGTCGCGCTCGGCACCGAGAACGGCGAGGTCACGATCGAAGACCCCGACTTCCCCGGTTCGTTCATGACGGTGCCCGTGCCGGTCCGAGAGGACGCGATGCGCAGCGTCGCCGAACGCACCGGCGGACAGTTCTTCGCCACCTCGTCCGCGGCAGAGTTGGCCGCCGTCTACGACGACATCGGCACCGCCGTCGGCTTCGAGACGATCGACGAGGACATCAGCGACTGGTTCGTCGGCTTCGCCCTCGCCTTCGCCTTCATCACCAGCCTGCTCAGCCTCGCCTGGTTCCAGCGCCTGCCCTGATCACCTCGGAACGAGGCGCATGCGCACCTCGCGTCTCACCCCGGAACGCCTCGCGTCTCACTCCGGAACGAGGCGCATGCGCACCTCGTTCTTGCACGGATCGGATGGGAGTGGCTGGAAGTCGTCGGTCTCGACGAACCCCATCCGGCGATAGAACGCGATCGCCCGATCGTTCCCCTGGGTGACCCACAGCTCGACCGGCCCCGCCGCCCACGTCACGACGGCGTCGACCAACGCCTCCGCGGCACCGGTTCCCCGCGCCTCGGGCCGCACCCACATCGACACCAGCTCCGCGCCACCGGGCCGATGCCCGCCGACGAGCCCCTGCACCTCACCGTCGACCTCGACGAAGAACGTCGCCCCGTCCGGCCCGTCGGACCACTCCGTCGCCCGGCGCGTCCACTCGGACTCGTCGTAGGCCGACTCCTCCGCGTGCGTCTTCGCGAACGCCGACGGGGTGTCGGCGAGCGCGGCGAGGCGGACCTGCTTCAGCAACGGGCCTTCATCGGGACGGATTCGGCGAACGCTCACGGCCATCGATCCAGCGTGCCCGATCGTGTCGGACCCGGCCCGCCATTTCGGTCAGCTCTGGTCGTCGTCCTCCGCGGTACCCATCGCCTCTTCGCGACGCTTGAGCTCGGCCTCCCATTCGAGCAGCCGACGCTCGCGGGCAGCCGCACTCTCCTTGCCCTCACCGGCCGCCTTCGACGCTGTCGAGGTCGGCTCCCAATCGTCGCGGTCCTCGATGCCTCTCGGCGGCGGACGTCGCTCCCGCACGTTGGGATCCATCCAGGTTCGCGTCGGACCGGTGTGGGTCGACCCGGGCGTGAGCCCTGCACCGACCGGGCGGCCGAGCGCAAACCAGGCCACGATGCCGACCACCGGGAACAAGAGCACGATGAACAACCACGTGATCTTCGGGAGATTGCGGATGATGACCTCGTCGGTCGAGATCACATCGATCACCGCGTAGACGTAGGCCACGAACAAGATCAGTCCGCCGGGACCGAGAATTCTGATCATGGCGACGAGTGTGGCGCACCCGCCATGCCGTGTCGAACGATGTTCTGCTACTTCTCGGCGCCGACCACCCACATGGCGTAGTACTGCGCGGCGCCGCCGTAGGCGTGGCCGACCGCGGTCTTGGCGCCGTCGACCTGATGGTCGCCGGCGAGGCCCATGACCTGAAGTGCGGCTTCGCCGAAGCGGATCATGCCGGACGCCCCGATCGGGTTCGACGAGAGCACGCCGCCCGAGCAGTTGACCGGAAGATCGCCGCCGTCGATCGACGTGGCGCCCTCCTCGACCATCTTCCAGCCCTCGCCCTTCTCGGCGAAGCCGAGCGACTCCAGCCACATCGGCTCGTACCAGGAGAACGGCACGTACATCTCGACGGCGTCGACCTCCTTGCGGCGATCGTGGATGCCGGCCTGGGCGAACACGTCGTTGGCGCAGGCCTCCGACGCCGCGGGCGACACCATGTTGCGGCCGGCGAAGGAGCCCGACTCCGAACGCATGGCGATGCCCTTGATCCAGGCGACGGGCCCGTCGTGGGCCTCGGCGACCTTCTCGCTGCCGAGCACGACCGCGCACGCGCCATCCGAGGACGGGCACGTCTCGCTGTAGCGGATCGGATCCCACAGCATCGGCGACTCGACGACCTGCTCGAACGTCAGGTCGGGCTGATGCAGGTGGGCGTACGGGTTGTTGAGTGCGTGCTTGCGGTCCTTCAGGGCCACCATGCAGCCGATCAACTCAGGCGCCTCGGTCATCATCATGTAGCGACGGATGATCGGGCTGAAGTAGCCGCCGGCACCGGCGTTGACCGACGTGGCGAACGGCTGCGGCAACGACAGCGCCCACATCGCGTTCGACTCCGACT
>CAZEML010000195.1:0-8494 GCA_964513285.1 uncultured Candidatus Nemicrothrix sp.
TTTCCGGAGCGACTGCCGAAAGACCGGGCGTTTCCAGACAACCTAGCGGCACTCGATGCCTTCCTCGACGCATGGAACCGCGGCGACTACCACGCGGCGACGATGCTGCTCGACCTCGAGTCGAGCACCGCACTGCGGAGGTCTGACCCGTGGTATCCGTTCGAGCAGGAGACCGAGGGCCTGTTCGTCGACGAACCGGCTTGGGACTCGCCCGAAGCGGACTACCCCCTCCTCGTCGATACCGACCTCAACCAGTTCATGGAGCAGTTCCAGCGCTGGATGGAGGCCGGCGCGCGCATCGGTGCCTTCCGACTGGACCTCTCGGCTGGCGTCACCGATCGATCGGTCATCGACACGACCGATCAGACGGGCGGCCTGATCGGCACGCTCGGCGACGGAACCGAGGTGGTCGTCACGTTCACTACCGACCCCGAGGGCCGTTTCCGGGTCCGGCAGTTCGCCACCGAAGGCGGCGACCCCGCAGCCTTGCCGTTCTCGACGCCGGACAACGCCGGGTCAGCGCCCATCGCGGCGGGCGATTTCGAGCCCTTCTACGACTCGATCCCCTACGACGACCCCGCCGAGCTCGCCGACTTCGTCCTGACGACGATCGCCGAGCGCGACTTCATCTCGATGCGGTTCACGCTGGACCTGACCGCCTTCATCGAGATCGTCAACGCCGAGCCACGCGTCGACGAGCGCGTGTTCGGGACGCCGACTTCGGGACCGATCGTCGCGGACGTGCTCGAGTCCTTCTTGGAGGATCCGCAAGCGCCGTATGCCGACGCACTGATCTTCCGGCGGGTCGCTGAGATCGGCGCGCTCTACGTCGATCCGATCCCGCCATTCGCCATCGATGGGGTCGAGCAGGCCGAGCCACCCTTCGCCGACGAACCCTTCACGGTCGTCACGGTCACCGACTCGATGGGCCAGGAGATCCGCGTGTGGATGAGCGAGCCGAACCCGGGCGAGTTCCTGGTGCGGCAGATCGCCATCGACGACGGCGACCCGAACCAGTTCCCGTTCTCGGGCCCGACGATCGACAACCCGTTCGCCGGCTCGGAGGTCTGCTGGGATCACATCCGGTTCGATTGCAGCCGTCAGTTCGATCCGAACGACGCACCAGCCGTCGAAGAAATCCGAGCGCGGGTCACGGCCGGCGAGATCACCGACGCCGAGGCTGCGGCCGAGATCGCCGCCATCAGCGCGACCGCCGTTCCCGATCTCCCCCAGATGTGCGCCACCATGCAAGGCCTCCGGTCCGACCTCGTGTTCCCACAGAGCTGGGTCGACCTGGCGCCGGTGATCGTGGAGGACCATTGCCCGGGTGATCCGTCGCTTCTGCGGGTGGACCCCGACCGGTGATCTACGGTTCGGGGCATGAGCGCATCCTCGAGCCTGGCGATCTCCGCCTCCCCTGAAGAGGTCTGGGATGTCGTCACCGACTTCGAGGCGTACCCCGAGTGGGACTCCGGCGTGATCGAGATCGAGGGCGAAGCCACCGAAGGTGGGTACGTGCGGATGCGCACCGACCTCACCCCCGAACGCATGGTCCGCATGCGGGTCGCCGAGGCTGACGAGCCCGACCGCCTCGTGCTGGTCGGCGGACTTCCGCTGAAGCTGTTCCGGGCCGAGCGGACCTTTGAGATCGAACCGACTCGCAAGGGCTGCCGCATCACCGTCACCGAGGAGGTCTCGGGCATCCTGCGGCCGTTCGTGCGGGTGCCACCGAACGTCGAGGCGTCGTTCGTCCTGTACTGCTCGGGTCTGCAGAAGGAAGTCGCGCGCCGGCGCCGGACCTGATCGCGAGATTTCTTCTCCGCCGGTGCAACAGCATCGGCACCCCACGCGTCGGTGGGGGGTGATGATTCTGGAAACCGACCCGCTCCCAGGCGTCCCGACCCCCGCCCCGACGGCGGCGTCGATGGACGACCTCTGGCGCCAGGAGTACCCCACGATGGTGCGCCTCGCCCGAGCGCTCGTCGACTCGCCCGACCGGGCCGAGGAGATCGTGCAGGACGCCTTCGCCCACACCCTTCGCCGCTACGACCGGCTCGACCGCCCCGGCGCCTACCTCCGAACCTCGGTGGTCAACGGCGCCAAGGGCGAACTCCGCAAACGTGAGGTCCGCCGCCGGATCTCGCCGCCGGCGGGACCCTCGAGCACGCCGGCGCAGGACGAGTACCTCGCCGACGCCCTCGCCGCCCTCTCCCCCAAGCGCCGAATCGTGCTGGTGCTTCGCTTCTACGCCGACATGCCCGACGACGAGATCGCCGAACACCTCGGCGTCCGCCCCGCAACCGTTCGCAGCCTGGCCGCTCGCGGCCTCGACGACCTCCGCAAGGTGATCGACCGATGAACACCACCCCGAAGTCCCCACTCACCGACGACGAACTCGGCGCCCTGCTCGGCGACAGCGTCCGCGGCCGCGTCGACGCCGTGCCCACCATCACCCCGTCGTTCGACGGCGTCGAGCGCCGAGCCCGCCAGATCACGAATCGCCGCCGGGCCGCAGCCGGCCTCGCGGTCGGCGCCCTCGCCCTCTTCGGTGGCCTCGGCGCGACCGCGCTCTTCAGCGATGACGAAGGCGCGATCGAAAACGATGTCGTCACCGAGCCGAACCCGGACCCGGAGCCCGCCCCCGACACCGACTCGACGGACGGCGACGCCGACCCCACCCCAGACACCGGCGAGGAACCCGATGTCGTCGATGACCCGGTCTTGCCGATCGGCACCGCTGACTACACCCTCACGGCGATCATCGACGGCACCCGCTTCATCGGGGTGGACGCCGAGGCGGGCACGGAGACCGATCTCATCGATGCGAGCGAAACAGGCGAGCAGCTCCTCGACGCGGTGATGTTGGCCGACGAATCGGTACTCACGTGGGTGGACGACAGCAGCGTGGTCCGCAACGAGATCGTGCGCCACTATCCGACCCTCGCCGACGCACCCGTCGTGCTCAGCAGCCGCGGACGCCTCGCCGGTGGAGCGGTCATCGACGGCGTGCCCTACGCCTTCGTCAACGACTACTCAACGGAGCAGTTCGGCACCGGCGACCTCCGGGCCGTCGACCTTCGAACCTACGAGTCGACCATCGTCCTGGCAGATGCGAGCGGTCCCGAATCGGCGATCGTCAGCGTCGACGTCCGGGGCGACTCGCTCCTCATCGAGCAGGCATCCGAGGGAGGCCCGGCCTGGTTCATCCGGAACCTCGATGGCAGCGACCCCGGCTTCGCGGTGCGCTTCCCCGGCGGTGCGCCTGACACCGTCTGGGCCTTCAGCCCGCGTTTCGACCGGACGGGAAGCGGGCTCCTCTGGCTGGAGCTGGACACGACGACCGACGTCTGGTCGCTCGTGCGTTCGGATCGCGTCGACGGCCCCGAGACCGCTCGCTTCCCGATCGACCTCGGCCCGGCCGCCGGCGAACTGTTCTTCACCCTCGAGGTGACCGACGAGCTGATGGTCGCCAATCGCACCGGGAGCGCGATCGACGCGGCGCTGGACGTCACGACGATCTGGATCAGTCCGCAGGCCACCTTCAACGGTGTCGTCGAGCAGTACGGGTTCAGCGCCGAGAGCGAGGCCGGCATCGTCAAGTTCATCGAGGCTCCCGAGTCGAGCGTGATCGTCGAGCCCGGCGACGACGTGGGCGACGCTCCCGCGCTGACCGACTGGATGGATCCGGAAGCGCTCGGGATCCTGAACATCGAGAGCGACGCCGACATCCGCGACGCCGGCCCGATCGTCGGCCCGATGGTCGGGCTCGACTCCGACGGCGTCGTCTGGGTCGCCACGCCGCTCGACGACGGACGCACCGTTCTGGCCGACCTCTGGCTCGCCGAAGGGGCCCGCGCCGTCCGCTACTTGAACGACCCGACCGACCCCGCCTCCCGTGAGTTCGTCTTCGACCTGGGCGAACGCATCGTGCACGTCAACGCCGACGACCAGGCCCGAGTGATCGCGGACGCCGCTCACCTCGTCGGGGCCGAGATCCGGTTCGGCCGGCCGACGGCATACGTCGTCGACCTCCCGATCGCCCGTGGGGGCGCGGTCGAGGTCGGTGATCTGCACATGATCGATCTGCTCACCGGCGAATCGATCACCGTGTTCGAGGGACTCTCGACCGAGACCACCGAGGTCCGCGACGTCCAGCTCGGCGACAGCGTCACCTTCGTCGAGGTCTCCGGCGACGGCACGGGCAGCACCCTGCTCGGAGCGAACCCGAGCACGGCGCTGGTCGGGTTCGGGGACGCCGACGCAGCCGCCCTCTCCTCCGACGGCACCACCATCTCGTGGATCGATCAGGTGGGCGTCACCGCGGGCTTCCAGCCCGAACTCGCCCTGACCGTCGCGTCGGTCGACACCGGGGCCGCAACCGAGCCGGTGACGATCCTGCTACCGCCGAGCCAGGTCGCGCTCGACTACGACCTGGTCGACCTCGGCGAGCAGCTCCTCCTCATCCGATCCTGGCCCGGCGGTCTCGACGGCGGCCGTCAAACCACCGACTTCGCCGCCGCCCTGCTGATCGACCCGATGACCGGCGACACCACCGAGCTCGGCCTCCCGGCCGCGGCCTGGAAGCCGGTGGCGAACTGACGGCGGAAACCACTCGCCGCCCCGGCGTTAGAGGCTCTAACGTCGGGGCATGAGCGAAGCACCGTCCTCCCAGCCGCCGTCTCCCCGGGTGAAGGTCCGTCGCGGTGCCAACCGCGCCGAGTACGAGATGGACACCATCAAGACGATTCTCGACGCCGGGCTGATCGCCCACGTCGGTGTGCAGACGCCTGACGGTCCGCTGGTGCTGCCGATGGCGTACGGCCGCGACGACGACACCCTCTACCTCCACGGCGCCGCCGCCAACCACCTCCTCGGGTCGGGCGAGGGCCACGACATCTGCGCCACCGTCACCCATGTCGACGGTCTCGTGATGGCCCGCACGCCATTCCACAACTCGATGAACTACCGCTCCGTCGTCGTGCGCGGGCTCGCCACCAAGATCGAGGACCCCGACGCCAAGCTGCGGGCGCTGAAGATCATCACCGACCACGTCGTCGCCAACTGGGACGAGACTCGGCCGGTGTCGGAGATCGACAACAAGAAGACCCTCGTGCTGGAGATGCCGCTCGCCGAAGCGTCGGCCAAAGTCCGGGCGGGCGACCCGATCGACGAAGAGGACGACATGGCCGGACCCTGGTGGGCGGGCGTGATCCCGATCGAGACCCGGTTCCTCGCCCCGTACGCGGCCGCCGACTTCACCGGCTCGGATCCGATGCCGAGCCAGTACGGCGACCTCACCGGCAAGACCCCCGACGAACGCTGATCGCGGCGGGCGCCGCCAACCCCGCGTCCAGAAAACCGAAACACACGGTTCACGCGCAGCAGACAGCCCGTTCGCGACCGTTTCGTACGGTACGTCCATGCCTCCCCACACCGAACAGGACTCCCCCGCCCTGACCGGTCCCGAACGCGTCATCGTCGCCCCGGCGGCCGGCGTGTTCGAACCCGCCACCGCCGACGGCTCACCGATCCGTCGCGGCCAGGTGGTCGGCCACGTCCGGTGTGGCGCGGAGCGCATCGAGATCACCAGCCCGTTCAACGGTCAGGCCCGTGGCGTGTTCGCCTGGCCCGACGAGCGGGTTCGCCGCTACCAGCCGGTCCTGTGGATGGCCGGCCAGGCGGCCTGAACGACGAAGGTTCCTCTGGGCAAAGGCCCTGTGCCGGTTCGCTGCTGCTGGGGCGGCGGATCGGCACAGGGCGGGCCCGCGCCCGGACATCTGACCGGCGAGGCGCGACACTCACAGCGTGACGTCGGAACCATCACCGGCCCCCGGCGGAGACCGCGACGACCAAGAACTGTCGAATGCCGGGTGTCTCTGGGAGGGCTGCCTGATCGGCGGATGCCTCCCCTTCGCGCTGGCGGTCCTCTGCGCCAGTGTCGGCGCCGTCAGCGTCGCCAGACGGACCCGACCCCGCGCGAACCCGCGCGTCGTCAGCCGCCGGCGCGGAGCGCGGTGATCGGTTCGATCGCCGCCGCCCGCCAGGCCGGGTAGGCACCCGACACGACACCGATCGCCAGTCCGAGGAGCGGTGTGGTGATCGGCAACCAGGGCTGCAGAACCGGTTCCCACGTGTTGACGGCCGAGACACCCACCACAGTGAGCACGCCGATCGAGGTGCCGACGACGCCGGCGATGAAGCCGAGGATGGCGCTCTCGGTGAGGAAGAGGGTGGCGATGTGGGTCTTGGTCGCGCCGAGCGAGCGCCGGAGACCGATCTCGGCCGTGCGTTCGAGCACGCTCACCAGCGTGACGTTCGCGATGCCGATCGCTCCGACGAGCAGCGAGATGCCGCCGAGCAGCAGGAAGAGCGCGTTGATGTCTTCGCCCACCCGTTCGCGGAGGCTGGCCGGGTCGGGTGGAACCCGGACCCGCACGAGTTCGGGGTTGTTCGGTACGAGTGCCAGCGCCGCTTGGTCGCCGATCAGCTGCGCCCCGCCGATGTCGGTGTCGACATGGACGGCGGCGGGGGCAGAGAGGTCGAACCGCTCTTGTGCGAACCCGTCGGTGATGATGATCGAGTTCAAGAGATCGGGTTCGCGCTGCACGTCGGCCAGGATCCCGACCACCACGATGGGCGTGTCGCCGACGAAGATCGCCGGCTGATTGTCGACGCGGGTGATCGACAGCCGTTGCGCCGCGGCGGGCCCGAGCACCGCAACGGACGCGCCGAGATCGTTGTGGGCGGCGTCGAACACGGTGCCGGTCGCGAGCTCGGCCCGAACCGCGTCGAACAACCCACCGGAGGTGGCGACCACGGGGATCGAGAACGCGGTCGCGCCGGTCGGGTCGACGACGGGCACGGCCCGCACGAGCGCGCCGTTGAGGTCGACGTCGGACTTGGTGCCGGCCGCCGCCACCCCGTTGAGCCGTTCGAGGCGATCTTGGGCATCCCACGGGATCGGCGAGGTGCGGGACGATCCCCCGAACCCGAACCCGCCCTGGTTGGCCGGCGTCACCACGACCTCGGTGGCGCTCAGCTCATCGAAGCGCGACACGATGCGGTTGCCGGCGGTGCGCGCGAGCCCGAGGGTGGCGACGAGCGCGGCGACGCCCAGCACGGTGCCGAGGGCGGTGAGCGCGGTGCGCGACGGCCGAGACGTGATGCCCGCGATCGCTTCGTTGACCAGGTCGCGAAGGAAGAAGACGGATCGGTCTTCGATGGGTCCCGTCGCCATCACAACGCTCCGGCGATCTGACCGTCGACGATGCGGATGAGCCGCCCGGCCCGGCTCGACACCGTCTCGTCGTGGGTGATGACGACCAGGGTGAGCCCGGCATCGTGGAGCTCGTCGAACAGCTCGAGGATCGATTCGGAGTTCTCGGTGTCGAGGTTGCCGGTGGGTTCGTCGGCGAGCAGCAACGACGGCCGGCCGACGAGGGCGCGGGCGATCGCCACCCGCTGGCGCTCACCACCGGACAGCGTGTCGGGAAACGCATCCATCCGATGCCCGAGCCCGACCCGCTCGAGGGCGGCGGTGGCTCGCTCGGACCGTTCGAGTCGATCGGTACCTCGGTAGAGCTCGGCCAACATGACGTTCTCGTGCGCGGTCCGGGTCGACAGAAGGTGGAACGCCTGGAACACGAACCCGATCCGAGACCCGCGCAGGGCGGTGCGGTCTCGGTCGTCGAGGGCGCCGGTGTCGATGCCGTCGAGGTGGTAGGTGCCGAGAGATGGCCGATCGAGCAGGCCGAGCAGGTGCAGCAGGGTCGACTTGCCGGACCCGGACGGACCGACGATCGACAGATAGTCGCCGCCGGCGACCGCGAGATCGATGCCGCGGAGCACCTCGACCTCCGGCGGCCCGTCGAAGGTTCGACCGACGCCCCGGAGGGCGACGACCGGCGGTGGCGGTGTGGCCGCATCGCCGCCGACGCGCATGGCGAGTGTCACTGCTGACCCACGACGACGCGATCGCCGGCAGCCAACGCCCCGTCGACCGGGGTGACCTCGACGAAGCCGGTGGTCTCCAAGCCGGTCGTGACGATGACCGTGCGGGTCTCCCCCGGCGTGGCCGGGTCCTCGACCTCGACCCGAACCGACCCGTCGCCACCGGCCGCGAGGGCGGCGAGCGGCACGGTCAACACTTCGCCGCCGGTCGACGTGATCGGGATGGTGATGCGCAGGTTGAGTCCGGCGATGTCGGTCTCGGGGGTCTCGTCGAGCATGATGCGCATGAAGAACCGACCATCGGGGGCCAGCCCACCGTCCTCGTCGGCGAGGAAGGCGATCGTGCCTTCGACCTCGACCCCCAGCGACTGATCGTCGAGGACGACGGTGTCGCCGACGGCGACGAGCGGCCGATCCGAACTCGACAGCGCGGACTCGACGGTGACGTCGGCGCCACTCACCGTCATGATCGGCGCGCCACCGATGATGTCGCCCCGTTCGACGTCGATCCGCCGGACCTGGGTCGGCATCGCCTCGATGAAGA
>CAZEML010000196.1:0-8451 GCA_964513285.1 uncultured Candidatus Nemicrothrix sp.
CCGTTCAGCGTCCGGTACGCGACCGGCACGCGCAACATGCTCGTCCACGGCCTGACCGGGCCGGACCGACTCGCGCTGGTGATCGCCGACGGTCCGTCGGTTCTGTGGGAGTTCGCCGGATGTGAGCACCTCACCGCGCACGCTGCGCACGTCGACGAACAACGGCCCGCGCCATCGCTGTCGGCCAAGAAGCGAGTCGACCCGTCTGGCGAGATCGCCGAGTTCGCCTCGGAGGTCGCCGCCGACCTCCATCACCGCGTCGGCCCCCACGCTCGCCTCGCCGTCGACCGGCTCGAGGCCCCCGTCGTCGCCGCGCTCGAGGCGCGGGGCGTGGCGACGACCGACGGTGTCGCCGTCATGCAGACGGCGATGGCGATCAAGCAGCCGGCCGAAGTCGAGGCGATGCGCGCCGCCATGTGCGCCACCGAAGCCGCGACGCGGACGATGGAAGCCGCGATCGAACCAGGCCTCACCGAGCAGGCGGTGTGGGCCGCGTTCCATGCCGCGCTGATCGAAGGCGGCGGCGAGCTCGTCGTCACGCGTCTCCTACAGGCCGGTGAGCGGACGTTCCCGTACTTCCAGGAAGCGAGCGGCCACGTCCTCGCCTCCGGCGACCTCGTCTGTTTCGACTCCGACGCCGTCGGGGCCGGGGGCTACTCGGTCGACTTCTCCCGCACCTTCCTGTGCGGGCCCGACGAGGCGAGCGTCACGCAACGACACCTCTACCGGCTCGCGCTCGAGCAGCTCGAACACAACGCCGCGAATCTGGCCCCAGGGCGGTCGTTCGAGTCGTTCGCAGCGGCGGCGTTCGACGTTCCCGAGCACCACGCCCGATACGGCTACTACCAACTCGCACACGGCCTCGGCCTCGCCGGCGGACACCCCAACATCCCTCGTGTCGGCGACGGGCCGTACCCACTGCCGGGATGCTTCGAGCCAGGCATGGTGATCTGTGTCGAGAGCTACGTCGGCGACCCCGACAGCCAGCAGGGCGTCAAGCTCGAGAACCAGTACCTGATCACCGCCGACGGGGTCGAGCAGATGTCGACCTACCCCTTCGACGACCGACTCCGGTGACCCTTCACGAATCCTTCAAGGTCCGGTCGGCATCGTGCGGGCATGGTCATCGAAGCAACCCCCCGGAACGCCTCCCACCTGTGGCGGCGTGCAGCGTTCGGCGCCACCCCTGAACAGATCGAGCAGACCGTCCGCGACGGCATCGAGGCGACCGTCGACGCGATGTTCGACCATCGCCGAGCCGAGATGGCCGGCGCGCCGAAGCGAGACATCGGGCTGCACGGGTTCGAGACGCCGGCGATCAACCTGTGGTTCCTGAAGCTCGCCTCGACGTCACCGACACCGGCGATCGAGCGGCTGATGTGGTTCTGGCACGGCCACTTCGCGACGAACCTCGACAAGTTCGAAGGCCCCGAAGCCCTCCACGCTCAGCTCCTCACGTTCCGACGCCACGGCCTCGGCCGGCTCGACGACCTGCTCAAGCTGATGCACCGCGACCCGGCGATGGTCGCCTGGCTCGACCTGCACTTGTCCGTCGCCGGCAACCCCAACGAGAACTACGCACGCGAACTGATGGAGCTGTTCTCGCTCGGCGTCGACGGGGGCTATACCCAACGCGACGTCGTCGAAGCAGCCCGGGCCTTCACCGGCTACACCCTCATCGACGAGCGTCCGTTCATCGCCGAGCTCAACCCGGCGCTGCACGACGACGGGACCAAGACGATCCTCGGCCAGACGGGCCGCTTCGACGGCGACGCGGTCGTCGACCTCATCGTGACTCGTCCCGAGTGTCACCGGTTCATCGCCACCCGGTTCTGGACCCGCTACGCCGGCACGACCCCGTCCCCGGCGGTGATCGACGACCTCGCGAGCGCGCTGGCGCAGAACCTGCTGACCAAGGACCTGGTCGTCGCCCTCTTCACCCACCCGGCCTTCTACGAAGCCGAGGTGATCGACGGGCTCGTCGCCCAGCCGCTCGAGACCACCGTGAACGCGTTGCGCGGGTTCCAGGCCGACCTCATCGATGTGCGCACGACCAGCTGGTTCGAGGCCGAGGAGCGAGAGGACGAGTTCCGCTTCCCGTTCTTCGTTCCCCTCGAGATGCTCGAGGACATGGGTCAGCTGGTCGGCCACCCGCCCAACGTCGGCGGCTGGCCCCACAACGAACCCTGGATCGACGCGACTCGGGCGACCGGCCGACTCAACGCGGGCATCCGCTTCGCCCAGGCCATCGTCGAGAGCGAGAGCCCGGTCGTCGCCGAGATCGTCGCCGCGGCGGAGCGAGGCCCACGGCCAGCCGTCGCTGCGATCTTCGCCGCCTTCGGCGTGACCGAATGGACCAGCGCCACCGAAGACGCCGTCGTCGCCGCCCTGACCACCCCCACCGACGGAGACGCCGGCCCCGTGGCCACCGCGATCGCCGTCGCCTTCACATCCCCCGAGGTGACCCTCTCATGACCACCACTCCTCCCCCGACCCACGCTGCGCCGAGCGATCCGTCTCGCCGCCGGTTCCTCACCTTCGCCGGCCTCGGTGCCGCGGGTGCGGCCGCCGGACTCGTCGGCATCCCCACCCTGCGCGACACCCTGCTGACGGAGCACTCGACGACCGGCAACTTCGGGCCCGCACCCGGCGGCCGCACCGTCTCGTCGGGTGGCGTCGACCCCGGCCTGATCGTCGTGTCGATCCAACTCGGCGGCGGGGTCGACTTCCTCAACACGATCGTGCCGGTCGGCGACCAGCGGTACGCGCGCATCCGCGGCGCCGGCACGCTGTCGGGCGACGAGCGCGGCGAGGACGCCCCCGACCTCATCCGCCTCGACGACCGCTTCGCCATCAACTCCATGCCCCACCTCGCCGACCAGTGGACCGCCGGCAATCTGGCCGTCGTCCACGGCGTCGGATGGGAGGGGTCGAGCCTCAGCCACTTCGACGCCACCGACATGTGGGAGAAGGGCAGTCCCGACTTCGGCACGACCGACGGCTGGCTCGGTCGGGCCCTCCACGACCTCGCCGGCGCCGACGCCGACCCACTTCTGGCGATCAGCCTCGGCGGCGTCAGTCCCTCGATGTACGCCGACGGTTGGAGCCCGGTGGGCATCCGACCCGAGGCCCGCATCCCCTGGTCGGCCGAGTTCCGAGAGGAGTACGTCGCGCTCGATACGGCGATGACCGGCCAACCGAGCGGCGGAACCGACTTGGTGAGCAGGACCCGCGACAGCCAACTCGCCCTCCGCGGGATCGGCGCCGAACTCGGCCCGCTGCTCGGGGACCCCGACGACCGTGAGCACCTCGACGAGGGCGACGAGGTCGGCTACCTCGGCATTCAGCTCGACCTGATCGCCGACATGATCAACGGCGGCCTCGGGACTCGGGCCTTCCACGTCAGCCACGACGGGTTCGACACCCACGCCAACCAGCGCGGCGACCTCCCCCGCCTCCTCGGCGAACTCGACGCGGCGCTGCGACGATTCCAGACTCGGCTCGGCGCCAACGCCGACCGCGTCGTCGTCGCGACGTGGACCGAGTTCGGGCGGCGTCCCGAATGGAACGGCGACGGGACCGAGCACGGGACCGCCGGAATCGAGTTCGTCCTCGGCCCTCGGGTGAAGGGCGGCCACCACGGCGAGCCTTCGCCGATGGGCCGGTTCGACGCCGACGACAACTTCATCGTCACGACCGACTTCCGGGACTATCTCGCCGGCGTCACCCTCGGCGCTCTCGGCGTCGACCCCGCCCGCGTCGTCGACGGTGGCCGTGGCCCACTCGACCTGGTGGAGGTGTGACCATGACTCGAACCCAGACGCTCGGCCTGGCCTCGCTGGCGCTCACCGCGACCTTGCTCACCGCATGCAGCGGCGGTACCGATACGACCGAGCTCGGCGACGGGCCGGTCGAGATCACGATCAACTCGACCGAGTCGGGCGAGCCAGATGCTGACTCCGTCGCCGACGGCGCTGACCCGCTCGCCGGGACCGCCGCCGTCGTCGCGTCCGACACGCAGCTCGACACCGACCGGCGCCAACGATGCATCGACGCCATCGGCGTGCTCGACCGACGCTGGGAGGAGGAGGACTTCGAGTACCCCGACGAGGGACCGGAGCTGTCCGAGGAAGAACTCGAACAGACGATGGCGCCGGCCCAGCCATTCACCGACGGCGTCGCCGCGCCGAGCGAGCGGCCCGAGCTGGTCGCGATGCCCGACTTCGACCCCGAGACGATGCCGATCCCCCAGCTCGACCGCTTCCGCGAGTCGTGCTTCGAACAAGGGCTGGTCACCGAGGCCGAGATCTACGGCGACGACGACTGGTGCGCGGAGCTGGCCTCGTTCCCGCTCGACGAGGTGCGAGCGTTCGCCGCCGAGGACGGTGAGGACACGGTGCGCGAGGAGTTCGAAGCGTGTGGCTTGCCGAATCCCCTCGATTCCTGAGCGTCGACCGCTTCGCATCCATCCGGCCGCTCCCGCCGATCGACCAGACTGAGACCATGCGCATTCTCGTCGTGGAGGACGACCCCGACATCCGGGCGTCGGTCGCAGCCGGCCTCACGGCTGCGGGGTTCGCCGTCGACACCACCGACGAACTGCTCGACGCCGACATCCAACTGAGCGTCAACGACTACGACTGCCTGGTCCTCGACCGGATGGTGCCCGGTGGCGACACCCTCGATCTGTTGGCGGCGCGACGCCGCGACGGCGACACGACCCCGGCACTGTTCCTCACCGCGCGAGACGCAGTCGAAGACCGGATCGACGGTTTCGAAGCCGGGGGCGACGACTACCTCATCAAGCCGTTCGCGCTCGACGAACTGATCGTGCGAGTCCGCGCGCTGTGCCGTCGCCGTGAGACCTCCGCGCCGACGACGATCACGATCGGCGACATCGAGATCGACCGGGCCAAGGCCGAGGTCCGCCGCGACGGCGTGTTGCTCCCGCTCACCGCCAAGGAGTCGGGCATCCTCGAGCAACTCGTCACCCACGTCGACACGGTGGTGAGCCGCAGCCATCTCATCGAGCACTGCTGGGACGACGCTCACGACCCGATGTCCAACGTCGTCGACGTGCACGTCAGTTCACTTCGCCGCAAGCTCGGTGACCCGTCCCCGATCCGCACCGTGCGCGGCCAGGGCTTCATCCTCGAGACGGGAGCCTGAGCAGCGCGTGACGGCAACCGACCTCTCCCCCGCGACCGCGGCTCGCCTGCGCACCCTGCGCCTGCGCATGACGGCGCTGATCGCGCTGCTCGCGACCGTCGCGGTCACGATCTTCGCGGTCGTCGTCATCCGGCTCGACCGACAGCTGCGAGACGAGCAGGTCGACACCGAGCTGCTGCGCATCGGCGACACGGCCACCCGGCAGCTCTCGTTCGAAGAAGGCAACGTCCAACCCGAGTCGCCCTCGATCCCCGACGCGGTCGTCGCCCTCACCCCCTCGTTCTCGATCGAGGAGTTCCAGGAGCAGCAGGAGATCCACGGCTTCCCCGACCCGACGCCGGCGGAGATCGACGACTACCTCTTGCTGGCGTTCGAGGACTCCGACTTCGACAGCAAGGTGCACCTGCTCGGACTCGTGCTCGAGGAGAACGGCTTCGAGGCGGTGGTCGACGAGCTCGACTACGGCGAACTGTTCGAAGAGGAGGCCACGACGGTCGGACCGATCGAGGTCGAGAACGACGACGGTGTGGCCGAGACCTTCGGACCGCTCGAGTTCACGCTCGACGCAGCGATCGACCTGTTGTTCGAGACCCCACCCGACGAACTGGCCGACGAGGCCTACCGCCGGCACGTCGAGGTGCAGGCCGATGCCGCGGACATCGAGCTCGAGTTCGAGACGACCTACTTCACGACGACCGGCACCCCGCTCGACGAGGCCGCGTTGTTCGAGATCAGCGACTCGGTCGTCGAGAACGCGTCGCAGCCGTTCCGGGCGACCGTTCCCGGCGCGGACCAGGACTGGGACGTCCGAGCGACGGCGTTGCGCGACGGGCCCGAGGTCCGCGGCGCGGTGATCGCGATCATCGACCCCAGCGAGTTCGACGCCGCCCACCGGGATCTGCGCACCCGGGTGATCGTCCTCGCACTCGCGATCGTCGCCGGCGCGGTGGTCGCCGCCTGGTTCGTCGCGGCCCGCACGATCCGTCCGACCGGCCAGGCCCTCGCCCAACAGGAGCGTTTCCTCGCCGACGCCGCCCATGAGCTCCGCACACCGATCGCGGCGATCCGGCTCACCGCCGAGTCGGCTCGGCCCGAGACCGCGTCGACCAACCTCGCCCGCGTGGCCGAACTCGCCGCCGACGCCTCGACGCTGACCGACGACCTGTTGACCCTGGCCCGCATGGACGCCGATCGGATGGACCTCCAGCGCGACCGGGTTCGCCTCGACCTGCTCGTCGAGTCGACCATCGCCGGCATCCCCGGGGCGACCGAGGCCACGGTGGTCTCGGGGGCGACGCCCGTGGTCGAGGCCGACACCCGACTCATGGAGCGAGCGATCGGCAACCTGATCCGCAACGCCCTCGCCCACGGTGAGGCGACCCCGGATACACCGGCCCAGGTCACGATCGAGACGGCCGCATCGGGCCACACCATCACCGTTCGAGACCACGGCCCGGGGATCGATCCCGAGGTCGCGGCGGCGTTGTTCGAACGATTTCGGTCCCGCACCGGGTCACGAGGTCATGGGCTCGGGCTGGCGCTCGCGCGCTGGATCGCCACCGCGCACGGCGGCGACCTTCGTGTCAGCACACCACCCGACGGCGGTGCGGCGTTCGTGATGACCGTCCCGGTCTGAGCGTCAGCCCAGCGAGCGGCGGAACTGGTCGATCACGGCGGCCCGCATGTCGCGGACCTCGTCGAGCCGGCCCTGGCGGCTCGCCGACGCGACCATCGCGGCGAAGCCCACGAGCACCGGGGTCACCCCGGGGTGGCCGACGGCGACCTCTGCGGAGGTCGAGATCACCGCGACATCGGCAGCGGCGACGACGGGACCGATCGCGGCGGCGCCACCCGGGAAGTCGAGCAGGACGCCGATCGCAGCATCGGCCTTGTCGACGATGGTCTCGCAAGGCGCGGCCGCTTCGGTGATGCGCCGCATCACGCACGCGGCCACCTCGGCCTCGACGGCGAGCTTGTCCGGGTAGTAGCGGTACAGCGACGCCCGGCTGATGCCGGCCAGCGACGCGAGCCGCTTCATGTCGATCACACCCTCGGCCTCGAGCATCGTGACCGCCGCGTCGAAGACGGCGTCGCGATGGTGGATCAACGAGGCCTCGGCGATCGCGGCGTCGACCTCAGCGCCACTCTGCAGTGCAGACAGGTACTTCCCTGTGCTCTGTTCGAACGTCATTCCCATGTTTCCAACCCCCAACTCGGAGCGTAGCCACACCAACACCCTGCGGGGTGCATCGAGGGGCGACAAGGGTCGAACAACCCATCGGGGCGAGACACGCGTCACCAACGCGGCTACGTTTCCGCCGATGCAGTTGGAGCCAGTGGCGGCCGCCGGCCTCGTCCAGGAGGAAGGGCATCGCCTGATCGACCTCTGCGAGGCCTCACCAGCTGCGGAAGTCGCGGCGTGTCCGGGTTGGCGCGGCACCGATCTCGCCGTCCACACCGCGTCGGTCCACCGACGGGTCGCCCACTGGTGCGCGACCCGCGCCGAACGCCCTGAGCGGGCCCCCCACGACTCGCCGCCGGAGGGGTCGCCACCGTGGGGTTGGTGTCGCGAGGCGGTCGAGTTGGTGGCGGACGCCCTCGCCGACATCGGGACCGACGATCCGGTGTGGAGCTGGACCGATCGCCAGACCGGCGGGTTCTACCACCGACGGATGGTGCACGAGACGGTGCTGCACCATTGGGACGCCCACACCATGACGGGCACGCCACCGCCCCTCGACCCGGCGATCTCGGCCGACGGCATCGACGAACTGATGTCGGTGGGCATGCGCTTCCGCGCCGACGGTTCGGCGGTGCCGTACCCCGCCGGCTCGATTTCGTTCTTGGCAGTCGACACCGGCCATCGATGGAGCCTCGCGTCAGTCGAAGGCGTGCTCGGCATCGGGCGCGGCGACTCGGTCATCACCGGCACGGACGCGACCGTCACCGCCGATGCGTCCGCGATCCTGTTGGCGCTCTGGGGACGCGATGGTGGGCCGCTCGATGTCCGGGGCGACCTCGAGTTGAGCCGGGCGTGGTGCGCGGTCGCACCATGACCGCGGCGCCTCGGTCAGTCGGCGGAGCCGGCGGTCTCGGGGTAGAGGTGGCTCATCGAGCCCGGCTCGACGCGGCACGACTCGATGTAGGCATCGACGTCGTCCTGCTTCAGCCGGATCACTCGGCCGAACTTGTAGGCCGCCAACTGTCCCTCGTCGATGAAGCGGTAGAGGGTGCGCGGCGTGATGCCGAGCCGCTCGGCGGCGGCGGCGGTGGAGAGCCAGG
>CAZEML010000197.1:0-8445 GCA_964513285.1 uncultured Candidatus Nemicrothrix sp.
CCCCCCGTTTCTCCGTCGTCGCGGCCGTTGCCGTCCTCATCGCCCTGCTCGCCTCGGCGTGCAGCACCGGCGACACCACCGACAGCTCCTCCGGTGCGAGCGGCGCCGACGCCGGATCCAGCGACACGACGACGACCGGCGCACCCAACGCTCCGACCCTCGCGGACTTCCCGCCGGCGCCCTCGGCACCGACCACCACCGAGCTCGCCCCCGAGGTCCGCGCCGATCTCGAGAACCTGTTCCTCTCGCTGACCGGAGAGGTCGACCGGGCCGCCCTCACTCGCCTGGGTGAGACCGGCGACCCCCGCCTCGCCTGGCTCTTCATGGACATCCTGCGGTTCGTCCCACCCGGCACCGTGCTCTCCGACACCCTGGTCCGCGCGTTCGAGAACGCCACCGGGACCCGCCTCGAAGGCGGTCGCTCGGACTGGGGCACCGGCACCGACTATCTCCTCGCCTGGGACACCCCGGCGCCGCCCGACTATGTCGAGTTCAAGCGGATCATCTTCCAGTTGATCGAGCCGGCCTGGCAGCCGTTCTTCGAAGACGACGACGCCGACATCGACTGGCGATGGGTTTCGTGGGGTGGCGTGCTGATCGACGACCGCCCCCTCGACCAGACCACGTTCGGGTGCCCCGAGGGATGCATCCCCGCGCTCAATGATCCGGGTCTGGTGCGGGCCGGTACGGACGACGACTGGCTCGACGACGAGCGGATCGTGTTCGGCATCGAGGTGAACGGCGAAGCGATCGCCTTCCCGAAGAACATCATGGAGATCCACGAGATGGTCAACATGACCGTCGGCGGCCGCCGCATCGGCATGCCGTACTGCACGCTGTGTGGATCGGCCCAGGCCTACTTCACCGACATCCTCGATGAACTCCCCGACGATGCCGCGCTCGGCGCCCTCGACGGTCAGTCGAGCTTGGAGCTGCGCACGAGCGGCCTGCTCTCCCGTTCGAACAAGGTGATGTACGAGTTCCACACCCGGTCGGTGTTCGACACCTTCACCGGCGCCGCCGTCAGCGGGCCGCTACAGGACACCGGCCTCGTGCTCGAACAGATCTCGGTGATCACCACGACGTGGGCCGACTGGAAGGCCGAGCACCCCGAGTCGCTCCTCATCGCCCGCGACGGCGGCATCGGACGCTTCTACGACGACGACCCGCTCGGCGGCCGGGACGACAACGGTCCGATCTTCCCGATCGGCACCGTCGACCCCCGTCTCGACACGCAGGCGCCGGTGGTCGGCGTGATCACCGCCGACGGCGACGCCATCGCCTTCCCCGTTGGGTTCGTGGCCGAGACCCTCGACAACGGCGGCGAGGTCACCTTCGACGGCATCACGATCCAGGCCGCCGCCGGTGGCTACGTCGCCGCCGACGCCGACGGCAACGAGATCGCCACCCACCAGGCGTTCTGGTTCGCCTGGAGCCAGTTCCACCCGGGCACCGCGCTCTGGCTCGGCTGAGGAGTCGGCCCGATCACAACGTCTGGCGCTCCGAACGCCGCATCGACGCCTGCCGGGACGTACCCTCTCCCTTCGGGCCGTTCGCTCCCCCTGCGGCCAGTCAGGAACGATGCACCGTGCTCGGCAACGCCAACTTCTCCTTCGACGACGTCGCGATCGTCTCCGTCGAAGCTCATGAGCCACCCGAGGTCGTGACCTCGGCCGAGATCGACGAGCGGCTCGCACCGTTCTACGAGCGGACGGGCACGAGCCCCGGTCTGCTCGAATCGCTCGCCGGCATCCGGCAGCGCCGGCAGTGGGCCGAGGACACCTCGTTCATGGACGCGGCGGCGATGGCCGGAGAGAAGGCGCTGCAGGCGTCGGGCGTGGACCGCTCCCGAATCGGCCTGCTGATCGACTCCAGCGTGTGCCGCGAGCGCCTCGAGCCATCGAGCGCGGTCACCGTCCACGACCTCCTGCAGCTCCCGTCGACGTGTCTCAACTTCGACCTGTCGAACGCCTGCCTCGGCTTCCTCAACGGCATCCAGGTCGCGGGAGCGATGATCGAGACCGGCCAGATCGACTACGCGCTCATCGTCGACGGCGAAGGAACCCGCCAGATCCACGAGACGACGATCCAGAAGTTGCTCCAACCCGACGCGACCGTCGAGGACCTCTTCGAGAACTTCGCCACCCTCACCCTCGGGTCGGGCTCGGCGTCGATGGTGATCGGCCGTCACTCCGAGAATCCCGGCAGCCACCGGGTCATCGGCGGCTTCTTCCGGGCATCGACCAGCTACCACGATCTCTGTGTCGGCTCGCTCGACGGTATGCGCACCGACACCCGTGCGTTGCTCGAAGCCGGGACCGAGGTCGCCAAGTTCGCATGGGAGGACATCGAGGACGTCGGTCGCTGGCTCGACATGAAGCGCTACATCCTCCACCAGGTCTCCCAAGTCCACACCCAGGCGGTCATCGACACGCTCGGCATCGACGGCGACCGTGTGCCGCGGAGCTTCCCCGAGAACGGGAACATCGGGCCGGCGGCGATCCCGATCACGCTCGCCGGGGTGCAGCACGAACTCGAACCGGGTGATCGCGTCATGTTCCAAGGCATGGGTTCGGGCATCAACGCGGCAGCCATGGAAATCGAGTGGTGAGCGGGCGAGCCCGCCGCGCCCACGACGAACCGAGCGAACACCTCGACGGCTGGGACCCGTCGTGGTCCCGCTTCATCGACGTCCCCGACTACACCGGGATCGAGCGCCGCTGGCATCTCCTCGACACCGGGCCCGAGGATGCACGGCTGACGGTGCTCGCCGTTCACGGCAATCCGACGTGGTCCTACACCTGGCGCCATCTCGCCCGAGCGCTCCCCGATGACGTCCGCCTGATCGCCCCCGATCACCTCGACATGGGCTTCTCGCAGCGGATCGGCCACATGCGGCGGCTCGCCGACCGGGTGGACGACCTCGTCACGCTGACCGACGCGCTCGACCTGCGGGGTGAGGTCGTCGTCGTCGCCCACGACTGGGGTGGGCCGATCTCGCTCGGGTGGCTGCAGCGAGTCCGAGAGACGCGACCGCTCACCATCACCGGCGTGGTGCTCACCAACACCGCGGTCCATCAGCCGCCCGAGGCCACGGCGCCGAACCTGATCCGGGCCGCTCGCCGCCCATGGATCCTCCCCCGCCTCACCGCGAAGACCACCGGCTTTCTGCAGGGCATGTTCGAGCTCTCGACCCCCCGCACCCCCGGCCCGGTCCGGGAGGGCTACCTCGCGCCGTACCGAACGCCGGAGCGACGTCGCGCGATCACCCACTTCGTCGAAGACATCCCGTTGGAGGACGACCACCCGTCCGCCCAGACGCTCGACGACATCGCCGCCAAGCTCGCGGACCTCCGCGACGTCCCCGCCCTGCTGGTGTGGGGAGCGGGCGATCAGGTCTTCTCCGATCTGTACCTCCATGACCTCGAGGCGAGACTCCCGCAAGCGGTAGTGCATCGCGACCCCGTCGCCGGCCACCTGGTCTCCGAGGACATCGACACGGCGTCGATCATCGTCGACTGGCTGGGCACGCTCGATGCCGCGCCGCCGGAACCGACCTCGAGCGAGCCGGTCGACCTGACCGCCGCGCTTCGAGACGCCGCAGCCGCCGACCGGCTGGCCATCCACGAGATGGAGAGCGGGCGTCGGATCACCTTCGGCGAGCTCAACCGTCGAGTCGACGAGACCGCCGCCGGTCTGCAAGAGGTCGCCGGGGTTCGGCCCGGGGACCGTGTCGCGTTGCTGATCCCGCCGGGGATCGACCTCGCCGCCGCCCTCTACGGGTGCTGGCGACTCGGTGCCGTACCCGTCCTGATCGATGGCGGTCTGGGCCCGCGACAGATGAGCGCGGCGATGCGCGTGGCGCGGCCGGCGCACCTCATCGGTATCCCCCGAGCGCTCGCCGCCGCGCGAACGCTGCGCTGGCCGGGCAACCGGATCTGCGCGACACCCCTCGAACCCGCTCGGACCCGGGCCCTGGGGGCGATCACCGATCTCGAACGCCTGCGACGCGCTCCCGAGCCGGGTGCCCTTCCCGCCGCCCAGCCCGGCGAGGCCGAGGCCGCGATCGTGTTCACCTCCGGCGCCACCGGACCGTCCAAGGGGGTGCGGTACTCCTTCGATCGCATCGCCGCCCAGGTCGACGCGCTCGTCGCGCTCTACGACATCGGCCCCGAGGACTCCCTGGCGGCGGCGTTCGCTCCCTTTGCCCTCTACGGGCCGGCGATGGGCATCTCCTCCACGGTGCCGGTGATGGACGTGAGCGCGCCGGCGACCCTCACCGCCGACGCCCTCTTGGAGGCGGTCGACGCCGTCGACGCCAGCCTGGTGTTCGCCTCGCCCGCCGCGATCGCCAACGTGGTGGAGACGGTGGCCACGCTCGACGGGCGGGACCGTGCCTGCCTCGAACGAGTCCGCCTGCTGCTCTCCGCCGGCGCGCCGGTCGCCCGCGATCTCCTGGCTTCCGCGGTGACGAGCGTGTTCCCCGCAGCGGAAGCCCACACGCCGTATGGCATGACCGAATGTCTCCCGGTCGCCGACATCGACCTGACGACGCTCGACGACCTCCGCGGTCATCCGCTCGAACGGATCGGCGTCTGTGTGGGGACGCCGGCTCCAGGCGTCGAGGTGGTCATCGACCCGCTCGACGGTGCCGGGGACCCGCTGGGACGCGGCGACGCCGGAACCGACGTGCTCGGCGAGGTCTGGGTCCGGGCGCCGCACCAACGCCTGGGCTACGAGCGTCGGTGGCACACCACGCACCGCGCCTCCCCGACCGGGGGTTGGCATGCGACCGGCGATCTCGGCGCGCTCGATGCGCACGGTCGCCTGTGGATCGGCGGCCGGCTGGGTCATGTGATCGTGACGGCGGACGGGCCGGTGGCACCCGCGGCGGTCGAGCGGATCGTCGAGCGAGGCGATGGAATCCGCCGGGCCGCCGCCGTGGGGGTCGGGCCACCTGGCGCGCAGGTGATCACTATCGTGGTCGAGGTCGCCGAGTCGCCGCGGCGCCCGCGCCAGAGCTCACTCGAACGCATCGACGAGGCACGCGCCGCGGTGGCGGACTCACTCGGGGTCGACATCGCCGCATGCCTCGAGGTCGCGGCGCTTCCGGTCGATCGTCGCCACAACTCCAAGATCGATCGCACCCGACTCGCGGCGTGGGCCGAGGTGATGCTCGCCGGAGGACGGGTTCGCAACCCATGAGGGTGCTGGTCACGGGCGCCACGAGCCTGCTCGGCCGCCACACCGTGGCGGCCCTGATGGCGTGCGGGCACGAGATCGTGACCCTGCAGCGCGGCGGCTCGGGCCTGATCGGCGTGGAGGAGCACCGTGGGTCGATCATCGATCGCTCGGTGGTCACCACTGCGATGCGAGATGTCGATGGCGTCATCCATCTCGCCGCCAAGGTCGATCCGGTGGGGGCCTGGGACGACTTCTCGGCGATCAACATCGACGGCGCGGCACTCGTGCACGAGGTCGCCGCAACGGCCAGGGTCGACCGCTTCGTCTACGTGTCGACCCCGTCGGTCGCCCACGCCGGCTCGTCGATCAGCGGGGCCGACGCCACGCCCGCGGACCCCGAGCGGGTACGGGGGCACTACGCACGGTCCAAGGCGGCCGCCGAACAGCGCTTGCTGGGTGCGTCCAGCGACGCGCTACCGGTCACCGCCATCCGACCGCATCTGGTGATCGGTCCCGGCGACACCCAGCTGATCGGGCGCATCGCCGAACGAGCTGCCGCCGGTCGCCTGCCCCTCGTCGGCTCGGGCCTCGCGCTCGTCGACGCGACCTGGGTCGACAACGCTGCGGACGCACTGGTCGCAGCGCTCGACGCCGCCCCCCGGATCGCCGGACAGGCGTTCGTCGTCTCCAACGGCGAGCCCCGCACGGTCCACGAACTCCTCGCTCGCATCACCTCGGCGCTCGGCATCACCTGGGCGCCACGATCCGTGCCGGCTCGGGTCGCGATCGCGGGTGGTGCGGCAGCGGAGTCCGTCTGGGCGCGCCGCGGCCGATCCGACGAGCCGCCGATGACGGCCTTCGGCGCCGAGCAGCTCTCCACCGCCCACTGGTTCGATCAGCGTGCGACCCGCCGAGCACTCGACTGGCGGCCGAAGGTGAGCCTGGCCGAAGGGTGGGAACGGCTCGCCGCGCACCACCGCACCGCCTGAGCGCACCAGACGCTAGGCGCGGCGTTCGCCGCGAAGGCGGTCGATCGCTCGCCGGTCCTTCTTGGTCGGGCGGCCCGCACCTTTGTCTCGCTGGGCAAAGACCGGAAGGTCGACGTGTTCTTGTCGCTTCGGGGGCGGGGGCGACCGATCTTCGACACACTCCGCAGCCCGGGTGGCCGACACCCGCTTCTCGATCAGCTCCCGGGCGACATAGATGATCGTCCGGTCACGACGCACGGCCTGGACGACGTCGCCGACCTTGACCTTCGCCGCCGGCTTGGCGACATCGCCGTTGATGCGTACCCGGCCCGCGGAACAGGCGTCGGTGGCTTGGCGTCGGGTCTTGAAGACCCGCACCGACCACAGCCACTTGTCGACCCGGACGGACATGGGTGCAGTGTGGCAGGCTGACGGTCCACTTGTTCGTCCCGTCACGCGACGGCCAACATGATCAAACCGTTGATCACTTCCGGGGGGATGCATGCAGACACCGATGACGATCCGAGATCACCTCGAGCGCGCCAGGCTCGTGTACGGCGACCGGGTCGGGATCTACGACGAGCCCGACCAGCCCGCACCGAGTCTGGGGGACCTCACCTACGGCCGGTTCTACGAACTCGCCCAGGGCATGGCGGCCGGTCTCGACGAACTCGGACTCGAGCAAGGCGCTCGAGTCGGCATCGTGTCCCAGAACTCCGCCCGGCTCCTGACGACCCTGTTCGGCGCGAGCGCGTGGGGTCGAGTCGCGGTCCCGATCAACTTCCGCCTGAGCCGCGACGAGGTGACCTACATCGTCGAGCACTCCGGTGCCGAAGTGCTGATCATCGACCCCGAGCTCGAGGCGACGATGGGCGACATTCCGGTCAAGCACCGCTTCATCGCCGGCGAGGAATCCGACTCGCTGTTCAAGGTCGACGCCGAGGCCCGCCCGTGGACGCCTGACGAGACCGCCACCGCGACCATCAACTACACATCGGGCACGACCGCGCGCCCCAAGGGCGTGGAGATGACCCATCGCAACCTGTGGAGCAACGCCGCCATCTTCGGCTGGCACACCGGGGTCAACGACCGCGACGTCTACCTCCACACGCTGCCGCAGTTCCACTGCAACGGCTGGGGCATGCCCTACGCCACCACCGCGATGGGGGTCCCCCAGGTCAACCTGCGCAAGGTCGACGGCCCCGAGATCCTCCGCCGGGTCGACGAACACGGCGTAACCCTGATGTGTGGTGCGCCCGCCGTGGTCGCCGCCATCCTCGACGCGGCCGCCGAATGGGACGGCGAGATCCCGGGCAAGGACCGGGTCCGCATCGTGGTGGCCGGAGCGCCCCCGCCCACCCGGACCATCGAGCGGGTCGAGACCGAACTCGGCTGGGAGTTCATCCAGATCTACGGCCTGACCGAGACCGCTCCGCTGCTCACCATCAACCGCGCCCGGAGTGAATGGGACGACGACACACCGAACGAGCGGGCCCAGAAGCTCAGCCGGGCCGGCGTGCCTGCGGTCGGGATCACGATGAGCACCGACGCGAGCGGCGAAGTCCTTGCTCGCGGCAACCACATTCTCAAGTCGTACTGGGACAACCCGGAGGCCTCCGCCGAAGCGCTCGCCGACGACTGGCTCCACACCGGCGCCGGCGGCTCCATCGCCGAGCGCGGCTACCTCCCCCTCCAGGACCGCAAGAAGGACGTCATCATCTCCGGCGGCGAGAACGTCTCGTCGATCGAGGTCGAGGACTGCCTGTTCTCGCACCCCGCGGTCGAGGAGGTCGCCGTGATCGGTGTCCCCGACGAGAAGTGGGGCGAGACGGTGAAGGCCCTCGTGGTCGTCGGTGGCGACGCCGATGTCAGCGAACGCGATCTCATCGACTACTGCCGGGAGAAGATCGCCCACTACAAGTGCCCGACCTCCGTCGAGTTCCGCGACGAACTCGCTCGCACGGCGACGGGCAAGCTGCAGAAGTTCAAGCTCCGGGCGCCCTATTGGGAGGGCGTCGACCGGGGCATCAACTGAGCGTCCGGGATCAGGTCCGGGGCGGCGGGCCCGGCACCACATAGCCGACGCCCTCGACATAGCGGGCATTCGGTGGCACCGGACGGTCGTCGTCGGGGTCGAGGACCCAGCCGTGGCCGTCGACCCAGCGCGGCGGTCGAGCCTTGGGCACGCCCCCGGTCGGGGTCGCGTCCGGGGACGGCGAGAGATCGCCGGTCCACGCCGGGAGTGAGACGGGCTCAGCCGGCGACGCCCGGGTCGGCAGGGTCGGCCGGAACG
>CAZEML010000198.1:0-8416 GCA_964513285.1 uncultured Candidatus Nemicrothrix sp.
CGGGTAGTAGGTCTCCTCGATCAGGCCCTGATGCATGCGGTCGACCACCACGGCGGCTTCGAGCAGATCGGCCCGGTGTTTGGGGAAGATCTTGCCGACGCTCGGCTCGCCCACCTGATGCCCGGCTCGGCCGATGCGCTGCATGCCCGACGCGACCGAACCCGGCGACGCGACCTGTACGACGAGGTCGACCGCGCCCATGTCGATGCCGAGCTCGAGGGACGACGTGGCGACGAGCCCTTTGAGGTCGCCGCGCTTCAACTCGTCCTCGACGAGCAGGCGCCGCTCCCGGCTCAGCGAGCCGTGATGGGCCTTGACCAACTCCTCGCCTTCCGCCGCACCGCGGCCGATCTGTTCGTCGCCGGCCCCGAGCGCCGGTGGGGGCGCGACCGAGCCGTCGAAGTCGCCGGCCGCCTTCTCGAGCGCGAGTTCGTTGAGACGGGTGGCGAGGCGTTCGGAGAGCCGGCGGGCGTTGGAGAAGACCAGCGTGGAACGGTGCTCCTCGATCAGCTCGAGCAGCCGAGGATGCATCGACGGCCAGATCGACCGGCGGGTGTTGGGCGACATGGCCGCCGGTGCGTCGGGACCGGGCTCGATGCGCTGCCCGAGGTTGGCCATGTCCTCGATCGGGACGATCACTTCGATCTGCAGCTCCTTGCGGGCACCGGCATCGACGACGGTCACGGGCCGAGGCGTGATCGTGCCAGCGTTGCCTTCGCCGGTGGAGCCGGATTCGGTCTCGTTGCCACCGAGGAACCGAGCGATCTCGTCGAGGGGCCGCTGCGTCGCCGACAACGCGATGCGCTGGGGCGGGCGTTCGGTCAGTTCCTCGAGCCGTTCGAGCGACAGCATCAGATGGGCGCCGCGCTTGGTGCCCGCCATCGCGTGGATCTCGTCGATGATCACCGCCTCGACGTTCGCCAGCGTCTCGCGCGCCTGTGAGGTGAGCATCAAGAAGAGCGACTCGGGGGTGGTGATGAGGATGTCGGGCGGGTTCCGGACGAGTTGGCGCCGATCGGCCGTCGAGGTGTCGCCGGTTCGGATGCCCACCGTCGGGGTGTGCACCGAGGTACCGAGGCGCTCGGCCGCGAACCCGATGCCTTGCAGCGGTGCCCGGAGGTTCTTCTCGACGTCGACCGCCAACGCTCGGAGGGGCGACAGGTAGAGCACCCGGGTGCGGGCTTTGGGATCCTCGGGGACGTCGTCGACGGCCAACCGGTTGAGCGCCCAGAGAAAGGCCGAGAGGGTCTTGCCCGTGCCGGTCGGGGCGAGGATCAGGGTGTGGTCACCGTTGGCGATCGCGGGCCAGCCCTTGCGCTGCGGCGGCGTCGCCTCGCGAAAGGTCGACGTGAACCATTCACGCACCGGATCGGCGAAGGCCGCCATCGGATCGCTCATCTCGGCAACCTACCGAGCTTCGGCGACACCGTCCTGTCGGGATTTCCCGGAGATGGCACACCGCGGGGCATGGCCGACCCGACCCCGATTCCGCTCACCGTGCTCGGCGGATGGCTGGGGGCCGGCAAGACCACCCTGCTCAACCGCATCCTCACCGAGACCGACGAGCGCATCGCCGTCATCGTGAACGACGTCGGCGAGATCAATGTCGACGCCGCACTCATCGAGACGGCGAACGACGTCGACGGCATCGTCGAGCTGACGAACGGGTGTGTGTGCTGTTCGGTCGCCGACGACCTCGAGATGACGCTGATCGAGATGACCCGCCGCGAGCCCGCGCCCGGCCGCATCATCCTCGAGGCGAGCGGCGTGGCCGACCCCGCCCAGATCGCCCAGCACGCCCGCCATCCCCGGGTGCGGCTCGACGCGATCGTCACCCTGGCGGCAGCCGGCGACTTCACCGACCGCTCGAGTCGGCCGCCCTACGGCACCCTGATGCGGACCCAGGTCGAGCACGCCGACCTGGTGATCGCGACCAAGCTCGACGTGCTCGAGTCGAACGAGCGAGACGACGCGATCGACGAACTCCGGCTCTTCACCGACGCGCCGGTCGTCGCCAACACCGACGACGAGACGTGGCGGCGCGCCATCACGATCGCCGGCCACCAGCCAGGCGGAGCCACCGCCGGACCGGGCCACGCCGCGCATGTGGCCACCGCGACCTGGCGGCGCTCCGGCCTCACCGACCTCGACGCCCTCCACTCGGCGTTGGCCAGCTCGGAGCTCCTGCGAGCCAAGGGCAGCGTCTCGACGCCGGACGGGCCGATGATCGTGCATCTCGCGGGTGGTCGGGTGACGACCGAACCGACCGAGACCGCGCTCGGTGCCGTCGTGCTGATCGGCCCGGACTCCGCGACCATCGCCGCGGTGATGACCGCGCTCGACGAACACGCGGCGACAGCCAGCTGACCACCGGGCTGCGCGGCCTCGATCACGACCCGCTCATCGACGCACCCCCGGCCGCTAGAGCCTTCCCGGCTGGCGTGATAGGAGATGCTCCGGCCGCTCGCGCCAGGGAGGTTCCGTTGCCCGACACCACCGTCTATCCCGCCCGGCGGGTGATCACCATGAATCCGGCGGTGCCGAGCGCGGAAGCGATCGCTGTTCGCGGCGATCGAATCCTGGGCGTCGGTTCCCTCGATGAGCTGGCGCGGTGGGGCGATCACCGCGTCGACCACACCTTCCGCGACCATGTGCTCACGCCGGGCTTCGTGGAGGCCCACAGCCATGTGATGTCGGGCGGGATGTGGGAACACGTCTACATCGGCTTCTTCGACCGACGCGACCCGAGCGGCCGGGTGTGGCCGGGCTGCAAGAGCATCGATGAGGTCGTCGCCCGGCTCCGCGAGGCCGATGCGCAGATGACCGATCCCGACGAGATGATGGTGGGCTGGGGCCTCGACCCGATCTACCTCACCGGCGAGCGGCTCGTCGGCAAGCACCTCGACGCGGTCTCGGAACGCCGAGAGATCTTCGTCCTCCATGCGTCGGGCCACCTGGCGACGGTCAACTCCGCTGTCATCCGCCGCGAGGGCATCACCGCCGACAACCCGACGCCCGGAATCCAGCTCGACGAATACGGCGAACCCAACGGTGAGTTGCAGGAACCGGCAGCGATGTCGCTCGCCGGCGGTTACCGGCTGCTTCGCAAGGCGTTCGCGAGCGAGCTGGCGAAGTGGAACTACGCCTACGAGGCGCGCAACGCGGGCCACACGCTGGTCGCCGATCTGGGAACGAGCCGGGTCGACGACGACGGCGTCGACGCCTGGGCCGCAGTGACCGCACACCCCGACTATCCCGTCCGGGTCATGGTCGCCGGTTCGGTGTTCGCCACGCCGCTCCCTCCCGAGGACATCGCCGCCCGAGTCGTCGCGCTGCGCGACAACCCGATCAACGACAAGCTCCGGTTCGGCATCATCAAGCTCATCATCGACGGTTCGATCCAGGGCTTCACCGCCCGTCTGACCTGGCCGTACTACATCAACGCGCCGGAGGGGCACGCCGAGAACGGGCTCTGGCTGATGCCGCCCGACCAGATCCCCGACGTCGTGTCGACCTTCCACGAGGCCGGCCTCACCGTGCATTGCCACTGCAACGGCGACCAGGCGGCCGAGGTCTTCATCTCCTCGGTCGAGCAGGCGCTCGAGCGTCACCCGCGCTGGGACCACCGGCACACGGTCCAGCACTGTCAGCTCACCACGCCGTCGCAGTACGCCCGGATGGCGGCGCTCGGCATGCACGCCAACATCTTCAGCAACCACATCTTCTACTGGGGCGACCAGCACGTGGAGTTCACCGTCGGCCCGGAGCGGGCGGCGCGGATGGACGCGTGCGCGACCGCGGAGCGGCTCGGCGTGGAGTTCTCGTTCCACTCCGACACACCGGTCACCCCGCTCGGTCATCTCCATGTGGCGTGGTGCGCGGTCAACCGGCTCACCGCGAGCGGCGAAGTGCTCGGCCCTGAGGAACGCATCTCCGTCGACAGCGCGATGTACGCCGCCACGATCGGGGCGGCCCGCCAGATCAAGCTCGACCACGAGATCGGTTCGCTGCAGTCCGGCAAGTTCGCCGACTTCGCCGTCTTGGAGGACGACCCCTACGCGGTCGACCCCGAGACCTTGAAGGACATCGGCGTGTGGGGAACGGTCGTCGGCGGCCAGCACTTCCCTGCCGGCACCGGCTGACGTGAGCGACCCGGTCGTCGCCGTCACCGTCGTCGGGGGCTACCTCGGCGCCGGCAAGACGACGTTGCTCAACCACCTGCTCACGGTGGCGGACGAGCGCGTCGCCGTCCTGGTCAACGACTTCGGCTCCCTCGACATCGACGCCCAACTCCTCGACCGAGGCGACGGCTCGACCGTCACCCTGCCCAACGGGTGCATCTGCTGTTCCCTGATCGACGGGCTGGCCGGCGCGCTCGACGACCTCGCCGCACTCGACCCGTTGCCCGAACGAGTGGTGATCGAAGCCAGCGGGGTCGCCGACCCGGCCGGGATCGCGGCCTACTGCCATCGACGGCCCTACCGGCTCGATCTCGTGGTGGTGCTGGCCGACGCCGAACAGCTCGCCTCCCAGGTCGACGACGAGTACGTCGGCGAGACGGTTCGCGGTCAGCTCGCCGCGGCTGACCTGGTGGTGCTGAACAAGGCCGATCTCGCCGATGTCGATGCCGCCGCCGCGATCGTCGAGCGGTACGCCCCGGGTGTTCCGACGACGGCGACGACCCACGCAGCGCTCGACCCCGAGGTGCTGATCGACGTCAGCCCGAGAACCAAGCCGACCGAGCGGCTCCATGACCACGGCGTGCCGTTCGAGACGTGGAGCTGGACCGGCGGGGTCTGCGACGACGCGACGGTGCGCGCCATGGCGGCCGAACTCCCGACGGGGATCGTGCGGGCCAAGGGCATCATCGCCACGCCGGACGGCACGATCGAGCTGCAGCGGGTCGGGCCCCGTCTCCGCGTCACGCCCCTGACCGAGGCTCGCGACTCGAGCGAGCTGGTCGTGATCGGGGTGCCGGGCAGCCTCACCGACGACTGGTTGGCCGACCGCCTTTCGGGCTGAACCGCCCTAGGTGTTCTCGATTCGACGCAACACCACCAGCCAGGTGAGGAGGGCGCTGAGGGCGACGAGCACGATGCTGGCGAGCGAACTCTGCGCGAGGGAGCCGGCTTCCCCCGCGCTCCAGATCTCGGTCGCGAGGGTGTCGAAGCCGATCGGCGCGAGCAGCAGCGTCGCTGGCAGTTCCTTCATCGTCGACAGCATCACGAGCCCCGCACCGGCGAGCAGGCCTGGGGCCATCAGCGGCAGATCGACCGACACGAAGCGTCGGACCCGACCGGCGCCCAGGGTGGCGGCGGCGTCGCCGAGTCGACGCGGCGACGCGTCGACGGCGACCCGGGCCGCTCGGGTGGCCTGGGCCCCGAAGTGCAGGACGTACGCGAGGATCAGGAGCGGAAGGGTCTGGTACCAGCGCGAGATGATCGGCGCGTCGATCGCCCAGAACACGAGCGACAGCGCGATCACCACACCGGGGAGCGCGAACCCGGCCACGACCATGGCGTTGGCCACACCGGCGGCGCGGCTGCGGTAGCGGGCGACCGCCCACGCGACCGGCAACACGACCGCCACCGCGACGAATGCGGTCAACACGCCGACCTCGGCGGTGTGAAGCGTCGGGCCGAGGAGCGCGCCGGGGTCGGTGGCGAGACCGATCGAGGAGACATCGGTCGTGAGACCTCGCCACGCCCAGAACCCGAGCACGGCGAGCGGGCCGATCAAGGCGTTGCCGAGAAACGCCGCCACCGCGACGAAGGCCACCGGCTTCCAGCGGCCCAGTGGAACGGTGAGCGGCTCCTTGGCCCGAACCACCTCGACGGCGGCGCGGCGCCGTTCGAGGGAACGCTCCGCACCGACGACGACCAAGGCGACCGCGCCGAGCACGAGGGCGAGCCCCATGGAGCGCGACTGGTTGAACAAGCGATCGGCGTAGATCTGTTCGGTGAGGGTGTCGTAGCCGAGCAGGGCGACCGCACCGAAGTCGCTCACCGCGTAGAGGAACACCAGCAGGGCCCCCGCCCAGATCGCGGGCGCAGCCTGGGGGAGCACCACCGAGCGGAACACCCCCCACGGACCGCGCCCGAGCAGCCGAGCCGACTCTTCGAGCGACGGCGGCAACGATGCCATGCGGGCCGCGACCGGCAGGTACACGTAGGGATAGGTGAAGAGGGTCAGCACCAACCAGGCGCCCCGGAAGCCGCGGACGTCGGGGAGCGAGTCGATCCCGAGCGGGCTGAGGAGTTCCTCGACGAGCCCGCCGGTCGCGAACCCGGCGAGCAGTGCGGTGGCGCCGACGAAACTCGGGAACACCAACGGGAGCGGAGCGAGGACCTGCCAGATCCGGCGTCCGGGAAGGTCGGTACGGATCGTCAGCCAGGCCAGGCCGGTGCCGACGATCGCGGCGGAGATCGAAACGGTCGTCGCCAGCCACAGGCTCCGGCGGAGCGGCTCGAGGGTCTGGCGATCCCAGATGACGTCGCCGAAGTCTGTGCCCAGTTCGACGTTTCGCCACGCCACGTACAGGAACGGCCCGAGGAAGAGCACCCCGATGACGACGACGGCGACGGCGAGGGGGCGGGGCGGCCCGGCCTCACCCCGCCGGCCCGAAAACGGCGACGAGCCGAGGGCGGAACCCTCGGCGCGTGCCGTCTCGGACGGTGCGGGCGAACTACTGCTCGATACCACTCTCTCGAATCAGTTCGATGGTGCCGGTGAGGCCATCACCGAGCAGGTCGTAGTCGATCGTGTCGACCGAGAAGCCGTCGAGGGCGGGCACACCGTCGGGAGCGGCGACGCCGTCGAGCAGCGGGTACTCCTGGGTCTCGGCGGCGAAGGTGGCCTGGGTCGATTCGTCGAGCATCCAGGTGAGCAGCTGCTCACCCGTCGTCGGGGCGTCGCTGGAGGCGAGCACCGCGCCGCCGGTGACGATCACGAGGGCACCGAGGTCATCGGACGGCAGGAAGTGGTTGACCGACGGCACCGACGGGTCGGCCTCGACCGCTCGAAGGTTGTAGTAGTGGTTGACGAGGCCCATCTCGACCTCGCCGCGACCGACGGCCTCCACGATGGCGGAGTTCTTCGGGTAGTTGGGGGCCTCGTTGGCCGCCATGCCCTCCAGCCACTCGAGGGTGGCGTCGTCGCCCAACTCGTTGCGCATCGCGGTGACGAAGTCCTGGAACGAACCGTTGCCAGGGGCGACCGCGACGCGACCGGCGTAGGCGGCGTCGGTGAGTTCGAGCACTGAGGACGGCAGGTCGGCTTGGTCGACCAGCTCGCTGTTGTAGACGACGACCCGGACTCGGCCGGTGATGCCGACCCACGTGTCGTCCGAAGCAGCGAACCCGTCGTCGACGAGGTCGGTGAGTGCGGCCGGCAGGGCGGCGAGGCGATCCTCGCCGGCGAGGAGTCCGAGAGCTCCGGGGCTCTGGGAGATGAAGACATCGGCCGGCGAGCTGTCGCCTTCGGTCTGGATGAGGAGGGCGAGCTCGGCGGAGTCGCCGTAGCGGGCCTCGACCTCGACGCCGGTCTCCTCGGTGAACGCGTCGAGCAGGGGCTGGATCAGCTCCTCGCTGCGGCCGGAGTAGACGGTGATCGAGTCAGCCGTGCCGTCGCCGCTCGCGGCGTCGGTGTCGGAGTCGTCGTCACCGCAGGCGGTGGCGAGAAGGGTGAAGGCCGCGAGCACGGCGAGGAGGCGGAGGAACTTCTGCATGGCGAGCATCCTAGGGAACGTTAGGTGTGCCTAACACATGACATGTGTCACACCTACGACCGCTCGAAGGCAATGCTCGGCGCGCCGCCGTGATGCACATCGACGGCGTCGCCGACACCGAAGGAGGGGGCTCCCGTCGTGCGGCTCCGCACGAGCGATCCATCAGCCGTGCGGACCGACGTGACGGCGTCGTGGCCGTAGTACTCCACCGCAACGACCGTCGCGTCGCGCCCGGCCTCGAGCACGACGTCCTCGGGGCGGACCATCACGTCGACCCCACCGAGCGCCGTCGCCTCGAGGGGAATCCGACCGATGGCGGTCATCGCGCAACTCCCCTCACCGTCGCCGGCGAGGATGTCGGCGTCACCGACGAAGCGGGCCATCCAGGGATCGGCCGGATGGGCGTAGAGCTCGGCGGGCGGCGCCTGCTGCACCACCACCCCGTCGCGCATCACCGCGACCTGCTCACCGAGCACGAACGCTTCGTCTTGATCGTGGGTGACGTAGACGGCCGTGATGCCGAGCTCGCGCAGCAGGGTCGAGACCTCGACGCGCACATCGGTGCGGAGGTTGGTGTCGAGACTCGAGAACGGCTCGTCGAGAAGCAACACCGCAGGGCGCGGCGCAAGCGCTCGGGCGAGGGCGACGCGCTGCTGCTGGCCACCCGACAGTGAGCCGGGCAGCCGGTCG
>CAZEML010000199.1:0-8259 GCA_964513285.1 uncultured Candidatus Nemicrothrix sp.
CCTTCGCCCCGTCGAGGGGACCCATCTCGGCGAGCACGGCCCGCAGATCGCCCATCGTGACGCCCTCACGGTCGAGGATCTCGAGCCGGTAGGTCATCAGCTTGTCGTAGTTGGGTTCGTCGCGGGTCGTGCGCTTCAGATCGTCGATCCCGGTGCGGACGGCGAGATTGACCCACACCTCGGGGATCAACACGCCTTCGACGTCGAGGGTCACCATCTTCTGCGGCCGCATGGCCGTGGATGGTAGCTGTAGGGGCATGGACTCCCGCCCAGCGATTCCCCGGACCGGTATCAGCGACGAGGCCGTCGCCTGGCTCGAGGCGAATCCGCCGTCGGAACGCATGCTGATCGACGCCGACAACGCCGAGAAGGTCCGTGCCGCGATCCGCTGGGGCTGGGCCCCGTCGATGAAGGCGGCCCGCGCCGAGTTCGGGGCGAACGAGGTCGACATCGACGTCGGGGGTGTGCCGTGTTCCGAGGTGACCGGTCCGACCACGGCGGGGACGGTCATCTACTTCTACGGCGGCGGCCACACCACCGGGTCTCCGGAGGAGGACATCGTCATCACCGCTCCGCTCGCGGTCGATGCCGGCGCCCGCGTCATCGCCGTGCGGTACCCGCTGGCTCCCGAGCACCCGTACCCGGCTGCGCTCGACGCCGCAGAGACCGTGTATCGCCAGGTACTCGACGATCTCGGCGACGCGCCGCTCGTCGTCGCCGGCGAATCCGCCGGCGGCAATCTGGCCCTCGCCCTCACCCAACGGGCCCGGGCCGCCGGTCTGCGGCTCCCGACCGCGCTCGCGCTGCTGTCGCCGTGGAGCGACCTCGCGTTCAGCGGCGACAGCCACGAGATCGCCCGCGACCCGACGCTGCCGCTCGGCAACGGCGAACTGCGCTTCATGGCCGAGCTCTACCGTGGCAACGCCGACGACGACGATCCGCTCGTCTCGCCGATCCATGCCGACTTCACCGGCTTCCCGCCCACGCTCATCACCACGGGCACCCGCGATCTGCTGCTGTCGGACTGTGTGCGGGTCCGCACCGGGATGGCAGCCGACGGCGTCGACGTGACCCTCCGGGTGTGGGAGGGCATGTGGCACGTCTTCGAGTTCTACCGGGAGCTCCCGGAGGCCCGAGCGTCGATGGCCGAGATCTGCGACTTCGTCCGCGCCGCCCTCGCCGGGGCGTGACGACGATCAGCTGACGCTGGTCTCGAGCCCGTTCAACACCTCTTGGAGCTGACGCAGACCGTCGGCGAGCGACTGCGCGAGCGTCGAGAGCTCGGTCTCGGAGATGTCGATCGAGATCGGCACATCGACCTTGATCGGCACGTCGGTGTTGACCGGCACCGTCTCGTCGATCGGGATGTCGACCACCACGTCGACCGGCACCACGACGTCGACCGGCACGGTGATGTCGAGGGGCACCTCGACCCCGAAGGGACCATCGATGGTGATGGTGGTGTCGAACTCCTGATTGATCGGGATCTCGGTGTTGATCGGCACCTCGACGGTGCGTTGGATGACGACGTCGGTCTCGATCGACACCGACTCGTCGACCGCGACGTCGAAGGTGAGGGTCGATCCTGCGAACTCGTCGATGCCGACGATCGCGTCATCGAGCCCGGCGCTCACCGTCGGCTGCAACTCGATGATCTGATCGGCGAACCCCTGGACCTGGGACGCGAAGAGCGCTGATCCCGCCTCGACCCGTGCCAGGTCGTCCTGGGTGGTGGCGAGGGCGGACTCCGATGCCGACAGGTCGGCCTGGACCTCGGCGAACGCCGCCTGGGTCTCCTCGAGATCGTCGGCGAGGCGGTTGATCCACACGAGCGCGCCGATGAGCGCGAAGACGACGACACCGAAGGCGGCGCCGGCGCCGACGAGCACCGGGCGACTGACCGCCGGACCGGTGGCCGGCTGGGGTGAGGTGGCGAGCATGGGGGTCTCCTCTCGCTCGGAAAGAACGTCGGGGGATTCGGCCGGGGACGGCGCCAGCCGCCACGCGAACAGCAAGGCGATCGCGGCCACCGCGCCGGTGGCGAGGAAGGTCTCGCTGATGGCGTCGGCGGTCAGGGTCTGTTGGGCGTCGATCACCGCGGCCTGGAAGCCGGGGTCGTCGAGCGGTGGAAGCTCGATCTCGCCCCGAAGGGCGTTGAAGCGCCCGAGCGCCCAGGCGGTGAGGGCGGCGAGTCCGACCGACAGGCCCATCAGCCGCACGACCATCACGGCGGCCGCGGCACTCCCCCGCTGGTCGGGATGGGCGTGGTCGACGACCGCCGAGGTGGTCGGGGCGACGGTGAGACCGAGACCACAGCCGAGCAGGGCGAGCATCCCGGCCAGCCAGACCCGACCGGTGTCGGGCGCCCACGTGACGCCCATCCAGACATAGGCGATCGTGACGAACGCGACGCCGATGACGACCGGGAGCCGGACCGACGTGCGCTCGGTCATGCGGCCACCGACGTAGGACGTGATCGCCATACCGGCGGTGAGCGCCGAGAGCAGGAAGCCGGCGATCACCGCCGAGCGTTCGAGGTCGAGCTCGATCGCGTTCACGAAGATCGGCACATCGACCATCGCGACCACGAGCGCGGCGCCAACCAACAGGTTGACGATCATCGCGGTCGGGATGCCCCGCCCGCGCAGGAGACCGCGTTCGACGACCGGGTCCGGGTGGGTCCGCTGGTGGATCACGAACGCCCAGCCGAGACCGGCGGCGACGAGGAACAACCAGCGGAAGTCGATCGAGCCGCCGGTGTCGCCCCGGAGCTGATCGAGTCCGGTGACGCTCTGGACCTCGGCGTTGCCGAGCAGAGCGAGATCGAGCGAGATCAACGCTCCGGTCAGCAGGCCGGCCCCCACCCAGTCGACCCGGCGTCCCGGATCGGGGCGACGATGCGCCGAGAGTGCCCACCACACCCACGCCAGGCCCACGAGGGTCAGCGGGATGTTGAGCCAGAACTGCATCCGCCAGTCGAAGAAGCGGACGAGCATGGCGCCGTACAGCGGCCCCCACACCCAGCCGAGGGTCTCGATGGCGGCGAGCGCGCCCAAGGCGCGGGCTCGCTTGTGTTCGGGATAGACGTCGCCGACGACGGCGAGCGCGACCGGCACCATGGCGCCGCCGCCGAGGGCGGTGAGCACCCGGCCGACGAGGAACGGACCGAGGGTCGTCGACAGGGGGATGAGGATCGTGCCGATGAGGAACAGCGAGTACGCCGCGACGAAGACCTGACGGCGTCCGTACACGTCGCTGAGCCGGCCGGCGATCGGCATCACCGCGACGAACGCGATCAGGTACGCGTTGACGACCCACGCCGCCTCGTCGAGCCCGTCGGGAAGCACGAGTCCGAGGTCGTTGACGATCGGCCGCAGCATGGTGGTGACGACGGTGAGGTCGTCGGCCGCGACGAAGACGGCGAAGGCGACCGCGAACAGGATCGCCCTTGGGCTCGGCCCGGGGGTCAGCGCCTCGGCGTCGGCGGCGGGGACACGGGTGTCGGTCACGAGTCGACCCCCGCGGGTGCCTCGATCACGAACGGCTCGCCGTACTCGGAGAGTTCGATGCGCCAGTCGCTGGTGCCGTACCGGGGGTCGGTCACGGAGAACTCGACCCGCTGCACGAGCGCGGTGTACGGATCGAGCCAGAGGTCGACGACGACGTCGTCGGCCCGGACGAGACCGGCGGTGACCCGGCGCAGCTCGGCCTCCGGCGCGACACCCCTGACGACGTAGTGGTCGCCGTCCTCCAGCAGCTCGCGGCGAGCGAGGCCGTCGAGCAGCGGTTGCCACCCGCCGATCGGGTCGAAGAAGCGGGACGGATCGATGTCGTAGCTCGGCGGAAGCGGCTCGAAGTCGCCGGTGATCGGGTTCGAGAGCCAGATGTCGCTGCCGAGCGCCACCGCGCCGAGTTCGGTGACGAGATTGCCGTCGATGGTGACGGTCACGATCGCATCGGCGTCGGCCGGCGCGGCGAAACGACCGACGACCGCGTCGAGTTCGATGCTCTCGACCGTGTCGATGTAGACGGGGTCACCGCCGCGCTCGACGTCGAACCGCACGCTCTGCACCGCCGCCATCGCCCGGGCCGACCGGTCGATCAACGTCTCCGCGTCGGCGGGCAACCGGGGCCCGAGATCGACCTCAGGCGCTGGTGCCGCAGGCGCCGCATCCACCGCCGCACCCCGGTCGAAGAGCAGCCCACTGAACGCGCCAACGAGCCCGATGGCGACGACGGTGGCCGCCCCGACCCGGTGCATGAGGGGGCTCATGCCTTCCAGGACGCCACAGCCTCCCGAAAAGTCGCGGAAAACCCCGGATCAGCTGAGGAGATCAGGCTTTGCCGGTCGGGATGACCTCGTAGCCGGGTTCCTCGGGCTCGTCATCGATCATCTCGGCCGGGAAGCCCGGGGCGAGGATGTCGAGCCCCGTCGCCTCCTCGAGCCGCTTGATGATGTTGGGCGACCACTCGCGGGCGCCGTACCGCTCCATGCCGTCCTCGAAGATCGAGATCATCAGCGGGTTCATCTCGAGCGGCACGTTGTGACGATCGGCGATCGCCTGGAACAGCGAGATGTCCTTCACGACGAGGTCCATCGTGAAGTTGATGTCGCGGCTGCCGTTGAGGATCACCTGGCTCTCGGTCTCGTGCACGAACGAGTTGCCCGACGAGATGGCGATCGCTTCATAGGTGGTGTTGAGGTCCATCCCGGCGGCCTTGGCGGTCACCAGCGCCTCGGCGCAGGTGATCAGGTTCGCGGTCGCCAGATAGTTCGTCAGCACCTTCAACACCGATGCCGACCCCAACTCGCCGGTGTGCAGAACCCGGCGACCCAAGGTGGTGAGGACCGGCAGCATCCGTTCGAAGACGTCGCGGTCGCAGCCGGCGAAGATGGCGATGTTGCCGGTGGCCGCGCGGTGACAGCCGCCGCTCACCGGGCAGTCGACCGGCGACGCGCCCGTCTCGACGACCTTGGCGCCGAGCCGCTTCACCTCGGCTTCGTCGGTCGTCGACATCTCGGCCCAGATCTTGCCCGGCCCGAACCCGGCCAGCAGACCGTCGTCGGCTTCCATCACCGCGGCCGACGCGGCGGGCGACGGCAGACACGTGATGACGAGATCGCACTGCTCGGCCATCTCCTTCGGCGACTCCGCGAAGGTCGCGCCGCCGTCGACGAAGGCCTGAGCCACGTCGCGGTCGAGATCCCGGACCATCAGGTCATAGCCGTTGCGCAGCAGCGAACCGGCGAGCTTTCCGCCGACGTTGCCCAAACCGATGAAGCCGACCTTCATGGGGTGCCCCCTTGTTCGTCGCCGAGCAGCGCCCGGCGGTCCTCGAATCGCCGCGCATCGTAGACCCGGAACGACCATGGCGACGCGACCATGCCTCGCCGGGCCAACATGTGGCGGTGAGTGACGTACTCGAACGCTTCGTGGCCGGCGACGCCGACGCCGTGCGGGCGATCTACCGCGAGTACTCGCGTCCCGTCTTCACCGTCGCGGTGATGATGACCAACGACAAGGCGCTCGCCGCTGACGTGGTCCAGCAGACGTTCCTGAAGGCGTGGAAGGCGGCGGGCACCTTCGACACCAAGCGGGAGATCGCACCCTGGCTGTACACGATCGCCCGACGCACGGCGATCGACGTGATCCGAACCGAGCGACGCCCGACCCAGGGCGGCCACGAACCCGAGGTCGATGGCGTCGTGCAGCCCCTGTCGTTCGAGAAGACCTGGGAAGCGCACGAGGTGCGAGCGGCGATCGACGGCCTCGATCCGGGCGAAGCCGAGATCGTGCGCCTGACCTACGACCAGGGACACACCCAAGCCGAGATCGCCGAACGGCTCGATCTCCCCCTCGGCACGGTGAAGTCCCGGTTGTTCCGTGCCCAGAAGCGTCTCGCCGTGGCGCTCGGACATCTCGCACCGGAGCGAAACCAAGACGGCACCCGTTCCGTACAGGAGGGAGAGGACTCATGAGCGACGACCTGCATCCCGAGCACGAACTCGATCCCGCCGTCCTCGCCGCGCTCGAAGCCGACCTCTCCTCCCCGTCCCTGTGGGCCGAGCCGCCCGCCTCGCTCGAAGACGACCTGGTCGCCGCCATCACCGCCGAGGCGGCCGCGGCCGCACCCGTCGCGCCCGCGCCGGCCTCGGCGTCGACCCCTCGCTGGCTGTGGGCCGTGGCTGCCGGGTTCTTGCTCGTCGCCGGGTTCGGTCTCGGCGCTGCGCTCACCGGAGGCGACGACGACGCGCCCGAGATCGTGGGCGAGATCTTCCCGCTCGAGGGCACCGACCTCGCCGCCGACGCCGATGGCGAGGTCGAACTCGCGGTGCTCCTCAACGGGCTGCGCATCATCCTCGCGGTCGACGAGCTCCCGCCGGCGCCCGACGGCATGTTCTACGAGGCCTGGCTGCTCGACGCCGACCGGGGCGTGGTCTCCGCCGGCACGTTCCACATGCGCAATCAGACGGGCCGGATCGAGCTGTGGGCCGGAGTGACCCCCGAGGACTACCCGAACTTCGTCGTCACCCTCGAGGCCGACGACGGCGACCCGACCCCGACCCTCGACGTGGTCTTCGAAGCCGACGTGAGCAGCCTGATCGACTCCTGACCGGCCGGTCCTTGGGCCCGCTCCGGCGTTCGCCACTACGGTTCGGCTCATGGAGTTCGAGACCATCACCTATGAGGCCCGCGACCGTGTCGGCCTGCTGCACTTCAACCGGCCCGAGGGCGCGAACGCGGTCAACCCGACGTTCGCTCGGGAGTTGCGGGCGGCGATGCTCGAGATCGCCTACGACGACGACGTGAAGGCCGTGGCGGTGACCGCCGAGGGCAAGGTGTTCTGTGCGGGCGGCGACCTCAAGGTGTTCCACGCCTGGGGCGACCAGATGGCCCGCCACGCCCACGACATGTTGATCGACTTCCACGCCGCGATTCACATGATGAACCACACGCCGAAGCCGTTCATCGCCGGCGTACGCGGCGCAGCCGGCGGGGCCGGCATGAGCCTGATGAGTTCGTTCGACCTCGTCGTGTCGGGCGAGAGCGCCAAGTACACGATGGCCTACACCCGAGCCGGGGTGACCCCGGACGGCACCTCGAGCTACTTCGTCGCCCGCCACATCGGCCTGCGACGAATGCTCGACCTCACCTTGACGAACCGGGTCCTGTCCGCCGACGAGGCCGAGAACTGGGGCCTGGTCAACCGGGTGGTCCCCGACGACGACGTCGACCAGGCCACCATCGACATGGCTGCGGCGATGGCGTCGGGTGCCACCTCCGCGCTCGGCGAGGCGAAGCGGGTCATCTACAACGGCATCGACGCGACCCTCGAGACCGCCGGCGAGTTCGAGGCCAAGATGATCACCAAGGCGATGGCGACCGCCGACGGCCTCGAAGGGGTCGCCGCCTTCGTCGAGAAGCGCGCCCCCGAATTCGAGTGAGGAGTCCTCTGCGATGAGCCAACCCGTGTCCATCCGATCGTCCGCCGACGACGGCGCCATCGACTGGGCGGCGACGCTCGGGCGCCTCGACAAGCTGCTCCGGATCCGCACGACCCCGATCGGCATGAAGATGTTCGAAACGGTCGAGGAGATGGAGGCGGTCGAGCGCATCCGACGGCCCAACGACATCCACACCGCCGATCAGGTCGTGTCGATGGCGTCCCGGTTGAACTGGACGGTCGGGATCACCGGCGACGATCTCGTCGGCAGCCAGTGCCAGGCGGTGCTCGGACTCGGTGCCCAAGACGACGAGTGGTACTCCGGCCGCCACATGGCTGGTGTGTGGTTCGAGACCGAGGAGGACGCGGCGACCCACCAGGCCGCCATGGATGTCGTGCCGGTCGGGCAGTACGCCGCGATGGCGGTGTCCCCGCTCGCGACGGGCCGACTCGACCCGCCCGACATCGCGATGGTCTACGCCAACCCGGCTCAGATGATCCTCCTGATCAACGGCCTCCAGTGGGCGGGATACAAGAAGCTCGAGTGGGGCTGTGTCGGTGAGTCTGCCTGTGCGGACAGTTGGGGCCGAGCCCTCACGACCGGCGAGCCGAGCCTGTCGATCCCGTGTTACGCCGAACGCCGGTACGGCGGGGTTCCCGACGACGAGCTGCTGATGGCGCTGCGTCCCGGCGATCTCCTCCGTGCGATCGACGGCATGGAGGCCCTGAGCCGCAACGGGCTTCGCTATCCGATCCCGCCGTACGGCATCCAGACCGATGCCCGGGCCGGCCTCGGCGTCAGTTACGGCTAGT
>CAZEML010000200.1:0-8233 GCA_964513285.1 uncultured Candidatus Nemicrothrix sp.
ACACGACCTGCACCGTCTCGAACGCACCGGCGGGCAGCGCGCCACCCGACACGACGACGACCCCGGCCGCGCTGCCGACCGCGAGGTCGCCGGCGGCGATCCCGAAGCCGCTGCGGGCGCCCGCACTCCGGCCCTGACTCACGCCGACCTCGACGAGGGTCACCGCGAGCGGTCCGGGCGGGATGACGAAGAGGAACCCGAGGGCGAAACCGAGGAGAAGCACACCGATGGTCATGGCCGTAGTGTCTCGGGTTCGGTGCCGTGATCGCATCGGAATGTGGTGGCGACAGGTGGCGAGCGCCGAATAGTCTTCGGCTATGGACATACTCGACCGCAAGATCATCGGTGAGCTGCAAGCGGACGGCCGGGTGTCGGTCACCGACCTCGCGGAACGGTTGCCGCTCAGCTTGTCCGCCACCAGCGAGCGGCTGAAGCGCCTCATGGAATCCGGCGTCATCACCGGCGTGCACGCTCGCATCGATCCCGCCCTCGCCGGTCGGTCGATCGAGGCGCTGGTCGACGTGCGGCTCGGCCCCGGCTCCTACACCGCCGACCCGTCGTTCGACGGCCCCGGCTACGACTCGGTGATCGACGCCGTACACCTCACCGGTCGCTTCGACGTCCAGCTGCGGGTCATGGCGGCCGACGTGGCTGAGCTCGACGCCCTCCTGGGCCGCATCAAGGACGAGATCGGTGCCGAGGAGACCAACACCCGACTGGTTCTTCGCCCCCTCGACGGCTTCCCGCGAGCGCTGCGACCGGCATGAGCACCGCCGCCGAAGCAGTGCAGCGCCGTCTCGTCGCCGCGGCTGAGTCGGTCGGCTCACCGGTCGCGATCCACGTCGGCCTGGACGCGTGTGCAGCGCTGATCGACGGCCTCCCCCGTCCGATCATGGTCGTCACGACCGAGCGCGCCCGCCGCGACCCGGTCGCACGGTCCCTGCTGTCGTCGGTTCGCGACGGCGACATCTGGACCCGAGCGCACGCCCACCCCGGGCCCGACCTGATCGAGGAGACGACCTCCGAGATCGGGGACCGAGCCCCGGCGACGATCATCGGTCTCGGCGGCGGTTCGGTGCTCGACCTCACCAAGATCGCCGCGGCCCCGCACCGCGAGTCACGCCCGGTCACGCTCGTACAGATCCCGACGACGGCGGGGACCGGCGCCGACGTCACGTGTTGGGGTACCTACTGGCTGCCCGATGGCACCAAGCAGTCCTTCGAGGCAGCCGCCGGTTTCGCCGACCATGCCCTGCTCGTGCCGGAGCTGACGTCGTCCATGCCACCCCGCCTCACGCTCTCCACCGGTCTCGACGCGTTCGTTCACGCCGCGGAGGCGATCGTCGGCCGTCGGGCGACCCCCGCCAGCACGGCGGTCGCACGCGAGGCCATCGAGCTGGTCACCAGCTCGATCGAGTCGGCCGTCGTCGCGCCCACCGACAGCGATCGAGCCGTGCTCGTCGAGGCGGCCACGTTGGCTGGGCTTGCACTGTCGATCACCCGAAGCGCTGCGGCCCACGCCCTGAGCTACTCCCTGACGGGTGTCCACGGGTTGGAACACGGGCTCGCCGTCGGGCTCATGTGGCGCGGCCTGGCGGAGCAGATCGGCGAGCGGAGCCCCGATGCCATGGGCGTCGTACTCGCCGCCCTCGGTGTGGATCGGGTGGCCGCTGCCGGAGCGCGACTCGACGAGTGGTTCGGCTGCGCTGGCCTGACCCCATCGATGGCTGCCCTCGGGCTTCCCGCCCACGCCGGCCGTGAGACGATCGAGCAGGCGCTGAGTTCCAACCGGCTCGAGAACCAGCCCGGCGACTGGGGAGTGCGGGAGCTGAGCGCTGCCATCGCCCGGATCAGCTGACCGATGCTCAAAACTGTCCACCGGCGGCCCGACGGTACTCAGGACGGGTGTCGAGCACGACCCAGGAGACCGACATGACCCGAATCCGAACACTCACCGCCATCGCCCTCGTGGCCCTCCTCTTCGCGAGCGCCTGCAGCAGCGGCGACGACGGCGCGGACGAGACGGCCGCACCGTCCACGACCGAGGCGCCCGAGACGACCGAAGCCCCGGAGACGACCGAGGCGCCCGACACCGAGGAACCCGAGACCACCGAAGCGCCGGCGACCACCACGACCGAAGCGCCCACCACGACGACCGAGGCGCCCACGACCACCACCGAGGCGCCCACCACAACGACCGAAGCACCCGACACCGAAGCCCCGGCGGCGCCGGACGGCCTCGTCTGCTCCGCCGGCGGCGGCTCGGGCGAGGTGACGCTGTCGTGGACGGCCCCCGACGATCCCGGCGACATCGCGACCGTCCAGATCTACCTGCGCGAGGAGGGTGGCTCGTTCACCCGCATCCACACCTACACCCAAGATCAGCTCCTCAGTGCCGAGGGCGCGAGCTGGGTTGCCAACGTGTTCCCCGTGCCGTTCGGTGAGCCGTTCGAGCTCGCCGTGACCTACGACGACGCCGCGGAGAACGAGTCCGCCTGGAACCCGATCGACGCCTACTCGCCGTTCGCCGGCGGCCCCTGTGAGCAGGGCGCCCCCGCCGCGCCGGCCATCACCGGAGCGTTCCGTGGCGCGGGTAGCCAGGAGGTGACCCTCGAGGTCTCGGCCAGCGCCACCGACATCGTCGACTGGTCCGCCCAGATCGACCAGGGCGGCGGCTTCGCCTCCGTCAACGTGATCGCGGTGCAGGACCTCGGCGGCGGCGACTACCTCGTCACCATCCACCCGACCGACTGGACGCTGCCCGCCACCTACCGGCTCGCGGCGATCGACGCCCACGGCCTCAGCTCCGGCAACGGCGAGCGCGACTGCCCGACCCCGATCAGCCCCGGCGACGTCGCCTGCTAGCCCGTCCGGGCGCGGCGTCGCGCCCCACCGTCTGGTCCTCGCCGCTACCCGGCAGCCTGGTCCTCGCCGCTACCCGGCGAGGGCCATGCCGGCGTAGAGGGCGACACCCTTCTGCAACGCCGACTCGTTGATCGTCATGAAGTTCGAGTGGTTGGGCGCCGTGGTCCGGAAGTCCTCGCCTTCCGGGCACACGCCCAACATCGCCATCGAACCCGGGACCTGCTGCAGGACATAGCTGAAGTCCTCCGCACCCATCACCGGGTTCGGCATGACGGTGACGACCTGGTCGAGCACCGACGAGGTCACCTGGCCGACGAGCTCGGTCTGGCCTTCGTGATTGATCGTCACCGGGTAGCCCGGCGTGATCTCGGTGGTGCAGGTGCACCCGTGGGCGTGGGCGGTGCCCTCCGCGACACGGGCCACGTTTGCCTTGAGGGTCTCGCGGGTCTCCTCGTCGTGGGAACGGATCGTGCCCTCCATCCAGGCCTTCGGCGGGATGATGTTGTTGGTCGTGCCGGCCTCGACGTGGGCCACGGTGACCAGCCCGGACTTGGTCGCCTCGATCGAGCGGCCGACCATCGCGTGCAAGCCGGTGATCGTGGCACCCAACGCCGGGATCGGATCGGTGCACTGATGCGGGGCCGACGCGTGGCCGCCGGCGCCGTGGATCGTGATGTCGAACTTGTCGGCCGACGCGAGGATCGCGCCGTCGCGGATCGCGAACTGACCCGACGGGAAGTTGGTGAAGACATGGATGGCGAAGGCCCGGTCGACGCCCTCGAGCACCCCCTCTTCGATCATGTACTTGGCCCCGTGGAAGCCCTCCTCGCCGGGCTGGAACATGAAGCGGACCTTGCCGGTGAGGGAGTCCTTGTTGTCGGCGAGGAGGCGAGCCGCGCTGACGAGCATCGCGACATGCGCGTCGTGGCCACAGGCGTGCATCCGGCCGTCGTGCTTGGACTTGAAGTCGATCGGGTTGTCCTCTTGCAACGGCAGGGCGTCCATGTCGCCGCGCAGCAGCACGGTCGGGCCCGGCTTGCCGGTGTCCAGGTCGGCGACGACCGACGTCAGCGACTCACCGAGGGTGATGTCGAGCCCCAGCCCGGTGAGCGCATCGGTGATCTTCTTCTGCGTCTCGGGCAGGTCGAGCCCGAGTTCGGGGTCGGCGTGGATCGCTCGCCGGAGTTCGATCGTCTCTGCGTCGAGGTCGGCGGCTGCGGCGGCGATGTCGGGTCCGAGGTCGGTGAGGCTCATGCGCCACGTTGGCGCATCCCGGGGTGGCGCCGCAACTGGGGCGACCGAAACCGCAGACGTCGGGATCGTACGATTCGGGGCATGATCTCGGACCGTTTCGACCGTGCCTTCGCTCGGCTGCTCGCCGCGTGGAGCCGTCACCAGGACGCCTCTCGGGCGGTCGCCGACGTGCACGAGCTGGCCGCGGCCCGGGTCGAACTCGAGGACGCCCGGGCGGAGGTCGCCGCCGCTCGGCCGCCACTGCCGGCCCCACCGGCTCCCCGGCCGACCGACGAGGACGAGGCGGCGTACTGGCGGCGCAAGGCGCAGACCGTCGCCCACAGCTTCGGCGGATGACCTCGGGATAGCCTCACCACATGACGGAGGGTGCGGGATCGATGCCGGTGTGGCACGAGTTCTTCCACCATCCCGTGGGCGGTTTCGTGTTGGGGGTCATCCCCAACGTCGGCTCGGCCTCCACCAAGAAGTGGTTCCTCTCCTCCGTCGGTTCGCCGGCGGCCGACGCCGACGTCTCGGTGTCACCGTGGCGGCCTTACCGCCTCTCGCTTCGGCCCGAGCCCGAGGCGATCGTCCATCGGTTCCCGACCTTCGCCGCGGTGCGCGACCCACGAAGCCGGCTGGCGTCGGTCTACATCACCCGCATGATCCGCCCGCCGGTCGCGAAGCTCTCGCCGGCGATGCGGCTGCTGATCGAGGTCATGAGCGGAAGCGAGGTCACGCCGGACCACCCGCGGCTGTCGTTTCGGCAGTTTGCCGAGGGATTGGCCGCGTGGGGCGACGACGAGACGCTCGACCTCCACCTTCGCCCGCAAGCGGCCTTCCTCGAGGTCGGCGGTCCGAACCTCCGGGTCTGTCGCCTCGACGCACTCGACGCCATGCTTGCGGGCCTCTCCACCTGGGCGGGCCGCCCCCGGGTCGACGTGGCCGCCAAGCGCGTCGCGCAACCGGTCTCGTCGGTTCGCAACGGCGTCGCCGATCGTTCCGCGGGGGAGTGGCGGCGCCTGCTCGGTGCCAGCACCGACACGATGATCGCCAAGCCGACCGCCGTCGGCCGCGGCCCGGTGCTCGATCTGCGCACGAGCGAGGTCCGCGACCCGGAGGCCGATGCGGTGATCGTCGAGCGGTACGCCGACGACCTCCGGTGGTACGAGGAGAGTGACTGGAACCCCGCCGACCACGACTGGTCGACTCGGCCCTGATCGGCGGCGCCTACTGGCGTGACATCTCCGCGGTCATCTCCGCTTCGAGCGTTTCGACGTCGGCGCGGGTGAGGAGTTGGAACTCCATCGTGTGGAGCTTGCCTGCGAAGGCGAAGGCGTCGTCGTACTCGCGGCTGACCGGCGACCCCGCGTCCTGCGCGACCGACATGCCGACCGAGGAGATGGTCGACATCATCCACGGCACCTCGCCGGTCGCGACCGGCTGGCCGTCGACGGTGAGGGTCACCGCGGCTCGGCGCTTCGCGCCGCGATGGAACTGCACCCCGAGCTTCGACTCCCCCACGGGGATCGGGCCCTCGGAACGCACCACGGTGTGGTCGTCGAACGCGTTGTAGTCGAACACGAGATGGTCGTCCTTGACGAAGAACGAGATCCCGGAGTTCTCCGTGCCGGTCGCGAACAAGACGCCGTCGTCGCCCGCGTCGCGGATCACGGTCGCGGTGGCGTGCCAGCTCCGGCCACCGAGCGGTGCGCCGGCCTGCGACGAGAGCGGCGCCATCGGCGGCCGGTACACATAGTGACGATCGACGGGGTGTGGCGAGCGGTCGCGGAAGCGGGCGCCGAAGAGCTCGAGCATCCGGTCGTCGAGGGGCAGGACCCCGTGGAGTTCGGCCTCTTCCCACCAGCGATCGATGAGTTCGGCGAGCTTCTCGGGATGCGAGTCGACCAGGTTGTCGCACTCGGAGGGGTCGACGTCGACGTGGTAGAGCTCCCAGACGTCGTCGTCGAACGAGTCGCCCGGGTTGTGGCGGGTCACCGCCTTCCAGCCGTCGAGCCAGATGCCGCGGTGGCCACCCATCTCGAAGTACTGGACTTCCTTGCGGGTCGGCTCCTCCGCGCCGGCGAAGGTGTAGCCGAGCGAGGTCCCGCTGATCGGCATCTGCTCCAGGCCCCGGTACGCGTCCTTGGGCGTGACGCCGCACGCTTCGTACACCGTCGGTGCGATGTCGTTCACGTGGTGGAACTGGTGCCGGAGCTCCCCGCCGACCTCGCCGAGGCCATCGGGCCAGTGCACGACGAGGGGCACGTGCACACCGCCCTCGTGGGTGTTCTGCTTGTACCACTTGAACGGCGTGTTGCCGGCTTGCGCCCAACCCCACGGGTAGTTGGTGTGGCTGTGTGGCCCGCCGATCTCGTCGATGTGGTCGATCGCTTCCTCGGGGGTCTCGAGGATGCCGTTGAAGAACTTCATCTCGTGCATCACCCCGAACGGACCGCCCTCCTGGGAGGCGCCGTTGTCGGCGAGCACCAGCACGATCGTGTTGTCGAGTTGGCCGAGGTCGCGCAGCGAGTCGATCAGCCGGCCGATCTGGGCGTCGGTGTGTTCGAGGAACGCGGCGAACGCCTCCTGGAGCCGGGCCGCGAGACGCTGGTGCACCTCGGGCATGTCGGCCCACGCCTCCACGCCCGGGTTTCGCGGCGCCAGCTGGGTTCCCTCGGCCAGCAGGCCGAGCTCCTGTTGGTTCGCGAACCACTCGTCGCGGACCGCGTCCCATCCCTGATCGAAGGCCCCCCGGTACTTGTCGAGATACGACTGCGGGGCCTGGTGGGGTGCGTGGGTGGCGCCGAACGCGGTGTAGAGGAAGAACGGGCGATCCGGCCGCACCGACACCGAGTCGTGCATGAACTGGATCGCCTTGTCGATGATGTCCTCGCTGACGTGGTACCCCTCTTCGGGGGACTTCGGGGGCTCGACGAAGTGGTTGTCGTAGGTGAGGGTCGGGCTGAACTGGTCGGTCTCGCCGTCGAGGAAGCCGTAGAACCGGTCGAAGCCGCGCTGCAGCGGCCACTGGTCGTACGGGCCGGCCGCCGAGCACTGCTCCATCGGGGCGAGGTGCCACTTGCCGACGGCGAAGGTGGCGTAGCCCGCATCGTGGAGCACCTCGGCCATCGTCGCCGCGTGGTCCGAGACCTGACCGGTGAGGTTCGGGAAGCCGTTGTTCATGTTCGACACGCCGCGCATCCCCACGGTGTGGTGGTTGCGGCCGGTCAACAGCGCGGCGCGGGTCGGCGAGCACAGCGGGGTGACGTGGAAGTTCGTGTAGCGCAGGCCGTCGCCGGCGAGGGCGTCGATGTTGGGAGTGTCGATCGTCGAGCCGTAGCAACCGAGCTGGGAGAACCCGAGATCGTCGAAGAGCACCACGACGACGTTGGGGGCGTCCTCGCCGGGATGGGTCGGTTCGGGCCAATGCGGTGTGGACTCCGCGACCGTCCGACCGATCGTGCCCTGCCAGTTCCCGTACGTCTGCATGACCCGAGCGTAGAGGTTCTGTCAGCTTGACTGCCAGTTTCGCCTGGGGGCCGGGAGCGTCCTACGCTCTGCCCCATGAAGCTGTCGATGATGCTCACGTACTCCGGCGATCCGCGCCTTGCCGCGGCGGAGGCTGCCGATCTCGAACGCGCCGGCATCGATGTCGGCTGGGTGCCGGAGCTCTACGGCTTCGACGCCGTGTCGATCCTCGGGTACCTCGCGGCCAAGACCGAGACGATGGAGCTCGGCTCGGGCATCTTCAACATCTACGGACGCACGCCGAGCACGATCGCCATGACCGCGGCGGGTCTCGACGCCGTGTCGAGCGGCCGGTTCATCCTCGGCCTCGGCGCCTCGGGCCCGCAGGTGATCGAGGGCTTCCACGGCGTGAAGTACGACAAGCCGCTCGGCCGTCAGCGCGAGATCATGGACATCTGCCGCAAGGTCTGGCGCCGTGAGGTCGTGGTGCACGACGGCCCGAACTACCAGCTGCCACTGCCCGAGGATCAGGGCACCGGCCTCGGCAAGCCGCTGAAGCTGATCAACCACCCCGTCCGCGACGACATCCCGATCTATCTCGCGTCGCTCGGGCCCAAGAACGTCGAGCTCACCGCCGAGGTCGCCAATGGCTGGCTGCCGGTGT
>CAZEML010000201.1:0-1222 GCA_964513285.1 uncultured Candidatus Nemicrothrix sp.
GATGCCGGCGGGCCGGGGCCGGTCTGATCCGGCTCCGCATCTGAAGCCTGCGCTCGGTGCCGGCCCTCAGGGGCCGGCACCGGCGCGTTCAGACCTCGAGTTGCTTGCCGAGCGACTCGACAGCGTCGATGAACTCCTCGACCATCTCCATCACGACACGAGCGGCGGGCTTCGATTCGTTCATGTTGCCGACGATCTGGCCCACGAAGTAGTTCGACAGCGCTTCGGCGCCCGAACCGGTGTGGTGGGCCGCCCGGTCGATCCGCTGGATCGCCTCACCGGTCAACACCATCTGCATCGGCATGCCCAACGGCATCGGCGTCTCGGGGTTCTCCCACTCGTCGGTCCAAGCCGACTTCAGCTGCCGGGCATGCTTCCCGGTGCGACTGCGGGACCGGATCGTGTCCGACGACGTCGCCGCCAGGAACTTGTCCTTCACGACCGGATGGGTCTCGGCCTCGTCGGTGGTCAACCACACCGAGCCACACCACACCCCAGCGGCACCGAGCGCCATCGCCGCAGCCATCTGGCGGCCGCGGCCGATGCCACCCGCGCCGAGCACGGGCGTGTCGCCGACCGCGTCGACGATCTCGGGGATGAGCACCATCGTGCCGATCTCGCCGGTGTGACCGCCGGCCTCGGAGCCCTGAGCGATGATGAAGTCCACACCGGCGTTCACATGGCGTTCGGCGTGTTGGGCCTTGCCGGCCAACGCGCCGGTCTTGACGCCGAGCTCCTGGCAGCGGTCGATCATGTGCTGGGGAGGCGGGCCGAGGGCGTTGACGATGAGCGACGCGCCGTGAGCCAGCGCGATCTCGAGGTTGGGGTCTTGCGACTCTGCCGACATCGGGGCGGCCCGGTCGTCACCACCCCGGCCGATCCCCACACCATCGTCGTCGGCCAACGGCGGCACGTCGTAGCGCTCGAGGATGTCGTCGAGGAACGCCTTGGTCTCGGCCGGGATCAGGTCCCGGACCTGACCCATGTTGAGCCCGCCCTCGTCGGAGCCCGCGTACTTGGCCGGGACGATCAGATCGACGCCGAACGGCCGATCGCCGATCTCGTCCTTGATCCACTCGAGGTCGATCTCGAGCTGTCGGGGCGAGTGCGCGACCGCGCCGAGGACCCCGAGCCCGCCGGCCTTGGTCACCGCCGCCACGACGTCGCGGCAATGGGTGAAGGCGAAGATCGGGACGTCGATCCCGAACATGTCCGTCATTGC
>CAZEML010000201.1:1322-8203 GCA_964513285.1 uncultured Candidatus Nemicrothrix sp.
TTCACGGCGTTACTTCCTCCTGACCTGCACGGGCAGGTGCGTGTAGCCCTTCACGAACGCCGACAACGTCCGCTCGGGTTCGTCCATGACTTCGATCCGCTCGAACCGCGGCAGGATCTCCTCCCAGAGGATCCGAAGCTGCAGCTCCGCGATCCGCGCGCCCATGCAGTAGTGGATGCCGTGGCCGAACGCGAGGTGACGGTCGGCGTTCGGGCGCTCGAGATCGACGACGTCGGCATTCGCCCCGAACATCGCCTCGTCGCGGTTGGCCGAGACGTACCAGAGCAAGACCTGATCGTCCTTCTTGATCTGCTTGCCCTTGAACTCGACATCTCTGGTGGCGGTCCGGCGCATGTAGGCGAGCGGCGTCTGCCAGCGGATGATCTCGGGCACCAGATTCGAGATGAGACTCGGGTCGGCGATCAGCTTGTCGTACTGCTCGGGCCACTTGTTCAGCGCGTAGACGCTGCCCGACATGCTGTTTCGGGTCGTGTCGTTGCCGCCGACGATCAACAGGATCAGGTTGCCGAGATGCTCGATCGGCGACTTGTCCTTGGTCGACGGACCGTGAGCGAGCATCGACACCATGTCGAAGCCCGGGTTCTCGCGCCGCTGCTGAAACAACCGGTCGAAGTACTCGACGCACTCCATGATCTGGTCACGGAAGTACTGCCGGCTCGTCGCCACGTCACGGGTGCCCGGCTCGGGGATGGTGGTGACGAGGTCGGACCACTTCGTCAGCAGGCGCCGGTCCTCGATCGGGAAGTCGAACAGGGTGGCCAACATCAAGGTCGTCAGCTCGATCGACACCGTGTCGACCCAGTCGAAGGTCTCCCCCTCGGGAAGCGACTCGAGCACGTTGACGGTGCGCTCTCGAATCAGGTCCTCGAGATTGCGGAGCGAACTCGGGGCCGAGATGCCGCGCACCGTCTTGCGCTGATCGGTCTGGTCGGGCGGGTCCATGGCGATGAAGGCATCGAAGGGAATCGCGTTGTCGGGCAGTGGGGTGCCGACCGGGATGCTGAGCGTGATGCCCTTCGCCGACGAGAAGGACTCCCAGTCGCCTTCGACGGCCCGCACGTCGTCCCACGTCGTGATCGACCAGTAGCGCCCGGACGAGCCGAGCTCGTTGAAGTGCACGGGGTCCTCCGCTCGCAGACGAGCGAAGTGGTCCTGCCACCGATCCTCTCGGAAGAGGTGCGAGTTGAACGGATTGATGTCGTCGATCGCCAGCTGATCGGCGGCCGGTACGTCGGCGCCGAACCGAGCCTGCTCGAACTCGGGGCCGGCGGCCGGCCGCGTCGCCAGCCATTCCTCACGGGTGAGTTGGGTGTCGGTCATGATCTCGCCTTCTGGGTCTCGGCCCACGACATGCCGTGCTGAACGTCGGGTTCGCGCGGCAGACCGAGGGCCATCTCCGCCACGATGTTGCGCTGAATCGCCCACGTGCCGCCACCCAGCGTCAGTGCCGGGGAGAACAGGTACCCGTAGTGCCACACCGGATCGACCTCGGGGAAGTGCTGACGGCGGAAGTTGATCTCGGTTGCGCCGCCGCGCGAACCCCTGGCGAGATCTCCGGACGGGCCGCTGCCGGTGAGCATGCCCTCCGCGCCCACCAACTCCTTCGCGAGCTCCATGACCTCCTGGCCGTGCTCGTCGGCCATCAGCTTCTGGATCGACGCCTCGGTGCCGGGCGTGCGCCCGTTGAGCTTGGCCGACAGGGTGCGGAGCCGGTTGAGCCGCAGCACCTCGGCGTTGCTGAACATGCGGGCGAGCTTCTGGCGAAGTACCGGGTCCTCGACGGGGCCCATCCCGCGGACCCGATCGAGCAGGTCGTAGGCGGACGGCCCGGCCCCCCACAGCGAACCGGCCGAACTCAACGACACCCGTTCGTTGGCGAGGGTGACCTTGGCGAGGCGCCAACCATCTCCCTCCTCGCCGATGCGGTTCTCGACCGGCAGCCGCATGTCGTCGAAGAACACCTGGTTGAACGAATGGGCGGTCGTCATGTCGACGATGGGCGACATCGTCAGACCGGGCGTGTCCATCGGGACGGCGAAGTACGAGATGCCGCGGTGCTTGGGGGCATCGGGGTCGGTGCGGGCGATGAGGATGCCCATGTCGCTGACGTGTGCACCCGACGACCAGACCTTGGCGCCGTTGATGATGTACTCGTCGCCGTCGCGCACCGCGCGGGTGGCCAGGTTGGCCAGATCGGAGCCGGCGTCGGGCTCTGAGAACAGCTGACACCAGATGTCCTCGTGGGTGAAGATCCGGTCGAGGTACCGCGCCTTCTGCTCGTCGGTGCCGCCGAGCAGGATGGTGGGGGCGGCCCAGCCGACCCCGATGGCGTTGGTCGCCATCTCCCGACCGGTCGTCCGGTCGATCTCGAGCCCTTCGAGCTCTTGTTGGATGATGATCTGGTGGATCGGGTCGGCGCCGAGCCCCCAGGGTTCGGGCCAGTGGGGCACGACGTAGCCGGCCTCGTGCACCTGGGCTTGGGTCGGCTTCGGGTTGGCCTCCCGCCAGGCCCGCACCGCGAGGCGGCGGGGATCGTCGTCAGCGGGGAAGTCGAAATCCATCAGCGTTCGTCCTCTTCTCGGAACCCGTCGGGGATCCAGGCGGCGGGGCGCTTCTCCAGAAAGGCGGCCATGCCTTCCTTGGCGTCGTCGCCCTGGAACAGTTCAGCCGACAGTGGCGCGGTCCACCCAAACGCCTCGTCGGTCGTGAGGTTCGGGACGGTGGCGAGCAGTTGCTTCGTCGCCGCCAGTGCGGCCGGGCTGCCCTTGACGAGGTCGGCGACGACCGCGTCGACCGCGGCATCGATCTCATCGGCGGCGACCGCCTCGTTGATGATGCCCATCCGCTGAGCCTCAGGGGCGAGAAAGCGGTTGCCCCGCAAGAACGCGGCCCGTGCATCGGACGCTCGCATCTTCGGAAGACACAGCACCGAGATCATCGCGGGCGCCACACCGATCCGGACCTCGGTGAACCCCATCTTCGCGGTGTCGAGCACGACCGAATAGTCCATCGCCGCCGCGAGGCCCATGCCGCCGGCGACACAGTGCCCGTTGATCTTGCCCACGTAGGGTTTCGCGGATCGACCGAAGCGGGCGAACATCTCGGCCGGGTCGACCTGGCGGACCGGTGCATCGGCCGTTCGGCCCGAGCGCTCCGACAGGTTCGCTCCCGCGCAGAAGGTGCTGCCGGTGTTCGTCAACACGATCACGCGGACGGCGTCGTCGGCCTCGGCCGCGTCGAGGACATCCATCAGCTCTGCGGTGAGCTGGGCGCTCAAGGCGTTCTTGCGTTCGGGGTCGTCGAGGGTGACGGTGCAGACGCCGTCGACGGTTTCGCTGCGGACGACGGGATCGGTCATCGGGCTCCTTGCGGGTGCGGCCCGGCCGGACCGATCGGCAGCCCGGCGAGAACGACTTCGACCATGGCGTCGGCGGCGTCCTTCGGACTGGTGGCGAGGGTGGGCATGACCTCGGGGCGGACGAACTCCGCACCGAGACCGGCGATCATGCGAGCGACCGCTGCGGTGTCGACCTCGGCGATCTCCCCGTTGGCGACGGCCACGTCGAGCAACGCCCGAGTCACGTCGATGAGGTACTCGGAGTGGGCGGCGTTGAGGGCACGGCCTTCCGGGCTCGACGACATGTCGTCGGCGAACTCCTGGGTCGTGTCCTGGACCGCGACGGTCGCGGCGGCGAGGTACGCCCGCACCGCCTCGAGGGCGGACATGTCGTCGACGATCGCCCGGCGAGCGGTCCGACCGACGTGTCGGAGGTTGCGGTCGACGACCATCATCACGAGCGCATTGCGACCCTCGGCGAGGCCATACAGGGTGCGCAACGAACAGTTCAGCTGGGACGCGAGTTCGGCCATCGTGACGTCGACGAACCCCTTGTCGAAGATCCGCCCCAACTCGTCGAGGATCTCCCGCTGCCGGATGGTCAACTCCGCCTCGCGTTCGCGGCTGAGCACCGGCTCCGGGGCGGGAACGGTCCGCAGGTGGTCGCGCAGTCCGGTCACGGCGCCGACTCCAGCAAGGACACGGGGATGTCGGCATGCCTGGCCCGCAGCCACTCCCCGAGCGACTTGGCCTGACCGTCCTGGCGGGTCGAAGCCGCGACCCCTTCCTGCAGGATCCCGTGGATCAGGAAGTTGAGCGACCACAGGTTCGGGAGGTCGTGGCGCTCGATCTCGAGATCGGCGGCCTCCGGCAACAACTCGCGGATGCGTTCGACGGTGAGCTCGCGGCTCATCCAAACGAACGCGTCGGCGGACCGGGCGAAGACGCCGAGGTTGGCGTTGCCGCCCTTGTCGCCGGAGCGACTGCCGAGGATCCGGCCGAGCGCGGCCCGCTCCGTTGGCCCGGTGGGAACGGGCGGGAGATCGATCGACGGCGTCTCGACCGTCGCACCTCCGGCCGGTGCGACGGAGTCGACCACCGTTCGCTCCCCGCCGAGCAGTACGACGTGCTGGGGCACCAGGTCGGCGGGGACCAGACCCGACGTGTGCACCCCGAACGGTCTGCCGATCCCGGCGCCGGCCAGTCCGTAGAAGCCCGGGATCGTCGCCAGCGCCATGTCGTTGATGCCGACCGAGATCGCCTTGGTCTTGCGCTCGTCGGGGTCCTTCACCGTCAACCGCCACTGGGCCGTCGCCGCCTCGTTCGACGCCGGATCGTCGTGATCGGTTCGCACCACGGTGGTGGTCACGCTGTCGAAGTCGTCGGGACCGACCGGTGCGGCCGTCCAGAACGCCGCCTCCAGCAGCTCGGCCTTGGCCTCGATGTCGAGCCCGGTGAGCGCCAACACGATGTCGCTGCGGAATCCACCCCAGGAGTTCATCGACACCTTCAGGGTGTCGGGCGGACGTTCGCCCTGTGTGCCCGAGATCCGAACCCGGTCGGGGCCTTCCTGGGTCAGGCGCATCGTGTCGAAGCGACTCGTCACGTCCGGGCCCAGGTACGCGGGCGCACCGATCTCGTAGAGCAGCTGGGAAGTCACCGTGCCCACGGTGACGGCGCCACCCGTGCCGGGATGTTTGGTGATCGTGGCGCTCCCGTCGGCCTCGACCTCCGCGATCGGGAACCCGGCCCGCTCGAGGCCGGGGATCTCGGTGAAGAACGAATAGTTGCCGCCGGTCGCTTGGGTGCCGCATTCGATCACGTGACCGGCGGCGACGGCGCCGGCCATGGCGTTCCAGTCGTCGCGGGCCCACCCGTGGTGCCACGCCGCCGGCCCGGCCACGATCGCGGCGTCGGTGGTGCGGCCGGTGACGACGATGTCGGCACCCCGGTCGAGGGCCTCGACGATGCCCCAGGCACCGAGGTAGGCGTTCGCGGAGATGTAGTCGATCGGCGCGACCGGCTCGCCGGTCTCGAAGTCGATGATGTCGATCCCCGCGGCCCGCAGCTCGTCGAGTCGCGGCAGCAGGTCGTCGCCGTTGACGTAGGCGATCGTCGGGTTGAGGCCGAGCGTGTCGGCAACCTCGGCCACCGCCTCCGCACAGTGGTCCGGATCGAGCCCGCCGGCGTTCGACACGACCTTGATGCCCTGGTCGAGGCAGGTCCCCATGACCTGTTCCATCTGCTTCACGAACGTGCGGGCATACCCCGACCCCGGCCGTTTCGCCTGGGTCCGGGCGAGGATCAACATCGTCAACTCGGCCAACCAGTCGCCGGTCAACGCGTCGATCGGCCCGCCCTCGACCATCTCCTGAGCAGCGGACAGGCGGTCGCCGTAGAACCCACTGCAGTTCGCGATCCGGATCGCGTTGCCTTGCTGATCGCCGCCATTCGGCGGAACCGCGCTCACTGGTCGCTCCCCACGCCCGATTCCTCGATCGTCAGCAGCAGGGCGCCGTTCTCGACCTGGCCACCGACCTCGATCGGCACCTCGGACACGACACCGTCGAACGGGGCCGAGATGTGATGCTCCATCTTCATCGCCTCGAGCACCACGAGTACCTGCCCGGCGCTGACCGTGTCGCCGACGCCGCAGCGCACCTCGATCACCGAGCCCGGCATCGGAGCGACCAGACCACCGGACGGCAACTCCGCGCCCGGGACCGTGAATCGGGGAACGAGCCCGAGCGCCACCGTCGTGGCCCCCAGGGTGACGTAGGCGACGTCGTCGGCGACCGTGACCGCAGCCCGGAGCCGGCGGCCGTCGATCTCGACCTCGACGTCGTCGGGGCTCCAGTCGTGCACGACGACCGTCTCGCCGGTACCGAGGCGGAAGCCGCCGGCTCGACGCAACACGTACTCGACCCGCAGCTCCTCGTCGCCCGCCCGGAACTCGATGTACTGAGGTGGGAGCGAGCCGGTGCGGAAGTTCGAGCGGGCAAAGCCCCAGACGTCGTCGGCGGCGCGGTTGTGGCCCTGGAGCCACATCGCCGCGACGATCGCCGCGCTCCTCGTGTCGGGCGGAGTCTGGGTGCCGGCGGGATCGACGCGCTCGATGAAGTCGGTGGTCGTGTCGCCGTCGAGGAACGCCGGGTTCCGCAGCGTGGCGACCAGGAAGTCCCGGTTGGTCACGACACCGCCCAGGTGGAGCCGCTCCAAGGCGAGCGCCAGCCGACCGGCAGCCTCGGCCCGGGTCGGACCGTGGGCGACCACCTTGGCGAGCATCGGATCGAAGTCGACCCCGACCACGCTCCCCTGCTCGACGCCGCTGTCCCAGCGCACAGCCGGTTCGGCGGCGGGCCGGTAGGCCGACAAGGTGCCGGTGGCCGGGAGGAAGCCGTTGTCGGGATCCTCGGCATACAGCCGGACCTCGATCGCCGAGCCGCTCCAGGCGACGTCGTCTTGGCCGTAGCCGAGTTCGGCGCCGCCGGCGATGCGCAGCTGCTCGCGAACCAGGTCGATA
>CAZEML010000202.1:0-8145 GCA_964513285.1 uncultured Candidatus Nemicrothrix sp.
GGAAGCCGACCTTGTGGAGCAGGTCGTAGCGGCGTTCCATCTCGCGCACCGCCCACGCCAGCGCGTTGGCGGCCTGCCGGGGGTCGGTGACGGGGGCGGTGAGGAGGTGTGGCGCCTTGTCGTACTGGCCCATCTCGACCCGCTTCGGGTCGATCAGGATCATGCGCACCTGCTCGGGCGTGGTGCGCATGAGGATCGAGGTCAGCAGCGAGTTGAGGCACGAGGACTTGCCCGCACCGGTGGCCCCGGCGATCAGCACGTGAGGCATGGTCGCCAGGTTGACCATGACGTTCTTGCCGTTGATGTCGCGGCCGATGGCGACCTCGAGCGGGTGCGTGGCCTGGCGGGCCTCGCGCGACGACAAGATGTCGCCGAGGGAGATGATCTGACGGTCGGTGTTCGGCACCTCGACGCCGATCGCCCGACGACCCGGGATCGGGGCGAGGATGCGCACGTCGGGCGACGCCATCGCGTAGGCGATGTCCTTGCGGAGGCTCTCGAGCTTGGAGACCTTCACGCCCTCGCCGAGCTCGAGCACGTAGCGGGTGACCGTGGGGCCCACGACGGGCTCGAGCAGGGTGGTCGGCACCCCGAACTGGTCGAGGGTGTACTGCAGCAGCCGGCCTCGCTCGGCGACCACGGACTTGTCGACCTCTTGCTTCTGGGAGCGTGAGAGCAGCGAGTTGGGCGGCAGCTTCCAATTCCCGACCGACTTCGGCGTCGGCAGGCTCTGCTGTTCGGCTTCGGCCACCGGCTCGGCCTTCTTGCGCTTCGCCTTCGGAGCCGGTTCGGGCTCGGGCTCGGGTTCGACCTCGGGTTCGGGGGCGGGCTCCGGGACCGGCTCGGGTTGGCGGAGATCGATGACCTCGGAGCCGTCGCTGGCGGTCGGATCGGCGAACAGGCCCTGGATCGCCCGGCGGAACACGTGCGGAATCGGCTGCACGCCTCGGCTCACGACCTGGCCGACGGTGCGGGCCGAGGAACCGGTGACGATGATCGCCCCGATGATGCCGACGGCGAGCAGGATCACCGCTGCGCCGGCGGTGTCGGCGAGGGCGTGCAGCGGCCCGCCGATCGCCATGCCGAGCGCGCCGCCCGCCGCGCCGACCTCCTCGATCGGATCGTCGATGCCCGGCCGACCCCGGAAGACATGGAGGAGCCCGGTCACCGCGATCAGGCTGAACAAGCCGCCGATCGTGACCCGAGCCGTGCGTTCGAGGTCGCTCTCTTCGGTGTCGTCGCCCATGACGAGCAGCACACCGATCCCGATCAGCGCGAGCGGGACGACGGCCCGGCTCAGACCGACGCCGAGCGCGAGGCCGTCGTCGATCACCTCACCGATGAATCCGGCGCTGCCGAGCCAGACGGCGAACGCCGACAGCAGCCCAAGCAGGAACGCACCCACACCCCACACGTCGGCTCGGTGGTTGGCCATGACCGACCCTACGGCGTCACGTGACGCGGCGGAGTTGCCGCGCTTCGCGGTGGACTTCTTGCCCTTGGACGCGCTCGACTTCGCGGCCTTCTTGGCCGGCTTCTTGGACGCGGGCTTCTTACGCTGTTGTGCCGTCACAGTGTGATCGACGCTAACAGGCGCCTCTGTCAGCCCCGGGGCACCCTGTGGATAACCCGTCAGCCCGTGATCGGTGGCTCACCGAGGCGGGCGTCGATGAGTTCGCCCAACTCGTACACCTTCGGCGTCATCAGCCCGAGTCCGGCGTCGACGCGGATCGCCTTGGTGTCGGGATCGGGTTTGACGTACAGGCGCGGGAGCGACGGCGCGTTGTCGAGCGTCGGTCGCGGCTCGGCACGCCACCCGAACCACCCGTGTTCGCCACCGAACCGCACGAGCAGGGTCGACCCGTCCTTGGCGACGTCGAAGACGCCGTCGGAGTTCTGGATGCGCAGCGTCTCCGCCGACTCCCAGATCGAGCGCCGACGGGTCCGCAGTTCGTAGTAGGCGATCAGCGAGATCAAGACGACCGTGATCGCGATGCCCTGACCGCTCAGGCCCTGCAGGAGGTTGAGGGCGAGCAGCGCCGGGATGACCCACACCCACCACCGGAAGCGTTTCTGACGAAACAGCAGCGACCACTCGTCTTCCATGCCCGTCACGATGACACATCGCACGGCCACGAGCCGGGACGATGTTCGGGCGTCAACGTGAGGAGATCTCGGCGTCGATCGCCGCCGCCAGCTCACGGACGCGCTTCGGCGTGAGCCCCCGCGCCGCCTGCACATGGACCCACGCATCGGCTTCGTGGCCGGGAATCACGAACAGGCACATCTCGGCGCTGTTCGCGTTGTCGAAGTCGACCTTGAAGGGGCGCCGGAGCCCGCTCGTCAGCGGCGCGAGCCCGGGATAGTGCTTTCGCTGGTCGAACTCGACATGGACGATCGTGGTCGTCGCCCCATCCTTCGGCACGCGGACCCGCTGCCCGGAGTTGCTGATGATCAGGTCGTCGGCGGTCGCCCACACCCCTCGCTCCTCACCCCGAGTCGAGGCTCGAAACCCGAAGACGGCGATGAAGAACGCGAGGGCCAGGATCTCCCACGAGAGCCAACTCAGGGCCACGAGCACCGCCGCGACGCCGAGCGACACCGCCCGGAGCCACAGACGGGAGCGCGGGGCGAGCACCACGCGGAGGCCGTCGGTGTCGTTCACCGCCTGATTCTCCCACGGCCACGCCGGCGCGCCGGGATCAACGAGCAGCGATGGCCAACTCGAGGTCGTGGTGGAGCTCGCGGAGGGCCTTGGGCGACTTGCCGATGCCGGCTTCGACCCGGACGGCGGCGCCGTCGACCGGCACGAGGAAGAGGTACGTCTTGGCCGACTTGGTGTTGTCGAACGACGGGCGGGTCGACTCGTCGACGAAGTTCACGTACTGGCGATGGCCGCGGAAGCCGTACTGCTCGACCTCGCGGACTTCGACGGTGGTGCCCGCCTTCGGCACGGTGATGACCTCGCCGTCGTTCTCGACGACGATCTCATCGGTCGAGTGATACACGCTGCGGCGGTTGGCCCGCATGAAGAACAGGATCGCGCCACCGGCGAAGAGCGAAGCCAAGCTCATCGTCGACGCCGTGAGGGCGCCAGCGTCGATGCCGAGCGCCAGCGTCGCGATCGCCACCCCGAAACCGATGATCAGCAGGGCGAACCGTGCCAGACCGGGACGAACGATGGGGATCAACTCGTTGTTCATGATGCGACGAGTGTCACATCCCGAACGTAAGCCGGACCGAAAGCCGGCGACGCCTCAGGCCGCGGCGTCGAGAATCGCGGCTTGGAGTTCGGCCTCGAGGCGGCGGAGCTTCGGAGGCATCATCCCGAGACCGGCCTCGACCGGCACCCGCGGCTGGGTCTGGTCGGCCGGGATCACGTAGAGCCGCAGCTGTGCGGTCTGGGTGTTGTCGAACTCGGGCTTGCTCGCCCAGATGCCCTGATCGCTGCGAACGAGCTCGGCCCGGGCGCCGGCGATCGGGATGACGTGCATCTCGTCGGTGTTGGAGACGATCACCTCGTCGTGGGTGACCCAAAGGGCGCGTCGCCGGAGACCCTTGCGCAAGGCGACGGCGAGGAGGGCGAAACCCGCCGACACGCCGACGTCGATCACCGAGATCCAGTCCCGAATGGCCCACACGAAGTGGATCCCCCAGAACACCCACCCGATCCACTGCCGGAACGGGGGACCCTTGAGCAATCGAATCGAGTCCTCACTCATCTGACCATCTTGCCAATCCGCCATGTCTTCTGTGTCGGCACCATGTGACAGCTCTGTGAACGCCACCGCGGAGCGTGGTCGACCCGGCGCGGTCAGTCCTCTCTGACGACGGGAACGATCATCGGGCGGCGTCGGGTGCGATCGTTGACCGTACGACCGGCCGCTCGACGGGCGATCTGACCGAGCCGTTCGATGTCGACCTCGGGGTCCGACAACGCGTTCGAGACATCGGCCTCGACCGCGTCGGCGACCGCCGCTTCGTGACCGGCGAGCGCGGGCAGCTCGACCCAGCCGCGCGAGATGACGTCGGGGCCGGCCAGGATCTCGCCCCGCTCCATGTCGACGTGCACGACCACGGCGACGAACCCGTCGTCACCGAGGGTGCGGCGCTCCGACAGCACGGTGTTGCCGAGGTCACCGACCATGCCGTCGACGTAGAGGTGCTCCCCGCCGATCGAGCCCAGGTGCTCGATGCCGTCGTCGGTGAGGCGGATCTGATCGCCGTCTTCACAGAACACGACCTGGTCCTTGCCCATGCCCATGCGATGGGCGAGGTCGCGATGGGCGACGAGATGGGCGTACTCACCATGGACCGGCACGAACCACTCGGGAACCGCGACCGAATGCAGGGTGGCGAGCTCTTGTTGCTTGCCGTGACCGCTGGTGTGGACGTCGACGGTGCCCGAGTGGAAGACGCGCACGCCATGCCGAGCCAGACCGTTGCGTACGGCCGCGACCGCCGCCTCGTTGCCCGGAATGGGATGGCTGGAGAAGACGACGGTGTCGTTGTCGTCGAGCTGCAACCACTTGCTCTGGCCGATCGACATCTGGGTGAGCGCGGCTCGAGGTTCGCCCTGGGAGCCGGTGCACACGATCAGGGTGCGCTCCGGCTCGATGTCGTCGAGATCCTCGATGTCTCGCAGCGCCCAGTCCGGGATGCGGAGGATGCCGACATCGCGGGCGAGCTTGACGTTGCGCCGCATCGACAAGCCGAGGGTGACGAGCACCCGATCGTTCTCGACGGCCGCATCGGCGAGCTGCTGGATGCGATGGATGTGGCTCGCGAACGACGCCACGATCACCCGCCGACCCTCTTGGCCTCGAATCAGGGAGCTGAGCGCCGTGCCGACCTCGGTCTCTGAGCGCGAGGCGCCCGGTGAGTCGGCGTTGGTCGAGTCGGCCATCAACAGGCGGATGCCGGGATCGTTGGCGAGCGCACCGATGCGGCTGAGGTCGGTGCGGCGGCCGTCGACCGGGGTGAGGTCGAGCTTGAAGTCGCTCGAATGCAGGATCACACCCTGGTCGGTGTGGAAGGCGGTGATGTTGCCCGACGGGATCGAGTGGGTGACGGGCAAGAACTCACAGTCGAACGGACCGACCATCATGCGGTCGCCGTCGTGGACCGGCCGCAGCTCGGCGTTCTTCTGCAGCCCCCGCTCACGGAGCTTGTGGTCGATCATGCCGAGCGTGAACGGCGACCCGTAGATCGGCATCGACAGATGCGAGAGCAGGTACGGCAACGCCCCGATGTGGTCCTCGTGGGCGTGGGTGGCGATGCACGCCTCGACCCGGGCGGCGTTCTCGATCAGATACGACAGGTCGGGCAGCACCGCGTCGACGCCAGGGAGGTCGTCGCCGCCGAACATCTGACCGCAGTCGAGCACGACGATGCGACCCTCGGTCTCGATCGCCGCGCAGTTGCGCCCGATCTGGCCGAGTCCACCGAGGAACGTGATGGTGACCGGTTCGGCCATGTGGCGGGTCAGCCCCGACCGAGACCGGCGAGGACGGCCTTGGCCTCGATCTCGACCCAGTCGGGCTCGGGACCCATCGGCGGGCGGGTCGGCCCGCCGGGCAGACCGAGCAGCCGCAGCATCGCCTTGGTCGGGATCGGGTTCGGGGCGAGGTCGCCCGTCTCGAAGTCGTAGCTCGGCATCATCAGCCGGTTGAGCTCCATGGCGCGAGCGATGTCGCCGCTGAAGAACGCCTCCATCATCGCCTTGGTCTCGTTGCCGACCCAGTGGGTCGCGACGCCGATCGTGCCGACGGCCCCGACCGACAGCAGCGGCAGGGTCAGCGGGTCGTCGCCGCTGTAGATCTCGGTGTCGGGCGGGGCGAGCGACAGGAGCTTCGCGGTCTGGGCCGGGCTGCCGTTGGCGTCCTTCACCCCGATGATGTTGTCGACCGTCTGGAGGAGCTCGAGCATCGTCTCCATCTCGACCGGGCGGCCGGTACGGCCCTTGATGTCGTAGATCAGGACGGGCATGTCGGTGGCGGCAGCGCAGGCTCGGAAGTGATCGAGCAGGCCGGCCTGAGACGGCCGGTTGTAGTACGGCGAGACGTGGAGCAAGCCCACGGCGCCGACCTCGACCGAACGTTCGGCGTTGGACACCGCGATGCGCGTGTCGTTGCTGCCGGCGCCGGCGACGACCGGGACGTCGACGTTCTCGACCACGGCCTCGATCACGGCGATCTGTTCGTCCTGGGTGAGGGTCGGGGCCTCGCCGGTGGTGCCGTTGATGATGAGGCCGTCGTTGCCGCCCTCGGTGGTGAGATGCTTCGCCAGCTTCACCGCGCCGTCGAGGTCGAGAGATCCGTCGGCGTTGAACGGGGTGACCATGGCGGTCAGCACCTGTCCGAAGGTGGCAATGGCAGTCGTCATGGCGTCAATGCTGCCACGGGTCGAGCCGAGACCCGACCCAGTTCCGCGGATCGCTCGTACGATCGCTGCATGGTCGCTGCGGACGCCCTGTTTCGAGAAGGCCGTGAGGCGGTGATCCGCGGGGCGAACACCGTGATCGACGGAGGCTCTGGGGCGGATCCGATCCCCCGGTATCGCCGTCGTCGGCTGCTGCGCCGCCGTCGTCCCGTCGAGGTCGATCTTCCCGAGACCAAGCTCGCCGCGATCCGTCGAGCGGCGGGATTCGTGGCGGCCAACGAGGTGTTGCTCGACGCCGCTGTCGCCAGCGACCCGGATCGGCTGGATCCTGCGGCCGAGGCGATCGAGGCCGAACTGGCCGACGTCGACGGGCCGACCGCACTCCAACGGTTCGAGCAGCACGCGGCTCGCGTGCTCGATCGCTGCCTCGCCGACCCTGTGCTCGCGGTCGATCACGTGTACCCCGTCGCTCGAACCGCGGCCGACCTCCTGGCGTTCATGGCCGCGGAACTGCACCTCCAGGCGAGGATGCTCGACCCGACCTACGAGCCGTCCGACGCGCGAGCGCTCGCCCACGAACTCAACCAGGCCCTCCGCCCGGTCTTGGGCAGCGGGCTCGAGAACTGGTTGACCGAGCGCGTCACCCCGTGGCGGAACCTGGTGATCCGCCGAGGGCTCGCCTGGCCGTAGCGCCCGAAGGGGCCGGGTCAGCCGCCCTGGTGGCTGGCGAGCGAGCCGCCGTCGGCCGCCAGGCGCTCGAGCAGCGGTGACAACTCCCAGTGACGGCCACCGAGCCGCTCGCCGTAGTCCTTGATCTTGTCGACGATCTCGCCGAGCCCGACCGAGTCAGCCCAGTGCATCGGACCGCCCCGGTACATCGGCCAGCCGTAACCGTTGACCCACACGACGTCGACGTCGCTGCCGCGGATGGCGATGCCCTCCTCGAGGATCTTCGCGCCCTCGTTGATCATCGGATACAGCAGCCGTTCGAGGATCTCCTGATCGGTGACCTCCCGCTGCTCGTGACCTCGATCGATGGCGAACTGCCGGATCATCTCCTCGACCTCGGGGTCGGGCGTGGCGGCTCGGGTCTCAGGGTCGTACCGGTAGTAGCCCATGCCGTTCTTCTGGCCGCGACGACCCGACTCGCACATGATCTCGCGCACCGTTGAGGACGTGCTCTTCTCTTCCTTCCAGCCGATGTCGAGGCCGGCGAGGTCGCTCATCGAGAACGGCCCCATCGGGAACCCGAACTCGTACAGCACCGAGTCGATCTGGGCGGGCGTCGCGCCTTCCATCAGCATGCGGTCGGCTTCGGCGCCGCGCATGAAGAGCATGCGGTTGCCGACGAAGCCGTTGCAGACGCCGACCATCACACAGACCTTCCCGATCTGCTTGCCGATCGCCATCGCCGAGGCGACGACGGTGTCCGAGGAGGCGTCGCCCCGCACGTTCTCGAGCAGCTTCATCACGTTGGCCGGCGAGAAGAAGTGCATGCCGATCACCGACTCGGGCCGGCTCGTGACCGATGCGATCTCGTTGACGTCGAGCGCCGAGGTGTTCGACGCCATGATCGCCCCCGGCTTACAGATCCGGTCGAGCTCCGTGAAGATCGACTTCTTGAGGTCCATGTCCTCGAACACGGCCTCGATGACGATGTAGCAGTCGGCGAAGTCGTTCATGTCCGTCGACCCGGTGATGAGCCCCATACGCTGCTCGACGGCTTCGGCCGGGATCGACCCACGACTGGCCGAACGCTCGTAG
>CAZEML010000203.1:0-8060 GCA_964513285.1 uncultured Candidatus Nemicrothrix sp.
AGCGCGGTGGTGGGCTCGTCGGCGATCAGGAGCTTCGGGTCACACGACAGCGCCATGGCGATCATGGCTCGCTGGCGCATACCGCCGGAGAACTGGTGGGGGTAGTCGTCGATGCGGCGACGGGCGTCGGTGATGCCGACGAGTTCGAGCAGTTCGATCGCCCGCTCGTTGGCCTGGCGCTTGTTCAGCCCCATGTGGAGCTGGATCATCTCGCGGATCTGCTTGCCGATCGAGATGACCGGGTTGAGGGCCGTCATCGGGTCCTGGAACACCATGGCGATCTGGCCGCCACGCACCTCGCGCCGTTCCTCGTCGCTCATGGTGAGGAGGTCGCGGCCCTCGAACAGGACCTCGCCGCGCTCGATGCGACCGGGCGGCATCGGGATCAGCCCGAGCATCGAGAGCACGTGCACGCTCTTGCCACTGCCCGACTCGCCGACGATGCCGAGCGTCTCACCCTCTTGGAGGTCGTAGGTGACGCCGTTGACGGCGTGCACCACCCCGTCCTGGGTGTCGAAACGGACGACGAGATCCTTGACCTGCAGAATGGGCGCCACGCGGCGGCTCCTTGTGTGAGAAGCGAACGGGATCGATACCGAAACGGTCGGTGAGGACCGAAGGCCGAGAGCGTAGCGCACGGTTCGGGGGCGGGAAACCACCGGTCAGCGGGCGGGAAGTCGCTCGAAACCTTCGGGCCGAGGCCTGTGGTGATACCCGCTTGATGCGGACCGTGGCGATACGATCGCTCACTGCGGGCGCGGAGGAACCCTGGGGTGCTGTTTCCCACGTTCACGTTTGCGGCGTTCTTCGCCGTGGTGCTGCCGCTCAGCTGGGTGCTGCGCGGCCGACCCGTCGCGTGGAAGACCCTGATCCTCGTCGCGTCGTACGTCTTCTACGGCTACTGGGACTGGCGCTTCCTGGGGTTGCTGGCCGCGATGACGCTGGTCAACGAGGTCGCCTCGGTCGGCATCCATCGAGCGACGTCCGACGCTGCTCGCAGCCGGCTGACCGCCGCTGCGGTCGTCTTCGACCTCGGGGTCCTGGCCGTCTTCAAGTACTACGGATTCTTCGTGTCGAGCCTCGAGGACTCCTTTGGTTGGGAGGGGCCCGCACTCGACATCGTCTTGCCCGTCGGGATCTCGTTCTTCACCTTCCAGGCGATCAGCTATGTGGTCGACGTGAAGCGAGGGGAGGCCACGCCGGCGCCGCTGCTCGACTTCGCCGTCTACCTCTCGTTCTTCCCTCAGCTGGTGGCCGGGCCGATCGTGCGGGCGACGGAGTTCTTGCCGGAGCTGCGGGCGAGCCGGACGCCGAACCAGGTCGAACTCGGCCGGGCGGTCCTGTTGATCGGTCGCGGGCTGTTCAAGAAGGTCGTGATCGCCGACTTCTTGGGTCGTGCGATCGTGAGCGACGCCTTCGGCACGCCGGGGGAGTACGGCGGCCTCGACGTCTTGCTCGGGATTTACGGCTACGCGATCCAGATTTACGCCGACTTCTCCGGCTACACCGACATGGCGATCGGGCTGGCGTTGCTGCTCGGCTTCCGGTTCCCCCAGAACTTCGACCGTCCCTATGCGGCGGTGTCGGTGCAGGACTTCTGGCGACGCTGGCACATGACCCTGTCGCGGTGGCTTCGCGACTACCTGTACGTCCCCCTCGGCGGCAATCGTGCCGGTCGGGCGGCGACGTACCGCAACCTGTTGATCACGATGGGCCTCGGTGGGCTGTGGCACGGCGCCGCGTGGACGTTCGTGGTGTGGGGTCTGTACCAAGGCCTCGGGCTCGCCGTCGAGCGTGCCCTCGGCGAGGCGCGGGGCGAACCCGAGGTCGAGTTCGACGCCGCTGACGTCCGCATCCGCGAGATCGCCCGCCTGCACAGTGGCGCGGAGGTCGATGCCTGGCGGGAGGACCCGACCTCGCCGGTGCCGTTCACGCCGCTTGCCGTGCGCCGTCTCTGGCTCGGCCGGCTCGTGACCTTCCACTTCGTCTGTGCGGGCTGGGTCGTCTTCTACGCGGGCACGGTGACCGGCGGCGGGCTCGACACCGCCCTCGACGTCTTCGCCGCCCTCGGGCAGGGCTGGAACCAGGCCCCGGAGTTGCTCAACCCGCTCGTCGGGTTGGTGATCGTCGGCTCCCTCGCCGTGCAGTACGTGCCGCCGCTTCTCGCCCGTCAGCTGTCCGCCATGTTCTCCACCGTCCGCACCCCGGTCGTCGCCGTCGGGTTCGCGGTGTGGATCATGATCGTCGTCGCCCTCGGACCCGAAGGCGTGTCCGAGTTCATCTACTTCCAGTTCTGACCCATGCCGCCCACACCTCCCGACGAACCATTCGAGCCGCTCGCCCGAGCGGTGCGTCGCCGCGAGCGGGGCGACACCTGGACCGATGAGCAGTTCCGAGCCGCTCGCGAGCACGACCTGACCGAGCGCACCCAACCGGTGCGTTCGACCGTGCTCGCGGTCCTCGGCTGTCTGGTCCTGGCCGCGCTCCTGACGTCGGGGAAGCTGGTGGAGATCGCCGAGCGTCAGGAGTTCGGGTCGGCTCGCGACCGGAATCTGGCTCTCGCCGAAGGTGTCGATCGGCTCGCAAACTTCTTGTCGCTGAACCGACCCTACGACGCCATCCAGGACGTGCGCGACGCCAACAACGACCGGGTCGAGGTCGTCGCGGTGACGACGACCACCACGACCACCGTGCCGCCGACGACCTCGGCCGCGCCGACCGACCGCAGCTCGACGACGACCACCACCACGACGACGACCACCCTTCCCCCTGGCCGTGACGTGAGCGACGCCGAGCCGCTCCGGGTGTATGTGACCGGCGACAGCCAGGCGACCTACCTGGGCCAGGCGGTCACCACCGAAGGTGGGGCCCGTGCGTTGGAGGTCACGGTCGACGACCGCATCTCGACCAGCCTCGCTCGGCCGGACTACTTCGATTGGCCGACCCGGTGGGCCTCGGTGATGGCCGAGGACGACCCGGAGGTCGTCGTCGTGTTCGTCGGCGCGAACGACCACCAGGACATGGCCGATGCCGCCGGCGATCGGCTGGTGGAGGGTTCGCCCGAGTGGCAGGCCGAGTGGCAGGCCCGGTTGCGCACCGCGCTCGACGTGTTGACCGCCGACGACCGGACGGTCGTGTGGGTCACCCAGCCGCCGATGCGAGACGGTGGGCTCGACGAGGGGATCGAGCTCATCAACGACCTCGCCGCGGAGGTCCTCGCCGACCGGCCGCAGGTGGTGTCGGTCGACATCTGGGACCTGTTCGGCGGGGCCGATGGGTACGCCGAGCGTCTGGCCGGTCCCGATGGAGAGATCATCACCGCTCGGGTCTCCGACGGTGTCCACGTCTCGCGTCCGGCCGCGTCCTGGATCGCCGACCTGGTGTTCGCCGAACTCGACGCGCGGTGGACGTTCAGCCCGTGACCGTGTCGGATCGTCAGTTGGTCCAGGGTTCCTCGGGGTAGTTGGCCAGGAGCCGAAGCTCGCCGCTCTGCCGCCCCATCACCGCCCACCACAACTCGTCGGGTTCGGGGGTGAGGACGTCGCCCTCCTGAGCGTCGAGCACGAACCAGGCCTCGTCGACCAGTTCGGCGTCGAGCTGACCGGGCGCCCACGACGCGTAGCCGGCGAAGAGGCGGACGCCCTGCAACGCCACGAGATCGTCGGGGTCGGCGTCGAGGTCGACGGTGCCGATGCCGGCGCTGATCGGGTTGAACGCACCGTCTGGGCTCGCGGAGGCGGCGACGCCCAGCGCGATGACCGACGACAGCGACACCGGCCCGCCTCGGTACACCATCGCCGGGCCCGCCGCGTGGGGCGCCCACCGATCGAACATCTCCTGTGCCGGCAGTTCGCTCGGCCGGCTCAACACCAGCCCGAGGGCGCCCTCCTCGCCGTGCTCCAACATGTAGACGACCGTGAACGAGAAGTTCGGGTCGTTGAGCGCCGGGCTGGCGACGAGATGTCGACCGCGGGTGGACATGCCCCATCATCGCGTGTGCCACGATCGTTTCCGTGACGTTCGCCGCCCTTTCCGAGACCCCACCAGGCGCGCCGCCGGTCGTGCTCTCGATCGCGGCGCACGACCCGTTGGGCGGGGCCGGGCTCGCTGCGGATCTCACCACCTTCGCCGCGCTCGGGGTGCACGGCACCGTCGCGGTCACCGCTGTGACCGCGCAACATCTCGATCGGGTCGATCGCGTCGAGCCGATGCCGGCCGATCTGGTGGCGGCGCAGATCGACGCCGTCATCGACTCGTTCCCGATCGCGGCGGTCAAGACCGGCTTGCTCGGCTCGGCGGAGATCGTCGATCTGGTGGCCGACCGGGTCCTCGCCGGGTCACTTCCCGCGCCGGTGGTCGATCCGGTCCTCGTCGACGGGCGGGGCAACCGCTTCGTCGGGTCCGAGATCGAGCGGGCCTACCGTGAGCGGCTGTTCCCGGCCGCGGCGGTACTCACCCCGAACCTCGGGGAGGCGTCCGTGCTCGTCGGGCGACCCGTGGCGGCGATCAGCGCCGTCGTCGACGATGTGGCGACGGCGCTCGCCGAGCTCGGGGCCGGTCACGTCGTCGTCACCGGTGGCGCCGACGATCACGTGCACGCGGTCGACGCACTCATCGGTCGCGACGGGACGATCGAGTACCTCCCGACACCTCGCATCGACACCACCGACGTTCGGGGCTCGGGTTGCACGCTCGCGGCGGCGACGACGGCCGGACTCGCGCACGGCCGCTCGGTCCCCGAGGCGGTGGCTGAGGCGAAGTGGTTCATCACCGCTCGGCTCGAGGCGACGGATTGGCCCGACCTCCCGGGTGCGGGCCCGGTCGCGCACTGGTTCGGCCCCAGGGAGGCCTGAGCCCGTCAGTCGACGTGCTCCCACTCCTCGCCGTAGTGGAAGGTCAGTTCCTCGCCGGCATCGATGTCGCGCAAGGCGTAGAGCTGCGGACCGTCGAATTCGACGTTGGGCGAACTGCTGTGGTTGAGCCACCTGAGCACCCCGTCGCCGTCGATGCCATGGAACTCACCGTCGTCGCCCTCGACCCACAGGACATAGGTGCCGTCCTCGTCGCTCGGCTCGCCGGTGTACTCGCCGATGTGGGTGCCCTCGCGGATCGCGGCCTTGGCGAAGGCGCCCTTCCCGTGGATCGAGGAGGACTTGGCGATCACCCGTTTCGCGGCGTCAGCCATGGTCGGCCCCCTCGGGGCGCAGCACGTGGACCGAGCCCGGGGTCTCGGGTTCGTCGCGGGTGCGCCCGTCGGTGATCAGCGATCGCGACACCGCGAGCCCGGCGAGGTCTTCGAGATCGCCCCGTGCCGGGTCGCGAAGAAAGCCGTCGATGGCGACGCGGTCGGGGAAACTCATCACCAGCAGCGCGTCGGGTTCCGCGACACCCGCATCGACCGGGTCGACCCGACGGGTGAGCTCGCCGCGATGGCGGGGGAGGAGTGCGGTCAGTGCATCGAGGTACTCCTCGAAGCGCGCGTCGGCGCCGGTGCTCCAGAGGCGGAACGTCAGCTCGATGCGGGACTCAGACACCGGCGGAACGCTACCGGTCGGTACGGGCATCGGTGGGTCACTCGACCTCGGCGAGGATCGCCTTCAGGTAGGCGCCTTCCGTGAACCCGATGGGATGGTCGTCGTCGTGGGCCCGCTCGGCGACGAGTCGGTGCCGACGCCCGGTTCGCTCGATCGCGGCGAGCACCGTGTCGTGGAACCGGTCCGCGTCGATGCGACTCGAGCACGACGCCTGGAGCAGGAGGCCGCCGGGCCGAAGCAGGTCGAGCGCGAGATGGCTGAGTCGGGTGTAGGCCCACAGCGCACCGTCGACCGCGTCACGGCGGCTGGCGAAGGACGGGGGATCCACGACGATCAGATCGAACGACCGTCCGTCGGCGGCGAGCTGCTCCATCACCTGAAAAGCGTCGCCCACCGTGCTGCTCACCTCGGCCCCCGCGTTGTTGGCCGCGATGTGACGCTCGGCGGAGGCGACGGCGTAGGGCGACAGGTCGGTCGCATGGACGCGGCGAGCACCGCCGGCCGCGGCGTGGACCGAGAAGCCGCCGTGGCAGCAGAAGACGTCGAGCACGTCGCGGCCCGCCGCATGGGATCGGATCAGCTCTCGGTTGGCGCGTTGGTCGAGGAAGTAGCCGGTCTTCTGTCCGGCGATCGGATCGGCGGTCATCGCCAGGCCGTTCTCTGAGAACGGGGTCGGATCCGGTGGTGGGTCGCCGGCGATGACGAGCCCGTCGACCACCCCGGGAGGCGCCTGGTCGGCGATGTTGCGAGCGAGGCGGAGCACCACGTGCTCGGGCTCCCAGTGGGCTCGGGCGGCCGCGACCACCGGGGCGAGGCGGGAGAACCAGGCGGCGCTGTAGAGCTTCACGACGAGCACCGGGCCGTACCGGTCGATCACGAGCGAGGGGAGGCGATCGTTCTCACCGTGGACGAGGCGAAGGCCGGTCACGCCCGGGTCGGCGAGCAGCCGGGCCCGTCGGGCATCGGCCTCCTCGAAGCGCTCGCGGTAGAAGGCCTCGTCGATCGTGGTCTGGGAGGTCGCCAGCACGCGGATGCGAATGGGGGAGTGAGGGTCCCAGAGGCCGACGGCGACGAAGTCGCGCTTGTCGTCGAACACGATGGCGAGATCTCCCGGCGCACCGTCGTGGGACACCGAGGTGATCGAGCCGTCGTAGACCCACGGGTGGCCGCGCCGGAGGTGTTTGCGGGCGTCCTTGCTGACCCGGACGGCGAGGTTGCGGGACGACGGTGTCGGCAAGTCCGAGAGCACGAGCCGAGGGTACGGCGTCGCTACGGCGACCCGTGCCGCGCACCGTTCAGAAAATCCACTAAATCGGACTTATTCAGACTGAGTCGGCGCCGAGGCTGGGTGTATGTTGCAGACGCTCAAGAACCTCGGCCTCACCGCAAAGCTCCTCGGCCTCGCCGGGGTGGTGATCAGCATGATGGTCGCGCTGAGCGCCTACGCCTACACGACCACCGGATCGAACCAGGAGTCCGTCCAGTGGGTCAGCCACACCCAGAACGTGATCGGCACCGCGGAGTTCGCGCTCGGCGGCCTGGTCAACATGGAGACCGGCTACCGGGGCTTCCTGGTCACGGGCGAGGACGAGTTCCTCGAGCCCTACGACCTCGGCATCGAGCAGTATCAGAGCGCACTCGCCACGTTGGTTGAACTGACGAGCGACAACCCGCCCCAGGTCGAACGCTGGCAGGATCTGCAGGCCCGCGCCGCCGATTGGCAGGCCGAGGTGACGGTGCCCGGCATCGAGCTCCGCCGAGCCGTCGAAGCGGGGGAGGCGACCACCGCGGACGTGATCGCCTTCGAGACCAGCGGACTCGGCAAGCAACACTTCGACGGCATGCGGGCGGTCTTCGCCGAAGCGATCGCCATCGAAGAGGAGCTGATGGTCGAACGAGAAGCCGACCTCGCCTCCTCGTCGTCGCTCCTGCGCAGCTCCATCCTCTGGGGCACCGTCATCACGGCCGCAGCCGGCCTCGGCGTCGCGATCGCGATGGCTCGTCTCATCACCCAGCCGGTGCATCGCATGCTCGCCAAGCTCCGCGAGATCTTCGACGGGGAGATGGACCTCACCCAGCGGCTCGAGGTCGAGTCCACCGATGAGGTGGGCCAGATCGCCGAGTGCATGAACGACTTCGTCGGCAAGCTCGAGGCGACCGTGGCCGCCATCGGCGAGAACTCGAACGACCTCTCGGATCGGGCCCAGAAGCTCGACTCGGTCAGCATCTCGATGGCGGGCACCGCCGAGCAGACCTCGGGTCAGGCCAATGCGGTGTCCGACGCCTCCGGGCGGGTCGCAGCCAGCGTCGCCAGTGTCTCGGCCGCCACCGAGCAGATGGGCGCCTCGATCACCGAGATCTCCCGTCAGGCGACCAGCGCCACCGCGGTCGTCGCCGACGCTGTGCGTGCGGCGGGTCGGGCCGACGACACGATCGCCCGGCTCGGGAGCCGGAGCGAGGAGATCGGTGTCGTGATCAACATGATCACCTCGATCGCCGAGCAGACGAACCTGCTGGCGCTCAACG
>CAZEML010000204.1:0-7968 GCA_964513285.1 uncultured Candidatus Nemicrothrix sp.
CCGCGAACATGGGGCGCGCGTAGTCGTCGACTCCGCGCTCGAGGAAGTCGACGGTGAACTGGTCGGTCAGCACGTAGAGCATCCGGGCGATGTAGTTGCGGTCGTCCCAGACGCCCTGCCCGCCGGAGTAGACGTACAGCGACTCGGTCGCGCCGTCGGCTCCGAGGGTCGGCACGGCCAACGTCGACTCAGGCTCGAGGAAGGCGTGATCGATGCGCTGGGTCTGGAAGGTCTGACGGGCGACGTGGGTGGAGCGGGCCAGCGCCTCGTCGACGGCGCCGCGTGCGTAGGTCGAGCGGCTGAGCATGTTGCCGTCGAGGGTCCACACCGCGTCCTCGTTCGACGCGAGGGCGGCTTCAGGGTCGGTCAGCGGCTCGAGCACCCCGTAGGTGACCGCCACCGCCGAGGTCGCCGCCCGAGCTTGGGCCCGGGTCTCCGCGACGACGAGCGCGAGCACATCGCCGAGGTAGGAGGTGCGGCCACCGACGGGTATGAAGGCCGGCCAGTCCTTGTGAATCAGACCGCTGCGGAGTTCGCCCGGGACGTCGTCGGCGGTGAGGACCGCGATCACGCCGGGCATGGCGAGTGCAGCGGTCGGGTCGATCGCCTCGATGTCGGCTCGGGCGTGCTCGCTCAGCACCACCGCGCCGTGGAGGCAACCCTCGGGCTCCATGTCGTCGATGAACCCGCGGTCGCCGAGGGTGAGCGCCTGGCCCTCGTACTTCACACCCCGCCCGCCGACACCGCCGTCGGTGATCGCGACCGGGGTCTCGCCCGCCGCGAGCGACTCAACGGCATCGAGGATCTTGACGTAGCCGGTGCAGCGGCAGAGATGGGCGCCGAGGTGACGGGCCGCGTCGTCGCGGGTGGTCTCCTTGTCGCGTCCGAGGAGCGCGACGGTGCGCATCACGATGCCGGGGGTGCAGAAGCCGCACTGCAGGGCGCCGTGGGCGGCGAACGCGTCGGCCATGCGCTGACGTTCGGCCTCGTCGACGCCTTCGAGGGTGGTGATCTCCGCCCCGGTGGCCTTCTCGAGCGAGGTCTGGCAGGAGATGCGGGCCTTGCCGTCGATCAGCACCGTGCAGCACCCACACTGGCCCGACGGCGAGCAGCCGTCCTTCGGTGAGGTGACCCGCAACTCGTCGCGCAGTGCCGCGAGGAGATGTTCGTGATGATCGCCGACCGAGACGGGGGCGCCATTGACGGAGAACTCAGCCATGGAACGGCTCCTGCGTGTACGGCGCGGGAGGGATCGCGCCCTTCTGTTCGGTGATCGGCCCGTAGACCTCGGGGCGCCGGTAGCGGTCGAAGTCGAAGAGCGTCTCCTTGTACTTGGAGGTGAGGCTCAGATCGATCTCGGCGGTGATCACCTCGTCGGCTTCGGTGCGGCAGTCGAGGATGATCTGGCCGCTCGGCGCGATGATGCAGCTCTCGGCCAGCGACGGCACGCCCTCTTCGACCCCGCCCTTGCCGACCGCCACGACGTAGCAGCCGTTCTGGTAGGCGCCTGCTTGCATGACGAGCCGGTGATGGAAGCCCTGCAGCGGGTTCTGGCTCGGGTCGGGGGCGTAGTGCTTCGGCGTGTTGTAGCCGATCAGGATCAGCTCGGCGCCCTTCAGGGCGAGCACCCGGTAGGTCTCGGGCCAACGGCGGTCGTTGCAGGTCGCCAGACCGACCACACCTCCGAAACACGACCAGGTGTGGAAGCCGTCGCCCGGCTCGAAGTAGCGCCGTTCGAGGTGCTGGAACTCGCGCCAGGGTTCGTGCTCGCGGTGACCGGGCAGGTGCACCTTGCGGTACCAGCCCACGAGCGACCCGTCGCGCTCGACCAACATCTGGGTGTTGAACCGCCGACCCGTGCGGGTGAGTTCCGCGTACCCGATCGACATGCCGACCGACAGCTGGGCAGCCCGGTCGAAGAGTCGCTGGGTGACCTTGTTGGGCATCGAGCGCTCGTAGAACGAATCGAGGTCGAGATCGGGTTCGCCCTCGACGTACCAGCGAGGGAAGAAGGTGGTGAGCGTCAGCTCGGGGAAGGCCACCAGCTCGGAGCCCTCGGAGTGGGCGATCTCGAGCAGGCGGATCATCCGGTCGATGACCGACTCGCGAGGCTCGTGGCGGCCGATGGGTCCCATCTGCGCCGCGGACACCTTGATCTGGCGTGGGGGAGGGGCGGTGTGGGCCCCGTCGGCCGCGGCGTCGGGATCACCGGCGGCGGTCAGGTCGATCTCGTCTTCGCTCATGTCGGCACGCTCACGATGCAGCCAATTCGAGCATGACCTGCAGCAAGACGTTGGCACCCGCCTCGAGATCGGCCGGCGCCGTGTACTCGGCGGGGTTGTGGCTGAGACCGTCGACGCTGGGCACGAACACCATGCCGGTCGGGCAGACCCGAGCCAGCATCTGGGCGTCGTGCCCGGCTCCCGACGGCATGCGGCGCACGGTGTGGTCGTGGGCGACCGCGGCGCGCTCGACCGCCGCCACGACCCGTTCGTCGAACTCGACAGGGTCGAACCGGGCGAGGGTGCGGGTCTCGACCGCGCAGCCTTCGTCGGCGGCCGCAGCAGTCAGGAACTCGTGGGTTCGGCGCTCCGCCTCGACGAGCACTCCGTTGTCGGTGTGGCGGAGATCGATGGTGAACGTCGCGTTCGCCGGCACCACGTTGACGAGGTTGGGGTGCAGCTCCATGCGGCCGACGGTGGCGACCTGAGGCGCCCCCAACTCCGTCGCGAGTTGGCGGACGAAGGCGGCGGTGCGGAAGGCGACGACGCCCGGGTCCTTCCGGAGCGCCATGGGCGTGGTGCCGGCGTGGTTCGACTGGCCGGTGACGGTCACCTCGGTCCAGCTGATGCCCTGCACCCCGGTGACGGCACCGATCGTGAGCTGCTCGGCTTCGAGCACCGGGCCCTGTTCGACGTGGAGTTCGACGAAGGCGTGGGGTGGTTGTCCGGGCAGCGGCGCGCTGCCCAGGTAGCCGATGCGTTCGAGCTCGGCGCCGAGGATGGCGCCGTCGATGCCTTCGATCGCGTGGGCTTCCTCGACGCCCATGCCGCCGACATAGACGAGGCTGCCGAGCATGTCGGGCGGGAAGCGAGCCCCCTCCTCGTCGGTGAAGAACGCGACCGCGAGGTCTCGGGGTGGGGTGATGCCGGCCGTGCGGAGGGTCTCGACGACTTCCAGGCCGGCGAGCACCCCGAGGTTGCCGTCGTAGCGGCCACCGGTGCGGACGGTGTCGATGTGGGAGCCGGTCATCACCGGCGGGCCGTCGTGGGCGCCGTCCATCACCCCGACGACGTTGCCGATGCCGTCGATGGTGATCTCGAGCCCGAGATCGCGCATCCAGGAGACCACGAGATCGCGGCCCGCTTTGTCTTCGTCGGTGAGGGCGAGACGGGCGCAGCCCTCGGTGCCTTCGATCGCGCCGATCTCCGCCAGCGCCGCCAGGCGCTCGACGAGACGGTCGATGTCGATACGGAGCTCGCTGCCGAGCGGCGGGGGACTTGCCACGATGCGGCGGAATTTAACAAACTGTCAAAGCCATGACCACAGCCGGGGATCACGACATTCGGGCCGAGTTCGTGGTCGAACCGTTCGTCGAGGGCGCGCCGGGCCATCACGTGAAGATGGCGCTCGAGGCGTGCCGCGCCCTCGGGCTCGAACCCGAGATGGGTCCGTTCGCGACCACGATCAGCGGGCCGATCGAGCAGGTGAGCGATGCGGTGCGCGCGATGAGCCGGGCGGCGCTCGCTCATGGCGCGACCGCCGTGCAGGTCCGGATGGGGGAGACGCCGACCGTGGCCCGCTTCGGCGATCTGCACGACGCGCTCGGCCAGATGGTCGCCGCCGTCGAGGAGCAGCTCGGCGCGCCGCTCGCGGAGCTGTCGCGAGAACAGAAGCAGGCGGCGGTTCGGATCCTCGACCAGCGAGGTGCGTTCCTGCTCCGAAAGGCGGTCGAGTCGGTGGGCGAGATGATGGGCGTCAGCCGCATCACGATCTACAACTACCTGAATGCGATCAACGCCGATGGCGCCGATGGCTGACCTCCTGGTCCGCAACGCCGGACTGATCGCCACCGTCGACGCCGACCGTCGCGAGTTGGCCGGGGGATGGGTGGCGGTCACCGATGGCCTCATCTCCGGGGTTGGTTCCTCGACCGACCCCGAACCCGACGCGACCCGGACCCTCGACGCCGACGGTGGGCTCGTCACGCCCGGGCTGATCAACACCCACCATCACCTGTTCCAGAACCTCACGCGGGCGTATCCGCCGATGACCTCGGCGCCGCTCTTCGGCTGGCTGCAGTCGCTCTACCCGCTCTGGACCGCAGCGATCGACGAGGAGGCCGAGTACCTGGCGGCGTGGGTCGGGCTCGCCGAGCTCGCCCTGTCGGGATGCACGACCTCGTCGGATCACCACTATCTCCATCCCGTCCGGGCCGGTGATCTGCTCGGGGCGGAGATCCGGGCCGCCGCCGACCTCGGGATGCGCTTTCACCCCACCTATGCGTCGATGTCGCTCGGCGAGTCCAAGGGCGGGCTTCCCCCCGACGAGGCGGTGCGCGACGAGGACGACATCCTCGCGGAGTCCCAGCGGGCGGTGGAGCGCCACCACGACCCCCGCCATGGCTCGATGGTGCAGATCGCGCTCGCTCCGTGTTCTCCGTTCACGGTGTCGACCGATCTGATGATCCGCAGTGCCGAGCTGGCCGAGCGGCTCGACGTCCGCCTCCACACCCACCTCGCGGAGAACGCCGAGGACGACGAGTTCGCCCTCGCCACCTTCGGGATGCGGCCGGTCGACTACTACGAGCACTGCGGCTGGATGTCGGACCGCAGCTGGGGCGCCCATGTCGTGATGCCGAACCCGGAGGAGGTGGCTCGCCTCGGAGCGGCCGGTGTCGGGATCGCCCACTGCCCGAGCTCCAACATGATCCTCTCGTCGGGGATCGCGCCGGTCGTCGACCTGCGCGCCGCGGGGTGTCACGTGGGTCTCGGCTGCGATGGCTCCTCGTCGGCGGACTCGGCCTCGCTGTGGCAAGAGGCCCGGCTGTCGATGCTGCAGGGCAAGTTGCGCAGCGGCGCCGACGCGATGGACGCGCGCACCACGCTCGAGGTCGCGACCCGTGGCGGCGCCGGTTGTCTCGGACGGGTCGGCGAACTCGGCGAACTGTCGGTCGGGGCGGTCGGTGACCTCGCGGTCTGGAAGCTCGACGGGCCGATCTTCGCCGGGGTGGTCGAGGACCTCATCGAGGGCTGGCTGCGGACGGGCCCCCACGCGGCTTGGCACACGATCGTCGCTGGTCGTCCCGTCGTCGAGTCCGGCCTCCTGGTCGCGCCAGACCTCGACGAGAAGCTCGCCGACCACGCCGCGGCGGCGCGGCGGTTCCGGCCCGCCTGACGGCTCAGGAGGTGATGGTGCCGGGAAGCTCGCCGGTGTCGCGCCACTCCTCGAGGAAGCCGGCGTAGTCGAGCAGGCTGCCGGTGTAGACGAGGTTGCGGATCTTCATCGACTCGAAGTTCGACTCGTTGTTGTAGTAGCTCGGCGTGCAGTTGATCGAGTAGTCGCCCATGCGCCCGGCCTGGCCGAGGAGCTGCATGAACCAGTCCTCTTCGGCCTCGACGCTCGGTTCGATCCGGTCGATGCCGCGCGAGACGCATTCGTTCACGAGCCATGCGCAGTGCTCCGCCGACTTGCCGAGGAAGTGCACGAAGTTCACGCCGAACCCGGCCTGGATGATCGAGATCATCATCATGTTCGGGAAGTCGTGGGACAGGACGCCGTGGAGCGTGTGCGCACCGTCGTGCCACCGTTCGCTCAAGCGCACCCCGTCGCGGCCGGCGGGGTCGAAGCCGAGCCTCGTCTTGAAGTCGGCCATGATCTCGAAGCCCGAGGCGAACACGATGGCGTCGAGGGGGTACTCGACCCCGTCGACGACCGCGCCCGTCGCGGTGATCTGCTCGAGCCCGCGACCGTCGGTGTCGACCAGGTGGACGTTGGGACGGTTGAAGGCGGGCAGGAAGTCGTCGTGGAACGTCAGCCGCTTGCAGTGCTTGCCGTACCAGGGCTTGAGCTTCTCCGCGGTCTCGGGGTCGTCGACCAGGTCGGCCACCCGCTGGCGGATGCCGTCCATCACCGCGTAGTCGAGCCGATCGAGCTCGGCTTGCTCCTCGGGGGTGTCGGCCGCGAACTGGGTGTTGTCCCAGTTGGCACCCACCCACTCGTCGTCGACCATGACCTCGTCGGGCTTCACGCCCGTCACACAGTGGGTGAAGTTCTCGACCCGCTTGTCGTGCCACCCGGGCTCGAGGCTCTCGAACCATTCGACGTCGGTGGGCTGATTGCCGCGGAACCCGACGGCAGCCGGGGTGCGCTGGAAGACGTAGAGCTCCTTGGCCGCCTCGGCCAGCTTCGGTACGGCCTGAACGCCGGTCGCACCGGTGCCGACGATGCCGATGCGTTTGTCGGCGAGCTTGTCCATCGGCTCGGTCGGGCTGCCGCCGGTGTAGTCGTAGTCCCACCTGCTGGTGTGGAACGCGTGACCTTCGAAGTCCTCGATGCCGGGGATGCCGGGAAGCTTGGCCTTGTGGAGGATGCCGCCGGCGGTGATGAAGAACTGCGCAGTGATGACGTCGTCGCGGGTGGTGTGGATCGTCCAGCGCCCGGTGTCGTCGTTCCAGACCGCGTCCCGCACCTCGGTCTGGAAGATCGCGTGCGGGTAGAGGTCGAAGTGTTCGCCGATGGTCTGGCAGTACCGGAAGATCTCCGGTGCGCTCGCGTACTTCTCGGTGGGCATGAAGCCGGTCTCTTCGAGCAACGGCAGGTAGGTGTAGGACTCGACGTCGCACATGCAGCCCGGGTAGCGGTTCCAGTACCACGTGCCGCCGAAGTCGCCGCCCTTCTCGATCACCCGGAAGTCACGGATGCCGTGCTTGGTCAGCTCGACGGCGGTCATCATCCCTGCGAAACCACCGCCGAGAATCACCGCGGTGAACTCCTCGACGATCGGCTCCCGGGTGAATCCCGGTTCGACGTAGGGGTCGGTGTCGAAGTCGGCGAACTTGCCGGACAGGTGGCTGTACTGCTTCTCGCCGTCCGGCTTGATCCGCTTGGCGCGTTCCTCGGCGTAGCGCTCGCGGGCGGCGGCGATCTCGGCATCGAGTTCGGCGGTGTTGTCGGCAGAGTCGGCCATGCTCCGAAGTCTGGGGAACGAGCCGACGGGAAGCAAACTCGCCGCACCGACGGCCGATAGCGTCGAGGGATGTCGGAACGTACCGAGGCCCTTCGCGCCCAGATGACCCCGCACGAGAAGGCGATGTTCGTCGCCGGTGTCGACATGTGGCACACCGGTCCGATCGAGCGGCTGGGGATCCCGGCGCTCAAGGTCACCGACGGGCCGAACGGCGCCCGCGGCGACGGTCTGATGGGCACCGGAACCCCCACCGCCTGCATCCCGTCGGGTGCGGCACTCGGGGCGACCTGGGATCCCGAGCTCGTCGAGGCGCTCGGCGTGCTGCTCGGCGAGGAGGCCCGAGCCAAGGGCTCCCATGTCCTCCTCGCGCCGACGATCAACCTCCACCGGTCGCCCAAGGGGGGCCGCAACTTCGAGTGCTACAGCGAGGACCCGCTCCTCACCGGCAAGATCGCGGCCGCGTTCATCCGCGGCGTGCAGTCCCAGGAGGTCGCGGTCACCGCGAAGCACTACGTCGGCAACGACAGCGAGTTCGAACGCAACACGATCGATTCCCAGATCGACGAGCGCACCCTTCGTGAGGTCGCGCTGTTGCCCTTCGAGATCGCGGTCAAGGAAGGCGGAGCCTGGGGCATCATGACCGCCTACAACCGGCTCAACGGCACCTACTGCTCCGAGCACGAGTGGCTGCTCAAGACGGTGCTGCGCGACGAATGGGGCTTCGACGGCTTCGTCGTGACCGACTGGTTCGCCAACGGCTCGTCGGCGGGATCCGCCGC
>CAZEML010000205.1:0-7798 GCA_964513285.1 uncultured Candidatus Nemicrothrix sp.
TCGGGCACGTAGAAGTACGCCTTCTGCGACGCCAGCCCGGGCATCCACCGAGCGATGCGCCCGACCGCCTGGCGGAAGAACAACGGCGTGACCGTCGTCGTGGCGTGCACGGCGACCCGCAGGCGAGGGATGTCGACCCCTTCGCTGATCATGCGGACCGCGACGACCCACGCCTGATCGGAGCGGGCATACCCCTCGATCACCTCGGACGCCCGTGGATCGTCGGAGAGGGCGATCGCCGGCTTCTCCCCCGTCCAGCGTTCGAGGAGCTTGGCGCATGCCCTGGCGTGGTCCTGATCGATCGCGATCACGAGGCCACCGGCGTCGGGCTGCTGCTTGCGGAGTTGCCGCAGCTTCTCGTCGGCCTTCACCAACACCGTCGGCAGCCACTGGCCATCCGCATCGAGGGCGGTACGGAGACGGGCGCTGCGGTCTTCGTAGGCGACGTCGTCGGAGAAACTCGCCTCCTTGTGGGAGCCGTCGGCCCCGATCCATTCCATGTGCCCGTCGAAACGCGGGAAGAAGACGGGCCGCACGACGCCACCGTCGACGAGGGCCTTGCCGTAGTCGTACTCGTAGTCGCTGACGGCGTCGCCGTAGTCGCCGAGGGTGTAGGACACGAACGGGATCGGTGCGTCGTCGGACCGGAACGGGGTCCCCGACAGCAGGAGCCGGGAGTTCGCCTCCGCGAACGCCTCGGCCACGCCCTCGCCCCACGACAGGTCGCCGCCCGCGTGGTGGACCTCGTCGAGGATGACGATGCCGCCTCGGCTCACGTTGAAGAGGGTCTTCGCCACCGACGCCACCTGGGCGTACGTGACGACGATGCCGTGCATGTCCGACGGGATGTCGCCGGTGGACGCATCCCACTCCGGTTCGAGATGGAAGCCGAACCGTTCGGCCGCCGACGCCCACTGGGTCTTCAGGTGACGGGTGGGGGCCACCACCACCAGCGGTAGCCGCTCGCCGCGCAGCCAGTGCCGCGCTGCGGTGAGGGCGAACGTCGTCTTGCCGGCGCCCGGGCAGGCCACGGCGAGGAAGTTCGCCGATCGGTGGTTCAGGAAGGCCTGGAGCGCCTCGTGTTGCCACTGGCGCAGGGTGATGGAGCGGTTCACGACTCGACGAGGACACCGTGGGGGGCGAGCACGGCGGCCGAGGGTAGCGACCGTGATTGCGGGCGCCACGCACCCTCGCAACTACCCTGCCGCCATGGCCGACGAACGACCGATCGAGGAACAGATCCGCTACGAGCTCCGGGGCTCGGTGGCATGGATCACCATCGACCGCCCCCAGGTGGGCAATGCGCTCAACCCACCGTGCCGTGACCGGATCCGAGATCTGATCAACGAGCTCAACGTCTCCAAGCAGGCCCGCTGCATCGTGATCACTGCTGCGGGCGAGAAGCTGTTCTGTCCGGGCGCCGACCTCAGCCACGTCTATGAGAAGGACCGGCCCGAGGGCGTCCCGCAGCAGGTCGCTGGCGACCCTCGCCGCATGATGCTCGACGGCCAGTACACGCTGTTCCCGGCGATCCTCGACAGCGACATCCCGATCATCGCCGCGGTCAACGGCACCGCCGCCGGCATGGGCGCCCACCTCGCGCTGGCCTGCGACCTGGTGATCGCGGCCGACAACGCCAAGTTCGTCGAGGTCTTCGCCCGCCGGGGCCTCGTCCCCGACGCCCTCGGTCCGTGGCTGTTGCCGCGCATCATCGGTGTGCGCAAGACGATGGAGCTGATGCTCTTCGCCCGCGACCTGCCAGCGTCCGAGGCCGAAGAGCTCGGGCTCGTCAACACGGTCGTGCCCGCCGCCGACCTCGAAGCGACCGCGACCGAATGGTCCGAGCGCATCGCCGACGGCCCGACCTATTCGTTCGGTCTCACGAAGTGGCTGGTCAACCAGAGCCTCGACGTCGACCGGGCGACGATGATCCACAACGAATCGGTCGCGGTCGAACTCAACAACAACTCCGAAGACTGCCAGGAAGGGATCGCCAGCTTCCGCGAACGCCGCGACCCCGTCTGGAAGGGCTACTGAGCGGTCAACAGCTCGATCCGGCGCCGGTCGATCTCGACCAGCTCGGCGCGAATCGCCTCCGACGTCTCCGCCGCGGCGGTCCCCAGCGTCGACAGGGCGTCACGAACCCGGTTGAACCACCGCGCGAGCTCGGACACATCCATCGTCGACAGGGTTCGGATCTCGTCGCCACGGCCATCGTCGCCGAGTGCCACGAGCATCGCCTCGAGCCGCTCCTTGACCTCTGCGGCACCACCGAAGCCTCTGGCCTCGAGGCTGTGCGCGACGGCTCGTGACTGCCGCTGCCACGGCATCCACATCCGTTGGCCGGTCTCCCAGCCGTCCATGATCAGGTGATACTCCGCGGTGTCGACGGTTCGACGGGTGGTGCGCAGGTGTTCCTGCACCTCGGACTCTCGCCGGAGCTTCTCGACCAACGGTCGCCGAATCACCTCCAGGCCGTCGAGCTCAGCGACGATGGGCCCACCAGCGGCCCGCAGCGAGTCCTCTCGACGAGTGAGCTCGCTCCCCAGGCGGGCGCGGGCCAACTCCGCTCCGCTCGCGCGCTGACGGAGTTCGCGCGCCTGGCGACGAAGCGTCTCTCGCTCGTTCAACAGCTCGTCGCGGCGTTCGCGGAGCGCATCGGTCATCTCGACGACGTCGGCGGGAGGTTCAGGGGCGCGACGACCACGCCGCCCGGACGGGCGCGAGTCCAACCCGCTCAGCGTCCCGTCGATCGCCTCGAGCCGATGCTCGGTCTCCGCGAGCTCCACCCGCGCCTCGGCGAACCGCCGCTCAGCATCAGATTTCGCCCGAGCGTCCGCGACGAGCTCATCCAGCGGCGAGGCCATCGAGGCTCAGATCAGCGCGGCGAGCAATCCGATCGGCACGACGATCCAACTCACCGCCAGAAGGATCATCGAGAGCAGGGCGAAGGTCTTCGACTGGTCGCGCGGCGGGTTGCCACAGCGACCGATCGTCTCGTAGAGCGCGTCGAACGGCTTCTCGGTGGTGAGCACGATGCGCCGGCGAGCGATCGCGGAGCCGCGCAGCACGATCCAGCTGACCGCACCCAGCACCAGGAACAACGCGATCGACGCGATCACCCGGTTGAGCGGTTCCTGCACCGACGCGACCAGCAGGTTGCCGACCGTGCCGGCGCCGACGACGATCACGCCGATCAGCACGCTCGGAATGCCGATCGGGTTCTTCTTGAAGCCCTCATAGACGAGATCGGCATCGCGGCGGGCTCGGGTCAACAGCCGCAGGCTCGGATCGTCCGGCAGACAGTTCGCCTGGCGCCGGGCGTAGAGCTTGCGGAGATTGTCGGCCAACGACTTCTGGTGGTTCGAGACGATGAAACGGGTGACGAGCTGCACCAAGAAGTTCGCGATCGGGTCGAGGGGCCCGGGGATACGGGTCTTGACGCCTCGAGCGCCGTTGCGATCGAGTACCTCGAGCGACCGGATCGCACCGACGTGCGCCGCCAAGAACTTGTCGGGATGCCCGAGCGGGCGCTTCCCGGCCAGCTGCAAGATGATGTCGCGTCCGACGGGGTCGGCCCCGCCGAGTTCGCGCAGGATCTCGTCGGCCTTGTCGCTGTCGCTCTTGCGGAAGGCGTTGAACGCGTCGAGTCGCTCATCGAGCTCGTCGAGGACCAGATTGCGTTCCTCGTCGGTCTTCTCTGCTTCGGCCATGTCTCCCCCTCCGACGGGGCGAGACACTAGTCCGAGCGTCGAGTGCGCTCAGCTGTCGACGACTCGAAGGGCAGAGCGGTCGACGAGCGGAAGCGCTGCCGCCAGCCGCGGGATCAGCGCGGCGCTCGTGGCCCGCGAGATGTGTCCGCCATCGCGCATGATCCAGCCGTCGTCGTAGCTGCGGCAGCGGTCGGTGCAGATCAGATCGTTGGGGTCGATCACCTCGACGCCGAGCCGTGCAGCGACACGCCGTTCGACCTCGAGCGCCGGGGCGAGCATCGCCTCGACCGCCTCGGTGCCGTCGATCGAGCAGCGGTCCGGGCTGAGTTCGAGCACGACAACCGCGCAGGCCTCGGGGGTCCAGTCCTCGAACCAGGGCGATGGATGGACGAGCACGACCTCGATCCCCGCGTTCTGGAGCGGCACGATCGTGGCTTCCAACGCAGCGTCCCAGACCGCGACCCGGTCGGGGATCGTGGCGACCGGAGCGTCAGCGAGGGTCGGCGGGAGGGGGACGAGCCCTTCGGTGCGCTGATGCGATGCCGACGACATGACGACGACATCGGGGCGCCGCTCCAACAGGTCGTCGTGGAGGTCGGCGACGAACGTGAAGCACCCCCGCTGGGCATCGGTCAGCGCCGGCCAGTCGATGTCGTGGATGGCGAAGGCGCAGCCGCCGGCCCACGCCAACGTCACCTTCGTGTCCGTGCCTGTGGTTGCGCCGAGCACCGCGCCGCTGAGCTGGCCGGCCATCGAGTCGCCGACGACGACGATCTCGAGTTCGGCGTCGGCAGGACCGACCGTGCACTCGGCTGGCAGCTCATCGAGCGGCGTCGCGTACCCGCACCCCTCCGGGCGGCCGTAGTGAGGGCCGATCTCGGCGACCGCCTCGCGGTCCTGGATCCGCTCGGCGACGGGGATGAGGGCCGCCGAGCCGACGAGCCCGACGGCGACGCAGCCCACCGCGAGCCGTACCGTCGAACGGGGCGTGGGCCTCGGTGCGGTCCGGATCGGCGTTTCGAGCAGGCGGTAGGAGATGGCGGCGACGCCCAGCGACGCGAACGCGGCGGCGAGAGCGACGAACCGGGCGTCGGGAACAAGCGCTCGGGCGAACACGATCGCGGGCCAATGCCACAGGTACCACCCGTACGACAGGTCGCCGACGACCTGCGCCGGCCGACACGCCAGCAGGCGGCCGAACGGTGCGCCGGCGTTGATGTCGCCGGCCGCGATCAACAGCACGGTCCCGAGGACGGGAACGAGCGCGGCCGTGCCGGGGAACACGGTCGTCGAGTCGAAGAGGCGCATGGCGGCCGCGATCGACACCGCGCCCGTGAGCGCGAACGGCGTCGCCAGCCATCGCGGGAGCGAGCGGATAGCCGGGCGGGCGAACACCAGCAGCGCGCCCGCCAGGAACTCCCACGCCCGCGCCGGGGCGAGATAGAACGCCCAGCTCGGGCTCCAGCCCGACCAACTGGTCAGCCACAGCGAGAACGCGAACGAGATCACCGCCACCCCGGAGAGGGCGATCACCGCGCTGCGGTCCGAGCCGATCACCCGACCGCGACCGAAGCGCCACGCGACGACGATCAGCAGCGGGAACACGACGTAGAACTGCTCCTCCACCGAGAGCGACCAGGTGTGCAGCAGCGCGTTGCGTTCGAGATCGGAAGCGAAGTAGTCGTTGGGTTGCACCGCCAGGTAGTGGTTCGCGTTGAACAACGACGACCAGATTCCGGTCCTGGCCAGCACCCCCTGCGATCCGACCGGCGACAGCAGGATCCCGAGCACGACCACGGTGGCCGTCATCAACGCCGCGGCCGGCAGGAGCCGCCGGGCCCGCCGGAGGTAGAACCGACGGAAGTCGACCGCGCCGTGATCGAGCCACTCCCGCCGGAGGGAGTCGGCGATCACGTAGCCCGAGATCACGAAGAAGACGTCGACCCCGATGTAGCCGCCGGGGATCACGAACCCCGCGTGGTAGACGACCACCGCGAACACCGCGGCGGCGCGCAGGCCTTGAATGTCAGGCCGAAAGCTCGAACTCCCTCGCACGAAGATCTTTCGGCGAGCGACGGACGGGGTTGAGGGCCCGCCCGGGCGGGCGGCTACGAGAGACGGACCTGCAGGTGTTCGACCCCGCGCAAGGTGAAGCGCTTCCGCCAGCTCGGTGCTTCGAGGATCTCCCACGTCTCGTAGCGGTCGAGCATCCGCCCGAGCAGCGCCTGACCTTCGAGCCGGGCCAGGGCCGCGCCGAGGCAGAAGTGGATCCCCGACCCGAACGACAGCACCTGGGAATCGGTGCGGGTGACGTCGAATCGATCCGGATCGTCGACCAGCGCAGGGTCACGGTTCACCGCGCCGATCAGCACCATCGTCTGGGAGCCCGCCGGCACGTTCGTGCCGCCGATCTCGATGTCCTCGAACACATAGCGGCCGTCCATCTGCACCGGCGGATCGAATCGGAGCACTTCCTCGATCGCCTGCGGGATCAACGAGCGGTCGTCCCGCAGCAGCTGATGCTGCTCGGGGTGGGCGACGAGCTGGCGCACGGTGTTGCCGAGCAGATGGGTGGTCGTCTCGAACCCGGCGGCGTAGATCAGCAGCGTGTTGACGATGATCTCGGCCTCGGTGAGCTTGTCCTCGCCGTCGCTCGCCTGGATCATCCCGCTCAACAGGTCGTCCTGCGGGTCGGCCCGACGCTTGGCGATCAGGTCGACCACGTACGCGGTGATCTCCTCCCCCGCCGCGTCGGCGGCGGCCTGCTCCTCGTCGCTCGCCGTCGGTTCGATCCCGACCCCGAGGGCGGCGATGAGCGGACGGAGATACTCGCGATCGGCCTTCGGCACACCGACCAGGGCACTGATCACGTTGGCGGGCAGCGGGAAGGCGACCTCGTCGACGAAGTCGCCCTCGCCTCCGAGATTGTCGAGCAACTCGTCACACATCTCGGTGACCTCGGGCCGCAGCTGCTCGACGCGGCGGGGCGTGAACGAACGGGCGACCAGGCCCCGCACCCGGGTGTGGTCGGGCGGGTTGAGGAAGAGCATCGACATCGTGCCCTGCCGCTGGCGGCGCGAGCTGCCATCGACGCCTCGCCGTTCGCCTTCGATCGCGGCACCGCTGCCGCAGCGAGGATCGCGCAGCAACGTGCGGGCGTCGTCGAACCGGGTGAAGACCCACGTGCCGGTCAGGGCGTTCTGGAACACCGGGGTCCGCTCGCGCAGTTCGTTGTAGAGCGGATACGGGTCCGGGATCACCTCGGGATCGGTGAGGACCTTGACGAGCGTGGCGTCGGGATCGAACGTCATGCTCCACGATGACCCGCCGGACCGGCCGGGCCAAAATCCCAGGCCGTCAGCGACGGCGGATCAGTCGCCGTAGACGAGGCGTTCCGCGTCCCAGCGGTGATGAGCGAGCTCGTGGAGCACGAACCGCGCCATGCCTAGAATGGTGAAGTGCTCGCCGGGCCGGCGCTCCGCCGCGAGATCGAACGCCGACGCGTCGAGTCCGGCGAGGGTCGCACCGAACCGTCGGGCGTTCTCGGACATCGCCTCGACGACCAAGACCGGCTCCTGCCGGTTGTAGGCCTCGTCGACCACCGCCGCTTCGTGGTCCCACCAACCGAGCTGCTGGCCGGGCTCGATCGCGGTTCGCTGGACGCGTGCGTCGAAGACGCCGACGACGTCGCGGGTGTGGCACGCGTACTCGAGCGGGCTCCAGACCCCCGGCTCGACCCACCGGCGCAGGTCGGCGATCGGTGCCGCCGCGAGGAACGCCCCCCAGGCGGCGGCCTCGTCGGTCAGCGCCCTCGGAAGATCGGTGTCGGCGACTCGGGACGAGTCGTGGCCGCAGTCCGGACAGGCCTCGAACTGGCTGCGGGTCCAGTCGCGCCCCTCGGCCATCAGCGGGCCTCGATCGCTACGGCGATCTCCGCCGCGACCCGCGCGTTGTTCTCGGCCAAGGCCAGATTCGCCGGGACACTGTCTCCGTCGGTCGCGGCCGCGATCGCGGCGAGCACGACCGGCGTGACGCCCGGCCCCCGCACCCCGCTCGCCTCGGCGTCGGCGAGGTCGCACGCGACG
>CAZEML010000206.1:0-7784 GCA_964513285.1 uncultured Candidatus Nemicrothrix sp.
CTTCGCGGCGCCGTCGACCGACCCGGCGGAGCTGGCCGAGCGCCGCGATGAGTGGGCGGCCGCTGCCGGCGAGGCCGGACCCCAGGCCCCGCTCGACCTCTACGGCCGGCGTGGCCCTCGAACCACCGGGGTCGACCGCCTTCCGGTCGCCGACGACGACCTGCGGAGTCGCCTCGACGACGCGCTCGCCGGGCCGTACCGCGCCTTCACCCCCGAGCTCTCGCTGCTCACGCTCGCGGCGATGACCACCGCATCGCTGGTCCGGCGCCTCGATGGTCGTTCGTCGGTGATCGTCGGCGTGCCCGTGCACCACCGCACCGGCCCGCATCGCAACCACGCCCTCGGTCCGATGATGGAGCTCTATCCGCTGACGGTGCACGTCGTCGACGGCGAGACCAACGCCGAGATGTTCTCCCGGGTGTTGCGCTCGATCATGGCGGTGCTGCGACGAGCGCGTCCGGGGGAGAGCCCCGACACACCCTTCGAGATCGTGTTGAACGTCACGACCGCTCGTTACGACGACTTCGCCGGGTTCCCGGCGAGCCGGGAATGGGTTCGGTCCGGTCACGTCGAGCCCAACCACGTGCTGCGGGTGCAGGTGTTCGATGAATACGCCCCCGATGCGGCGGACGACGGTCACCGATTGGTCTGGGAGCTCGACCTCAACCAGAGCCTGAGCGTCGACGGCGCTCACCGTCGATTGCCGGCGCACTTCGGGGCGATGCTTCGCTCGATCCTCGCTGAGCCCGACGGTCTCGCCGGGCAGGGATCGGTCCTGACCGACGACGACCGGGTCCAGCTGACCGCCCTGAACCCGGAGGGCGCCCCGCGGCCCGAGGCCGAACCCGTTCACGAGCAGGTCCGCCGCCGGCTCCAGGCCGATCCGGCGTGGGTGGTGGCGGAGATGGAGGGCGTCGAGCTGCGGGCCGACGACTTCGACGAGCGCGCCGACCGGCTCGCGTGGCGGTTGGTGGGCGATGGCCTGCGGCCCGGCCAGGCCGTCGGTCTGCGGATGGGGCGTGGGCTCGACGTGCTCGTCGCCATCCACGGGGTGTTGCGGGCCGGCGGGCGATTCGTCTTCCTCGACCCGGGCGATCCCGAGAGCCGGCACGAGGTCATCCGTGAGGATGCGGAACTGTTCGACATTCTCGATGCGCTGCCCGACGGCGACGTCGATCCGGTCGAACTCCCGACCGTCGGCCCGGAAGACGGTGCCTACATCCTCTACACGTCGGGTTCGACCGGGCTCCCCAAGGGGGTGCCGATCAGCCATCGGGGCCTCGCCGACTATCTCCGTTTCGCCATCGAGTCCTACACCGATGCCGACGAGCCGCCCGTCGTCGCGCTGCACTCCTCGCTCGTCTTCGACCTGACGATCACCAGCCTCTTCGTCGGGCCCCTCACCGGCGGACGCACGATCGTGTACCCGGCGGATCCAATCGATGCCCTCGCCGCGATCGCGGCCGAGCCTCGGATCACCTTCTTCAAGGCCACCCCGTCCCAGTTGGAGATCCTGACCAAGGTCGCCGAGGGGTCCCTGTCGTTCCGCAACGTCATCGTCGGTGGTGAAGCGTTCCGTCGACCGGTCGCCGAACGCCTGCGGGAACGCTGCCCGCAGGCGGTCCGGATCTTCAACGAGTACGGCCCGACCGAAGCGGTCGTCGGCTGCATGATCCACGAGTACGACCCCGAGCTCGACACCGGTACCGACGTCCCGATCGGGGCGGCCGCGCCCGGTACGGGCCTGGTCGTGCTCGACCACCTCGGCGAGGTCGCTCCGGTCGGCGCGTGGGGCGAGCTGTTCGTCCAGCGAGTCGGCATGGCCGACCGCTACCTCAACCGTCCCGAGCTCAGCGCCGAGCGTTTCCAGCCCCTGGCCGAGCGGGCCGATCGCGACGTCCTCGGCGGCGCCGACGCCGACCGCATCTGGTACCGCACCGGGGATCGGGTTCGCGTCGAGCGACCGGGCGTCTTGGTCTACGGCGGTCGCCACGACGACCAGATGAAGGTCAACGGCATCCGCCTCGAACCGGCCGAGGTCGAGGAGGCGCTCGTCGCCCTCCCCGAGATCGACACCGCGCTCGTCCGGGTGTGGACTCCGACCGACCGTCTCGACCCGACCGCCATCGAGCGCTGTGTGCGCTGCGGTCTGGGCGTCGATGTCCCCGGGGTCACCATCGATCCCGAAGGGGTGTGCTCGGTCTGTCGGCAATTCGAGATCGTTGAACCCCAGACGCGAGCCTGGTTCAAGACCGGTGCCGACCTCGACCTGCACCTCGCCGACGCACAGGCCGCGAGCACCGGCGACTACGACTGCCTCCACCTGCTGTCGGGTGGCAAGGACTCGACCTACGCGCTGTACCAGCTGGTCGAACGCGGCTGGCGAGTCCACGCCCTCACGCTCGACAACGGCTACATCTCCGACGGCGCCAAGGACAACATCCGCCGCAGCATCGCCGACCTCGACATCACCCACGAGTTCGTCACCACCGAGGCGATGGACGAGATCTTCCGCGACAGCCTCGATCGGTACTCCAACGTCTGCCAGGGCTGCTATAAGACGATCTACACCCTCGCGGTGGCCCGGGCCGAGGCGCTCGGCATTCCGGTGATCGTGACCGGCCTGTCGCGTGGCCAGTTCTTCGAGACCCGCCTCGTGCCCCATCAGTTCGAGGCAGGTCGGTTCGACCCCGACGCCATCGACGCGACCGTGCTCGAGGCTCGGCGGGTGTACCACGCCACCGAAGACGCGGTCACCACGCTGCTGCCGGAACAGGCGGTGTTCGACGGCGACATCCTCGACCGGATCACCTTCGTCGACTTCTACCGCTACGTCGACGTCGAACTCGCGGAGATGTACGACTTCCTCGAGAACCGGGCGCCGTGGGTGCGGCCCGACGACACGGGCCGGTCGACGAACTGCCTGATCAATGTGGCCGGGATCTCGGTCCACACTCACGAGCAGGGCTACCACAACTACGCCGAGCCCTATGCCTGGGATGTCCGCCTTGGCCACAAGACCCGGGATGAAGCCCTCGAAGAGCTCGACGATCAGCTCGACCCCGCCGAGGTCGAGGACCTGCTCGGCCAGGTCGGGTACACCCCGAAGAGCCAGGGGATCTTGACCGCCTGGTACCAGTCGACCGACGGCACCGACGCCGACCCCGACGAGATCCGCCGTCGGCTGCGAGAAGTGCTGCCTGGTCATGCGATCCCGGCGGCGTTCGTCCGGGTCGAGGAGATGCCGCTCGCGGCGAGTGCCAAGGCCGACCCGAGCCTGCTGCCGATGCCGACTCGCCAGCACCGGGCTGGCGCCGGTGGCCCGGCGCCGTCCACGCCGACCGAGATCCGGATCGCGTCGATCTGGGGCGAGGTCCTCGGCATCGAGTCGGTCGGGTTGGTCGACGACTTCTTCGATCTCGGCGGCGCATCGCTCGACGCTCTCGCCGTCGTCGCCCTGATGGATGCCGAGTTCGGCGTCGATCTGCCCGACGCGGCGGTGTTCCGGTGCCGCACGGTCGAGGAGCTGGCCGCGCTCGTCGATCGGGCCGAGCGGGTCGACGGCGACGACCTGGCGGCGGTGGCCGTCGAGGGGCCCACACCGATCGCCCCGGGCGAGGAAGCGATGCTGCTCGAGTACCGCCTCGACCCCGCCGACACCCGTTACAACGTCAACCGGCTCTACACCTTGGCGGGCGAGGTCGATCTCGCCGGGTTGGAGTCGGCGATCCGCGATGTCGTGCAGCACCACCCGCCGTTGCACACGCGTTTCGACGCCGCCCGGACCGCCCTCGGGCGTGACGACGCGGTGGCGTTCACCGTGCTCGATCCGATGTCGGCCGAGGCGATGGACGAGTTCGCCGATCGCCAGAAGACCGCGCCGTTCGATCTCGACACCGGTCCGCTCGTGCGAGTCCATGTGTCCGAGACCGGTCCGGATCAGCTCTCGGCGCTGATCGGCATCCATCACATCGGGGTCGACGCCGTCACCTTCGACGTGTTCTGGGATCAGGTCGCCCTGCGGGCTGCCGGGGAGCCGTTGCCCGAGCTCCCGGTCAGCTATGCCCAGCACGGCGAACTCCATCGTCGGCGGCATGCCGAATCGAGCACCAGCCGCGACTTCTGGCTGGAACGGCGTGCCGGGCGGCCCGAGAGCCAGCCGCTGGCGTTCGCCGCCGACACCCACGGCCCCGACGGCTATCTCGAGCTCGACTCGAGCGTGTCGGTCGCGGAGCTGCACGGGCTCGGCCACACCCCGTTCGCGGTCGCGCTCGCCGCGGTGGCCGGCGTGATGTCGACCTATGTGGGCGGTACCCAGGTCGCCGTCGGCGCCACCACGTCGGTGAACGATCGGTCCGACACCAGCGACGTCGTCGGCTACTACCTCAACACCTTGCCGCTCGACATCGCCGTCCCGGCCGAGCTGTCGTTCGACGCACTCGTCGATCGGGCGGCCGCAGAGATCGCGGATGCGATTCCGCACCGGACCTACCCGTTCGCAGCGATCACCCGCGATGCCCGCGAGGCCGGGCTGGCCGTGCCCGACGTCTCGGTGCTGCTGGCGTATCAGCGGCTCGAACCGTGCTCGTATCCGGGCGCCGAGGTCACGCACCGCATCCTGGAGTCCGGGACATCGGTGGGCGACATCACGTTCTTCGTTCAGGAGTCAGGCCATGCGGTCAGCTTGGGCATCGAGTGGCGGGGCGATGTCGTCCCGGCCGAGTTCGGCCCGGCGATGCTGGATGCCTTCGGGCGTCTACTCGAACGTGGCGTCCGTGATGCATCGACCGACGTGTCGGCGCTCCTCGAGCCCGACCGGGGCACCGAGTTGGTCGGACCGAAACTCGGTTCGCCGCCGCTCGTGCTCGCCGCCTTTGCCGAGCACGTCGACGCCACCCCGGATGCGGTCGCGGTGGCCGACGGCCACGGCCGATCCCTGACGTATCGCGAGCTCGCCGACCGGGCCGCCGGGCTGGCGGCCGCGATCACCGCGGCGTCGCCGATCCCGGCTCGGGTCGGGGTCTCGGTCGCGCGCTCGGTCGATCTCGTCGTCGCGATGCTCGCCGCGCAGCTCGCCGGCGGTGCCTACGTCGCCCTCGATCCGACGCTCCCGCCGGCTCGGCTCGAGCGGGTCGCCTCGTCGGCCGCGCTCGACGTGCTCGGCACCGACGATGAGGCCCGCTCGGCCTCGCTCGGCGGGCCCCTCGTCTCGGTCTCGGCGACCGCCGAGGGCCTGGCGTTCACCGACCTCGTCGCGGCGGTCGCCGCCGACGGCGACGCCTACGTGATCTTCACCTCGGGGTCGACCGGCGAACCGCGCGGGGTGGCGGTCACCCATGCGAACCTCGCGGCCAGCACCGGTGCTCGGCCGGCGTGGTACGGCGAGACACCGGAGCGGTTCCTCGTCACCCCCAGCTCCGGCTTCGACAGCTCCGTGGTCGGCTTGTTCTGGCCGCTCGCCACGGGTGGCACGGTGGTGCTGCCCACCGACGACGACGTCCGCGACGTCGACCGCCTCGCCACCGTCATCGAACGGGAGCGGGTCACCCACACGTTGATGGTGCCCAGCCTGTGGCGAGTGCTGCTCGATCGCGGTCACCATCGCCTCTCGGGACTCCGCACGGCCATCGTCGCCGGTGAAGCGTGCCCGGCGAGCCTCGTCGCCGACCACCACGACCGACTCCCCGACGTGGCACTCGTCAACGAGTACGGGCCCACCGAGGCGACCGTCTGGGCCACCGCCCACCGACTGACCGAACCGCACACTGCGGTCCCGATCGGCGGCCCGATCCCCGGCGTGACCGTGCGGGTCGCCGACCCGGTCGGCCGAACGGTGCCCGATGGCGTGGCGGGCGAGCTCCTCATCGCCGGTCCGGGCGTCACCGCCGGCTACCCCGACGATCCCGAGGCGACGGCGGCCCGTTTCGTCGAGATCGACGGTCGTCGCTGGTATCGAACGGGCGATCTCGTCCGGGTGGCCGAAGGTGTGGTTCGCTTCGTCGGTCGCACCGACGATCAGCTCAACGTCGGTGGTGTCCGGGTCGAGCCGGGGGAGATCGAACGCGAGCTCGATGCCCTCCCCAGCGTCCGGGCGTCGGTGGTCGTCGCGGCGGGCGAACCGGTCGCGTTGGTCGCTCACGTCGAGGTCGACCGCCCGCTCGAAGAGGTCGAGGCCCGGCGCCTGCTCGCCGAGCGTCTCCCCGCGGCGTCGGTGCCGCGTCGGATCGTGGTGCAGTCGAGCTTGCCGCGCACCGCCAACGGGAAAGCCGATCGGCGCGCCGCCGCGTCGCTCACCATCCCCACCGCATCGGTCGAGACCGTCGACGACGGCGAGCTCGATCCGTTGACGGCCGCGGTGCTCGGGGAGTGGCGGCGTCAACTCGCCCCCGCACCGATCGATCTCGACACCGACTTCTTCGATGCTGGGGGCGACTCGCTCACCGCCGTCGCCCTCGTCACCGGCGTCGGCGACGCCCTCGGGGTCGAGGTGCCGATCGCGACCCTGCTGTCGGGCCCGTCACCGCGAGCGATGGTCCGTGCCCTGTCGGGTGCGGGTGCCGACTCCGAAGTCCGCCCCGTCCGCTTCCGGCGGGGAAGCGCCGACGGCCCGGTCGTGGTCATGACCCCCTCGTGGGACGACCTGTTCGGCTACCAGGCGCTGGCCGAGTCGTTCCCGCCCGACGTGGAGACGATCGTGCTCGCCTACGAGCCGCCGTCGATGGACGACATGATCACGACGGTCCCCGAGTTGGTCGACGAGCTCGAGGCGGTCTTCCACCGGTTGGAGATCGGCGACCGACCCACGGTCATCCTCGGCTGGTCGATCGGTGGCGTGGCCGCCAACGAACTCGCCGACCGGGTGAAACGGTCGGGCGCTGCCGTCGACCTGCTGGTGCTCGTCGACACCTTCTTCCCCGGCGAGGAGCGCCACCTCTGGAGCAACCGGTGGTGGAAGTACAAGTCGATGGCGCGGCTCGGTGCCCTGCCCGAGTTCGTCACCGAGGTCCGTTCGTTCGTGCGTCGGCGGGTGGTCGCGCCGATCCGGGCCCGCCTGCGGCCCGTGCCGCCCGAATCCGACAGCGCACCGACCCGCTTCGTGGGGGCGTTCCCCGCAGAAGCGTTCGGTCATCAGCCGGCGGTGGCCGACGTGCCGACCGTGCTCTACCGGGCGAAGACCACCAACCCGGCCCGCACGATCGAGCGGTGGGTCTCGGTCGCGCCCGACCTCGACGACGTCGTGCTCCCCGGGCGCCACCGGGGTTTCGACTCGATCATGGACGCGGACAAGGTCGGTGCCATCAGCGCCGACATCGTGGAGCGGCTCAGCTGAAGGTGACGTCGTCGCGGCGGTCGAGGTAGGCGACCATCGCCGCGACCGACTCGAAGTCCTCGATGACGACGTCGCCGGGATCGATCTCGATCGTGAGCTGGGACTCGATCCACTCGACGACCAACACGATGCCGAGCGAATCCACGTAGCCGGTCATCACCAGGTCGGTCTCGGCCTCGATCGGCGGGTTGCCGACCGACACGCTCGTGCGGATGAAGTCGCAGAGGTCGGTGGTGAAGCTCGCCTGATCGGTGCTGGACATCGCTGGAAGGGTAGCGATCTGGGATCGAATCCCTCCGGACCAGGGTGCCGACCGCTCCGTGCGAGGGTTCAGTCGAGCTCGGCGAGCTGGCGGGCGACGCCCGCGCGGTCGACCTTGCCGGTGCCGGTGCGGGCGAGCTGGTCGAGTCCGACCGCCCGCTGCGGGACGGCGTAGCGGGGGAGCGCCGCGGCG
>CAZEML010000207.1:0-1063 GCA_964513285.1 uncultured Candidatus Nemicrothrix sp.
GACTGGGAGCCGAGCGCGATCGGCTCCGCGTCGTCGCCGACCAGGTCGGTTGCCCGACGAGCGCTCGCGACCTCGCTGCCGCGCTCTTGGCGTTGGCCACCGCCGACCTCGTCGGCACCTTCCACCTCGCCGGGACCGAGCAGGCGACCTGGCACGAGTTCGCAGTGGCGATCTTCCACACCGCCGGACTCGCCGTCGAGGTCGACGCGATCACGACGGCGGAGTACCCGACACCCGCTCCCCGCCCAGCCAACAGCCGACTCGACAGCGGCGCGCTGGCCGAAGCGACCGGCATCCGCCTGCCGGGGTGGCGTTCGTCGCTGCCGCCCGTCATCGACGAGATTCTCACCACGGACCCGATCAGGACGTCACCATGAGCAAGGGCATCATCTTGGCCGGCGGAACGGGAAGCCGTCTCCACCCGCTCACCATGGCAGCGTCGAAACAGCTGCTGCCGGTCTATGACAAGCCGATGATCTACTACCCGCTGTCCGTCCTGATGCTGGCCGGGATTCGGGAGATCCTGATCATCACGACACCGGTCGATCGTCCGGCGTTCGAACGGCTCCTCGGCGACGGCAGCGAGTGGGGCATCGAACTCTCCTACGCCACCCAGGCCGAGCCGAACGGGATCGCCGAAGCCTTCCTGATCGGCGAGGACTTCATCGACGGGCACGGCTGCGCACTGATCCTCGGCGACAACCTGTTCTACGGTGGCGGCCTCCACGAGCAGCTCATCGATGCCGCCCGACCCCTGCCGGGGGCGCGCGTGTTCGCCAAGGAAGTCCACGACCCCGAGCGCTACGGCGTGGTGACGTTCGACGATCAACGCCGGGCGACCTCCATCGAGGAGAAGCCAGCGGAGCCGAAGAGCACCTGGGCAGTGACCGGCCTCTACTTCTACGACGCCGACGTCGTCGAGATCGCCAAGTCGATCCAGCCCTCGGCTCGAGGGGAACTCGAGATCACCGCCGTCAATCAGGCCTACCTCGACCGCGGGGACCTCCACGTGGTCCAGATGGGCCGCGGTATGGCGTGGCTCGACACCGGGACCTTCGCGTCG
>CAZEML010000207.1:1073-7623 GCA_964513285.1 uncultured Candidatus Nemicrothrix sp.
ATTCGTTCGAGTGCTGGAGACCCGTCAGCGGCTCAAGATCGGATCACCCGAAGACGTCGCCTACGAGATGGGGTTCATCGACGCCGCCCAACTCAAGGCCTTGGCGATACCGCTCCTGAAATCGGGCTACGGCCAGGTCCTGCTCGAACGAGCCGAACGGGCGCTCTCCACCGACTGACGAGGGGTCATCGATCGGTCGGGCGTTTCCGGTCCGAAAGCGGTTCGGCCAGCAGCACCTCGACGATCCGCTCCGCGGCTCTGCCGTCCCACAGCTCGGGGCGTCGGGGATCGGGCGGCGCGGCCAGCACACGCTCGGCCTGGGCGACGACCGTGTCGGGATCGACCCCGACGACGGTGTTGGTGCCTTCGTCGACAGTGATCGGACGCTCGGTGTTCTCCCGCATCGTGAGACACGGCACACCGAGCATCGTGGCCTCCTCTTGCACACCACCGCTGTCGGTGAGCGCCAGGCGGGCGCCGTCCTGCAAAGCGATGAAGTCCAGATAGCCGGCGGGGTCGGTGAGCTGGATGCTGGAGTGCAGGCTGGCCGCCTCGAATCGCGGACGGGTTCGTGGGTGCATTGGCACGATGAGTGGGAGGTGTTCCGCCACCTGGTTCAACGCCCCGATGAGGCCATCGAAGACCTCCGGGTCGTCGACGTTGGACGGCCGATGCATCGTCACCAACCCGTACTCGCCACGACGGAGACCGAGGTCGGCGAGGGTGGAGCGATCGCGGGCCCGATCGAGGTTCGCAAGCAAGGTGTCGACCATCACGTTGCCGACCAGATGGATCTGGTCATCTCGATACCCCTCGGCGCGGAGGTTGGCCACGCCGTCAGGCGACGGCGCGAAGAGAAAGTCGCTGAGCCGATCCGTCACGACTCGGTTGATCTCCTCGGGCATGTCCCAGTCGCGGCTCCGCAGACCCGCCTCGACGTGGGCGACGTGGATTCCGAGCTTGGCCGCCACCAACGAGCATGCGATCGTGCTGTTGACGTCACCGACCACCGTCACCAGGTCGACCGAGCCGTCGCCGACAATTCGTTCGAACTCGACCATCACCGCCGCGGTCTGTTCGGCCTGCGTCCCCGACCCGACCCCCAGGTTGACGTCCGGAGCGCGCATCCCGAGGTCGTCGAAGAACACGTCGCTCATGTTGTGGTCGTAGTGCTGACCGCTGTGGACCAGGGTCACCCGAATGCCAGCGGCCTCGGCGGCCCATAGCACCGGGGCGACCTTCATGAAGTTGGGCCGCGCTCCCGCGACGAGAACCATGTGCATGACAGACGACGTCCCTCGCTCGACACCGACCGGCGGGATCGGCCGTCGCTACCGTAGCGGCTCGGCGGCCAGCGCGACACGAGCGGCAACGGGCTCGCAGCTCTTCGCCTCACCGACCTTCCGACGTGGTCAACCGCGCCACACGGACAACAACCAACCGACCCCACGGTGGCGTTCTGGGTGCCGCTTCGCCGAGTGGCCACAGTGGGGGTGGGTGTGGTTCGGGGCCACCGCCATCGCGCACGCACCAGCTGGGATCACGGGTCTCGAGTCGGTCAAGCTCGCCACTCGCCGAACCACCATCCGGATCGCCGGCACGGCCTCGATCGCAACCGGGTTCACGTATGCAATTCTCTTGGTCGTTGCCCGCACGTCCAGCCTGCTTCTCTCCTTCCAGTTCTGATGCCTCGCCTCCTCGCCATCATCTTCAGACTCGCCCTCATGACCCCGCACGTGCGGTTTGCTCGCGGCGTCCGGCCCGTCCTCGGCGAGAATCGGGAACCGACCGACGTGGCCGAGCCGAGCGTCGACGCGGGCCGGTTCGAGTCTCTCGACCACGCCCCTGTCAATCGACTGCGGCTGCGGGATGCAGCGGTCGATGCGGACCGCGAACTCGACGCGGCGCTCTTCGGGCCGCAGTCGAGCGGGTCGGTCATCGTCGCGAGCGATGGTTGGCGCTTCGTGCCAACCGCGTTTGACCGCGAGCGGCCGCCGGCGCTCGCTGATCGATCGATCGAGACCGTTCCGTCGGCAGTCGTCGATCCCGACGACAACGCGATTCCGAACCTGCCAGCGACCAACAGCAGCCTCGCGTGCGATGAAACCCTGGCCGGCAACACCGTCGTCCTGCATGACTCGGTCGGATGGGCGCCGCTCGGCAATCTCGCGCCGCCCTTCGAGCGCTCGACCTTCTTGGGACGGAACCTTCTGATCAACGACTTCCCCGAGGCGTTGCCCGCGAGAGCCAACACGCTCGCCGTCGACAGCGTCCAACGCAGCTTCCATCGCGGGAGCGTCGAGTTCCCGCTCGCCGCCGGTCTCGCCGAGACACTGTTCGACCATCTCCCGAGTGCTGAAATCGGCCCTGACACCGGATCCATCGAGCCTCGACCCGATCATGACCGCGACCTCGTCGTCGTGAAGCCTTCGGCGGCGGGCACGCTCGTGGTCTACGACGGAGCGCTCGAGTTCTCTGCGGCGAACCGGCCACAGGAGGTCTTGTTCGAGCGCGCATCAGCGCTTCCCGAGGATGTCGACGGGTTCAGGCGGCACGTCGACCTGCCCCGTGCGAGGCGCTGATGGATCGGCCAAGCCTCGTCGCGTGGCATCGCTTCCTGACCCTGCGAAGCGGTGACAGCGAACTGCCCCGTCCGAACCTGATCGGGGTCGGCGCCGCTCGGGCGGGAACCACCACGCTCTTCCACATCCTTCGAGACACGCCGGGCGTGTTCATGAGTGAGGTGAAGGAGCTTCGATACTTCGCCGACCGCTACGACAAGTGGACCGAGAGGGAGTACCTGCTGTTCTTCCACGGCACCGAGGAGGTCCGCTGGCGAGGCGAGTTCTCGCCGCACTACCTCCACCATCCCGAGGCCGCCCACCGAATCCGTTTGTGCAACCCAGACGCCCACATCGTCATCCAGCTGCGCGACCCCGTGCAGCGGGCTCTCTCCCAGTTCCGAAAGCACCGGACGCACCACGGCATGGACGACGCGGACGAGTACTTCGCGCTCGCCCTCGACGCTCATCGCTCCGGCACGAGTCCCGGCCGCTGGTGGCACCCGGTTCACAATCTGCGCCAGAGCTTCGTGCGAGTCGGTATCGACCGGTTCGAGGCAGCGTTTCCGGAGCAGCAGATCCATGCCGTCTTCCTCGACGATCTCGAGCACGATGCGCAGGCCGCCCTCTCCCCGCTGAGCGGGACGCTCGGCCTGGACCTCGCCCCCCACGCAAGTCGCCACGAGAATCGATCGACGTCAACGGCGGCCGAGCGACCGTTGACGGCTACCCGGCGCGAAGAACTCGCCTCCCTCTTCGCGCCGGACTGGGATCACACGTGCCGCCGCTTCGGCCGAGAGCCCAGCGAGTTCCGACTCTGACGCTCAGACGAAGATCTGGTCGTCGCGACGGCCCGAGCCGATCGAGCGACAACTCTGGAGAAACTCCTCGTCGTCGATCTTCCAAGTGTGCTCGCTGGGGTCGGCCTGGCGCACCTGGCAGAAGTTGTATCGGTCGGCGCTGAAGATGCTGGAGCCCTGCGCCCGAACCTCCTCGAGGAACAGGCTGTCGGTGCCGGGACCGTGCACCTCGGTGAACGCCAGCCCTTCGACCTGAGAGCGATCGACGACGAGGGTTCCGCCCACGACCCGTGGAGCGTCGCAGAACTCGCGCCCCGGGAAACGTACGACCGTCTCATCGGTTCCATGGAGGTAGGCGTAGTAGGACTGCTTCCCGACCACGGCGGCACCGCTGTACCGGAACGCGAGCATCAGGTCGGCGAGGTAGTTCGGCCCGTACAAGTCATCATCGTCGAACTTCGCGAAGTACTCGCCCTCAGCAACCGCCAGTGCCTCGTTCAGGCACTGGCCAAGCGAGGCCGACTCGTCGATGCGCAGGATGCGACACCCGGGGACCTCTCGTTCCAGTCGGGTGAAGGCGTCCTCGTCGAAGCGCGACGAGTTGGCCACGAAGATCATCTCCTTGTCCTCATAGGTCTGGGAGGTGTAGCTCGCGATCACGTTCTGGAGGTGCTCTGGCCGATTGCTCGAACAGATGATCGAGACCCGGCGGCGGGCCGGCGGAGTCGGTACACCCACCCGATCGAGCAAGTTGGCGATGCGTTGCCCGTAGGTGTGCTCGGTGTGAACGAGGCGGTATCCGACGTGGGCGTGACGGTCACGGTCTTCGTGTTCAGTCAGAACCCACTCCACCAACTCGTCGGTCCGGCGCTGGGTGTCGGTGATGAGGGCCGTTTCACCCAGTAGCTCCTCAATGCCGAGGGCCGGCGTGCTGATCACCGGTGTTCCGCAGGCCAGCAGCTCGAAGACCCGACGGCTGAACATCGTCGGCGAGTCGCTGACGCTGTTGACGTTGAGGAATGCCGCGTAGCGACGGTACGCCGCGTTGAGCTCGCGGTAGGGCAACTGACCGACAACCGCGGAGCGGTACGGCTCGGGAAACTGATCGGCGACGTTGCCGTTTGCGTAACGGTCGTAGATGTCGAGGAGGCCTCGCTCCAAGGGCGGGGTCAGGAGGGTCTCGAAGTCCCGACGGCGCGCATCGTACTTGTCGCCTCTCCAGCTCCCGGCGAAACAGAGGCGTTGCAGCACGTCGTCGCCCCGCGGTCGCCCGACCGGGTTGTGCAGCGCAGGCTGGGCCGCGAACGCCATCGTGGCGATCTGGTCGCTGCCGAGGGCGGCGCGGTACCTGGGCACCATGTTGTCGTCGGTCGTGAAGACATGGTCGAACGCCCGAGCGGCCGGGAGGAAGAGGTCGAACGCGACCGGATCCTCCTTGTTCCAGAAGGCGGTCGGGATCTCGAGCCGTTCGGCCTGCTCGAGAACCGAGCGGAGCTGGTCACCGTGCTGCTCGAACCGGTTCAGGACATAGCTCCAGCGGCCGGCATTCCCTCGCCAGGCGGACTCGACGAGGATCAGATCGAGATCACGGAGCTGATCCGGCGACACGTCCGAGTCGAGGGGGATGAGCGCAACCTCCGGGGCGAGGCACTCGTGGGTGAACTCATCGAGGATCGACCCGACCTTGACATGCAGCCACGGGTCAGCGGCGACGTCCGGAAGCTGTCGGGCCGCCGGGGAGCTCCGGCGCTTCCAGATCGATCGCAACTCCCGAACGACCTGAGGGAGTCGACGCGGAGAGCGAACCAGCTCGACCAGCGCTGCTCCGATCCGGAACTGTGTCGTGTCTTGAACCCGCTCGACCTTCTGTTTGGACTCACGCTCGACCCGCGCCAGTCGCTTCGATAGTGCATCGACCTCGGCGGGCAGGTCACTCAGCTCCTCGACGATCTCGAGCGCGATGGCGAGGGCCACCGCCTCATCGTCGAGCGCGGCCGAGTCCCCCATGCGAACCTCGAGTTCGATGCCGTGGCGGGAACGCCGCCAGACCCGGTCACGCCAGGTGGTGGGGAGGTGCGCGACCAACGCCGTCACCGAGACGGTGGCCGAAGTGACGCGGAGTCGGCCAACCCCCGAAGGGGTCAGGGTGGCGAACGCCGCCGCCAGGCGGTCGGCTGACGGCTCCCCCGCGACGGTCATCACGAACCCATCGATCGATGTCGGCGCAACCTCCTCCGGGTCGACGTGATCGAAGTCGACCAGATCCGACCTCGACGACGGTCCCGGTGCGGTCACCGACCCGCTCCGACGCCGCGGTCGGCGAGCCCAGCGAAGAACCGGTCCGAGATCACCTCGGGGCGATGCTCGAGAGCGAACGCCGCAGCGGCGGCACGACGTTCGTCCAGTCCATCGCCGGACACTCGTTCCAACGCGACCGCGAGTTGCGATGGGTCACCGCTGGGAACGATCTGTCCGAACGTGGAATCGACCGTCTCTGGCAGCGTACCGACGTCCGACGCGACCAACGGAAGCCCGAAGGTGAGGGCCAAGAAGGCCGCACCGCTGTTGAGTCCGGCAACATACGGGACGACCGCGACGTCGGCCGCCCGGTGGAAGACCTGCATCTCGTCGAACCCGATGCGCCGGGCGCAGACCATCAACCGGGGGTCGTGCTCCGCCATCGAGAGGAGGGCACGACGATCCTCTGGCGCGACCGGGTCGCCGGCCACAACGATTCGCCACTCGTTGCCCAAGTCGCGCAGCGCCGCCGCCAGCACGTCGACGCCCTTGTACGCCCGCTGGGAGCCGACGACCACCGCGACCCGATGCTGGGGTTCGAGCCCGAGCTCCCAGCGGGCCTCATCGCTGCTCACATGATCGGGGTACACCCCGGAGTAGCTCGGGTGCGGAACATGCAACAGTCGACCATCGTTCGGCAGCTCGTAGTGGGGCGAGACGTGGGCGGCCGTCGACATACCGAGCACGTGGACTACATCGGCATGGGCGGCCAGCCACTGCCGGAGACGTACGTGCGCCTCGTGGTGTTGGCAGTCGTGAGGCAAGACGTTGTGGACGGTCCACACGGGAGCGTTGCCTCGGTCCCGGCTTCGTTCGAGGACCGAGATCGCTTCATCGACGGCTGCCTCGGCCTCCTCAGAGGTCTCGACCATCTGGGAGATCTGACGGGTC
>CAZEML010000208.1:0-7622 GCA_964513285.1 uncultured Candidatus Nemicrothrix sp.
CGGCTGCAACACTTTCGGCATCTCGATCGCCGTAGGGGATGATGGAGAAAGTGGGAATCCCGGACGGAGTGGCTTCGGCCGACACCGCGGTACTCGAGGACCTCTACCGGTCCGAGTACGCCGGCATGGTCCGTCTCGCGTTCACCCTCGTGGGCAACAACGCCGAAGCCGAGGATCTCGTGCAAGACAGCTTCGTCGAGGTCTCTCGACGGCTGGACGACATCCACAAGCCCGGCGCCTACCTGCGCAGCGCCGTCGTGAGCCGATGCCGATCGGCGTTGCGACGACGCAGGGTGATGGAACGAAACGCCCCCGAACCACCCGCAGGCCTGGCCAGCGATGCGGGTGAGCTCTGGGACGTGCTCGCCAAGTTGCCGGAGGACCAACGCATCGCCGTGGTCCTTCGGTACTACGGGGGATACAAGTCGTCGGAGATCTCCAAGATCCTCGACATGCCCGCAGCGACCGTCCGGTCGCACCTGCGGCGAGGTCTCGCCGCGCTACGAGAGGAGCTGGATTCATGAGCAGCTTCACCCGCCGCGTCGAACGAGATCTCGCGCAGATCGCCGAACAGGCGACTCCATCGTCAACGGCCTGGGAGGCGATCCAGCAGCGGATCGGCGAGCAGGAATTCACCGACTCGACCATGGAGGTCATCATGCTCGCACCCAACCCCAAGAAGTCCTGGATCAAGGACCGACCACTCCTCGCCAGCGCCGCGGTCGCCGTCGTGATCGCGTTGATCCTCGGCGTCGTCATGGCCACCCGCGACGACGACCCGGGGGTGATCGCCGATCAGAACGAGGTCGACGACACCGAGACCGAAGAGGGTGCGCCGATCCCGGCGTTCCCGGTGGGGACCAACCCGGACGCGATGCTGTTCGACGGCACGTACGTGTGGGTCGCCAACCTCGGCGACAACACGGTCTCCCGGATCGACCCGGCCGACGGCAGCCGGGTCGACTTCGAGACCCCGGACTTCCCGGAGGCACTCGAGTTCGACGGGACCGACATCTGGACCGCCAACCTCCGCGCCCAATCGGTGTCGCGGATCAACCCCGAAGACGGCACCCGCGTCGACTACGAGGTGGGGCTGACCCCCTACGGCCTCGTCTTCGACGGCACCTACATGTGGACGAGCCATTCGGGCGAGGGCAACATCGTCGACGACAGCGCGTTGACCCGAATCGACCCGAGCGACGGCAGCCTTGTCGACTACCCGCTGGGCGGGGACATCAGCGGCGACCTCGCGTTCGACGGAACGAACATCTGGCTCGCCGACCTCAACACGTCGGGCGTCTTGAGGTTCGACCCCGTCGATGGATCCCTCACCCGTTTCGAACTCGCCTACGCGCCCTTCGAGATCCTCTTTGCCGCCGGCAGCATCTGGACGACGCACCCCGATGAGGACCTCGTGTCGCGAATCGATCCGGCGACGGGCGCAGCGGTTGAGTTTCCGACCGGAAACCACCCAAACCATCTGGCCTTCGACGGAACGAACCTGCTGATCACCAACCGGGTCGACGGCACCGTCTCGCAGATGAACCCCGAGGACGGATCCCGCGTCGACTACCCGACCGGCGCCATCCCCAACGGGGTCGCCTTCGACGGCACCAACATCTGGGTCACCAACAGCACCGACCGCACGGTCTCGAAGATCACGCCGGGCTGATCGCCCGGCGCACGGTCGGCGGGCGCTCGTCGCTCGGCGGGGTCAGGGCGTCGCCGCCCCGCCGAGCGCACCCTCGACGAGGCGCTGCACCGACAACGCATCGGCGAACGACGCGACCGTGCTCGGCTGGCCCTGGAGCAGCCGGTCGAGTTCGTCGAAGAAGCGGTCGCTGTTCTGACGGCGCGGGTCGGCATCGAAGATCGACTGGGGTTCCCAGTCGCCGCCGGACGTGACGAAGACCTCCATCCAGTTGTCGAGCTTGATGGAGCGTTCCGTGCCCCAGATCACGAACTCGACGACATCGGGCCCGACGCCCACGGAGCTGCCGGTCATCGACACCGGGATGCCGGCGCAGTCGAGTCGCAGCGAGAACCCGGTCTCGCACGACACGCCGTCGTCGGGGTACGTGACCGACGAGTCGACCAGCGTGGCGGGACCGAAGAGCTTCTCGGTCAAGAAGATGAAGTGCGACCCGACCTCACGTAGGTAGCCGCCCTCGGCCCGATCGCTCAGCCAGGCGGCGCTCTGCTGCCACACCCGAGGCCACGGCACGAAATGGAGGCGGAGGTCGACGCCGACGACGTCGCCCAGGGCGCCGCTCGCCAGCTGCTCCTCGATGAAGTCGACCGTCAGCGCCGCGCCGAACAGATAGTTGACCGCGTTGGCCAGGCCCCGTTCCGCGACGATCTCGACGAGGCGCTCCGACTCCGCGAAGTCGACCGCGAGCGGCTTCTCGCAATAGATCGCCTTCCCGGCGTCGGCGGCCATCTCTGCGTACTGGACGTGCGCCGCCGGCGGGCACGCGATGTAGACGACGTCGACCCCCGGTGTGGCGATCGCCGCCGCGGCGTCAGTGGCGATCGGAACGTCGGGGAACGCAGCCGCGGTCGCGTCCCGTGCCTGTTCACTCGGATCCCACACGGTGACCGGGTCGAACCGCTCGTTCACCATGAGGCTGCCCAACATCCGGGTCCCCATGACTCCGAGACCGATGACCGCTACGCCTGTTCCCATACGCCCACTCTGCCTCACCTCGCGCCGGGCGCCGAGCCGAACGTCACGCGATGTCGACGGGCCGGATCAGCGAGGGGAGATCTCGACCGGCGTCGGTGGCAGGGTGTAGCGGAAGTCGCAGTGGGTGGCGCCGCCCATGATCGTCTGGGTGCGGGTGAAGGTCATGTCCGGGTTGAACCCTTCGGCGAGCGTGCCGTCTCGGTTGCAGGACAACACCGCCCCGAGCTCGGGCACGCCGAGGTCGCGGTACATCTCGGCATAGCGGCACCGGGTGACGTTGAACGCAAACGTCGAATCGGACTGCTCGACGACGTCGATCTCGAGCGCACCGCCGCGCGTCCACGCCTCGAGACTGCCGGCGAAGGAGTCGACGCCGTTCCCGCCCATAGCGGCAGCGAGCTGTCCGCCCTGCTCTCGCGCAACGTCGACGACGACCTCCCGCAACAGTTCCGTCACCCGCTCCCGCCCGAACTCGTCGCTGAACCGATCGATGAGCGGCACGACGATCCGAGCCTCGATCTCTCGGCGCACGAGCACCCCGACGTCGTTGAGGGTGTCGGCGGCTGGCTGCTCGTTCTCGTCCATCCACCGATCATCCCACTCGTCGTCCACGGCCGCCTCGGGTGGCGGCATCTAGTGTCCGAGGTGCGATGAAGCTCGGAATCCAACTCCCCGAGGTCGAGTGGGAAGTCCCCTTCCCCGAGTACTTCGCGATGGCCCGGTCGGCGGAGGACGCCGGCTTCGACTCGATCTGGGTCGGTGATCACCTGATCTACGACCTTCCCGACGGGCCACGCGGTCCGTGGGAGGCATGGACGACCCTCGCCGCGATCGCCGCCGCGACCGAACGGGTCGAGATCGGACCACTGGTTGCCAGCACCAGCTTCCACGCGCCGCCGATGCTGGCGAAGCAGGCCGCCACCGTCGACGCGATCTCCAACGGCCGCCTGATCGTCGGACTGGGCGCCGGATGGAACCGACGCGAATACGACGCGTTCGGCTTCGCCTACGACCGACGGGTGAGCCGCTTCGAAGAGGCGTTCACCATCATCCGCACCCTGCTGCGGGAGGGCGAGATCGATTTCCACGGCGAGTTCTACGACGCCGACCGGTGCATCCTTCTCCCCCGCTCACCCCGGCCCGACGGTCCGCCGCTGATGGTCGGTTCGGTCGGCCCTCGCATGCTCTCGATCACACTCCCCCACGTCGACGCGTGGAACGTCTGGTGGTCCGACTACGGCAACACGCCCGAGGCGTTCGCGGCCCAGAAGGCGAAGGTCGACGAGGCCGCCGTCGCGGTCGGCCGAGACCCGTCGACCCTCGAGGCGACCGCCGCCGTGTTCATCCAGCTCGAAGGCGGGGGCGGCCGACAGATGGGTGACTACGGCGCCGGAGCCGTCGTCGAACCGATCAGCGGATCGCCCGCGGAGATCGCCGACCAACTGGCGGCGTTCGGCCCGGCGGGGGCCACCCACCTGCAGCTCGTCGTCGACCCGATCACCCGCGACTCCATCGAATGGCTCGCCGAGGTCGTCCACCTCGTGCACGACTGCTGACCCGCTCCGCTCCTCACCGGTTCCACTACGTTCCTCCAGACCGAGCGAAGGAGAACGACGATGCGAGACGACGTCCGTGAGGTGTTGGAGTCAGCCCCCTTGGTGCACCTGGTGACCGTCGACCCCGACGGTCGGCCCCAGGTCAGCCTCGTGTGGGTCGGGGTCGATGGCGAAGAGATCGTGATGGCCCATCAGGCCGAACGACGCAAGGTCGTCAACATCCGACGCGACGACCGGGTCGCGCTGTCGATGCTCGCGGGCGGTGTCGACGAACGCGGCCTCGAGACCTACCTCGTGATCCACGGACGAGCGACGGTGACCGAAGGGGGCGCGCCCGAGGTCCTGCGGCCCCTCGCTCGCAAATACCTCGGACCCGACGTCGTCTTCCCGCCCGGCGACAACCCGCCAGAGGGCTACGTCACTCGCGTGCGGATCGAGCGGGTCACCGGCATCGGCCCCTGGGCCTGAGCTCGTCGTCGCCGGTGGGCCGGGCCAGGCGCGCGATCAGGCGTGGCGGCGGAGGAAGGCGATGAGGTCGTCGATCAGGACCTCGTCGTCTTCGGTTCGATCGGTCCACAGATCGATCGCCGGGAAGCCATGGCCGAACCCATCGAGGGCGTGCATGACGACCTCGGTGCCGACCGACGCTCCCCGCCAGGCCATCACCGAGGCGTAGTCGAACGAGACGATCGGGTCGTCGGTGCCGTGCACCGCCCACATCGGCGCGTCGTCCGCATCGAGCGGTTCCGCGAGACCCGGGGTGAGCGTGTAGCCACCCCACAGCGAGATGACCGCGGCGACGTCCGGCGAGTCGAGGCCGGCATCGTCCGCCAAGTGGGCGGCGTACAGCGAGGCGATCGCGCCGGCGGAGGATCCGCCGAGGACGAGTCGATCGGGGTCGACGCCCTGTTCGACGAGCCACCCGGCGGCGAGCAGGGTGTCCTCGATCGCGGCAGCGACGACGTCGGGCTCGGCCAGCCACGGGTCGACGGTCGACGGGTCGAGCCCTGCGAAGTAGTCCGACAGCTCGGTGGTCGACACGATCGGCTGATCGCCGGCGAGCCGGTGATCGATCGAGACGGTCACGATGCCGTGCGACGCGAGCGTCGTCGCGAGTTCGGGAAGACCGTCGTTGCTCCGCGTCCCCTGGGTGAAGCCACCGCCATGGACGAGGACCGCCGCCGGCTGGTCGGCGATCCGGTCAGCTCCGGCTCCATCGACCGGTAGGTACAGATCCAACAGCAGCTCCACCGGGCCGGCCTCGGTGGCGCCACTGCCGTAGACGATCGCCTCGTCGACCCGCACCGTGTAGGCCGGCTCGATCTCGGGCCGCACATCGGCGACCGTCGTCGACGGAACCGTGCTGGTCGTCGTCGATTCCGTCGCGATGCGTTCCACACCGATCGGTTCCGCTGGCGCCGACTCGACGACGGGCGCGCGGACCGGCCGCTCGGCGGGTGACACGAACGCGGCGGCGACACCGCAGCCGCTGAACAGCACGACCGACGAGAGGAAGAGGCGCGCGGTCTGGCCGCGCTGAAGGCGTGGGGGATCCGCCGTCACCCTCAGCTTGTCGACCGCTCACCCATCGATCGTGAGCGAATGGTGCGTCGTTGCTGACCTCGGGCGTCAGCCGTCGTCGAGACCGAGCGCGGCGTGGCGGGCGGCGACCCCGGGCCAGAGCTCGTGGAGGTCGGGCTGTACGAGCCCGAACTCCCGCTCGAGCACCTCGACGAGCTCCTCGGCATCGGCGAGGGTGTGCTTGGTGCCGTCGGGATGGAAGATCACCCGCCCGACCAAGGCGAGCGTCTGGGTGCCGGAGTCGTCGAAGCGGTTGACGATCAGGTTCTGGCGAAACACCGACTCGTCGTCGTCCTGCAGGGTCTGGCAGACCAGCGCGAGCCGGTCCTCGTCGGGCTGCTCGTCCAGATCGAACATCGGCGGGTTCACGCCCTCGGCGTTGTGGAACCGCCAGAGTCCGTTGCCGGTCGACTCCAGCCGGAAGACCCGGCCACCGGCCTCGTGCTCGCCCGGCTCGAGCGGGATCGGTTCGATCATGGCGGCGCCGAGACCGACATCGACCAACCAGCGCCGTCCGTCGAGGTCGACCCGAAGGACCAGATGGTTGCCGAGGTGCCCGAGATCGCCCGCCACCTCGCCGATGACACCACCGACCATGCGGGTGACGTCGAAGCCGATCTCGCGGAGCGCCCACCAGAACAGCCCGTTCATCTCGTAGCACCAGCCGCCACGCCGACGGGTCACGAGCTTGTCGAAGATGCGCTCCGGGTCGAGATCGACCGGGACCCGCAACTGCACGTCGATGTCCTCGTACGGGATCGCGATCGAGTGCCGTCGATGCAGCTGCCGAAGCGTCTCGAGATCGGCCCCGACCGGACCGTCGTGGCCGATGCGTTCGAGATAGTCGTCGAGCCGGGACACGCCGCCATCATCGCAGGCGCCGGGCCACGGGACCTCGGAGTTGGCGACGGTACGCTCCCGCCAGCCACCCCGGTGAAGGAGACGACCATGAAGACCCTGATGAGAGCGGCCGGAACCGGCATCGTCACCGCGGTCGTGTTCGTCGCCGCCGTCTTCTTCGTCGCCGACGCCGCCAGTGGTCCCCTGATCGCGGAGACGCCCGACGGAGAGCTCGGCGAAGCCAGCGTGGTCGGCGCGGTCGTCTTCACCATCGCCGGAGGCGTCGTCGCCACGGGGATCGCCTACCTCTTGCGCAAACGGCCGCGGGCCGAGCTCCGCTTCATCAACATCTGCGCCGTCTTTCTGGTGATCTTCGGCGCATGGGCCTTCAACCAGGCCAACGACCTCACGACCGGGATCTGGCTCAACGTCATGCATCTCGCCGCGGCGGCGCCGATCATCGATCAGCTTCGACGCTGGCTCCGCTCCCGCTAGCGACTCGGATCGCAGCCACAGCCGGGCTCAGAGCCCGAGCAGCGCCATGAGGTCGTCGGCGATCCGCAGCGTGTAGGCGCCGTAGAGATGGTCCCGGTCCTCGCGGACCTGGATGCCGTCGACCACGGCGTCGCAAAGCGGGTACGCCGGGCAGGCCAACAGGTTCATATCGACGACTCGCACACCGTCGAGGTCGGCCGCCAGCTGGCGATAGACGTCGGTGTCGGGGCCGGGGGATGCCGCGACGAAGGCGCATTCCTCGATGCGTTCGGCACCCGACAGACAGCCCGGAACGTCGAAGGGCGCGTCCGGGATCGGCTCGACGACGATCACCTCGGCGCCGGTCGAACGAATCGCCTCGATCGTCTCGGCCGAGGCGATGTCGACCAGATCGACGTCGACGAGGCCGGTGGTCGACACCCACTCGGGCCTCGGTTCGACCTCGTAGCCGCTCGTCGAGAAGT
>CAZEML010000209.1:0-7565 GCA_964513285.1 uncultured Candidatus Nemicrothrix sp.
GGACTCGAAGAGCTCGCCCGACGCGATCGCCTGGTTCACGAGCTTGGCACCCTGGGCGAAGATCCGGCCTGCGCCGAGGGCGTTGTGGCCGACCTCGCTGTTGCCCATGTCGTCCCACGACGGCAGCCCGACCGCAGGGCCGTGCGCCTTCAACGTCCGGTAGAGCCGGGTGTCGGTCAGCCGGTCGAGGGTGGGCGTGGCGGCTTCGGTCACCGCGTTCATCGGGCCGGGCGGGGCCTCGCCGACCCCGTCGGCGATCACGATCAGCACCGGGCGTCGATGGGGGAACGAGGCGGAGGGCGTCAGCTCGAGCGACATGCCATCGAGGCTACGACGGATCCGGGTCGCCCCACCGCGGTCGGCTTCGTGCAGATTGTCGTTGGTGCCGACGGACCTGCGGAAAACGACGAACGCCGCCCGGTCCCGCCCGGCGTGGCCGGAACGGTGGGGCGGCGTCGGTCGTCGCGTGGGCGTTGGTTCAGCGGTCGAAGCCGACGGTGTGGGTGCTGAACTCGGCGGCGAGTCCCATGCCCTTGGCGTGGGCCTGCATCTCCTCGGGCACGTCGCCGAGGAAGAAGAAGGAGCCCGGGGTGGCGATCTCGAGCAGCGCAGGGAAGTGGGCGGCGGCGGTCGTGCCGAGGTGGAAGCCCATGGCGTCGGCGTCGACGAACTCGTCGCGGACGTGGATCGCGTTCTCGGCCTTCGATTCGTACACGTGGACGTTGGTGGCGCCGGGCTCGTTGGCCTCCATGGCGGCGGTGACGTCGCGGTAGATGTTGGTCAGCTCGTCGAGCTTCCCTTCCTTGGCGGTCCACTTGTAGATGACGGTGATGTTGGTGCTCATGGCGGTGGTGTCCTTGTTGTCGCTGCCGTTCGGCAGATCGGAATGTTTGAGGTAACCGATCGGTTACTTGTGAAGAGGTAACCAAACAGTTACCCTCCTTGTCAAGGAGAAATCCCGAGATCTCAGGAATGACGATGAAGCAGTACGACCGCACCGAACTCCTCGACACCGCCATCGAGCTGTTCCGCATCAACGGCTACAACGGCACCAGCACCGCGCAGCTCGTCGAAGCGTTGGGCGTCAACCGCAAGAGCATGTACGCCGAGTTCGGCTCCAAGCAGGGCCTCTTCGAAGCCGCGCTCGAGCGCTACGACGAGGAGCACCTGTCGAACGTGCTCGCCCCGCTCGAAGCGCCCGATGCGGCAGCCGACGCGATCCGCGGCGCGTTCGCGAGCTACGCGAACGAAGCCGATGGGTGGGTCAAGGGCAAGGGCTGTCTGATGTGCAACACGGCGGTCGAGAGCGCGGCGCTCGACGATGGCGCGGCCCGCTTCGTCGACGCCTACATCGCTCGCGTCACCGCGGCCTTCCGCCATGCGCTGGGCAACGCCCGCGCGGCTGACGAGATCGATGCCGACGTCGATCTCGACGAACTCGCGGCGTTCTTGATGATGTCGCTGATCGGCGTTGTCGCGTTGATCCGAGCCCAGGCCGAGCCCACCCTCGTCCGCGCCGCGGCCAAGGTGGCGACCGCTCCGCTGGGCTAGATCACCGCCCGCTCGACGAACGGTTCGCCGTCGAGGATCCGCTGGAACCCGAGGGGTGTCAGGTCGATCGCTCGGAACTCGCCGTGGGTGATCCACTCGGCGACCCCGCGTCCGATCGCCGGTGACTGCTGAAGTCCGTGCCCGGAGAAGCCGTTCATGAAGATGAGGTTGTCGACCTCGGGATGGGGCCCGACGATCACGTTCTGATCGAGTGTGTTGTACGCGTAGTGACCCGCCCACTTGTTGACCCACTTGATGCGTTCGAACGCCGGGACCCGGTGCGCGAGGACAGGCCAGATCGTGTCCTCCCACACATCGAGGTCGACGGCGTGGTCGTCGGCGTCGACCGCGTGATCGTCCTCGGGCGGACAGCCGGCCTGGTAGTAGCCGCCGTCGCTTCGGCAGTGCACGCCCGTCGGGTCGATCGTCAGGGGGAGGGCTCGGTCGAGCGGCTCCGCGGCCTGGAAGATGAAGCTGTAGCGCTTGCGGGGTTCGACCGGGAGGTCGATCTCGGCCATCGCGGCGACATCCGCCGCGCGAGGCCCCGCTGCATTGACCACCATGCCGCAGTCGATCACCGCACCCGAGGCGAGGGTGATCGTGTTGATCCGCTCGCCCGAGCGGGTGAGCCCGACCACCTCGTCGTTGCAGTACTCGGCGCCGTTGCGTCGCGCTTGGCGGCGGAACGTGTCGAACATCGTGCCGCCGTCGAAGTAGCCCTCGTCGACGAGGTTGTGACTGCCGCAGATGATGTCGTCGAGGTTGTAGAAGGGGTAGTCGGCGGCGATCTCCTCCGGCGTCATGATCCGGGTGCCCGCCCCCCACGACGCCTGCAGCCGCTGGTTGGCGCGAAGGGTCTCCGCGAACGCTTCGGTGTTCGCGAGGTAGAGGTAGCCGAAGAAGTGCGTGGCGAGTTCGGGCACCTCGGGATCGTCGAACCACTGCGGGAAGGTGCGGACGAACTCAGCGGTGAACTGACTGATGCGGATGTTCACCTCGTTCGAGAACTGCTGACGCATGCAGCTGTTGGTCGCCGCGGTGGAACTCCCCTCATAGCTCGGGTCGCGCTCGACGACGAGGACCGAACCGTCGAAGTCAGGGTCACGCGTGAGCCACCAGGCGGCGGACGAGCCCATCATGGCGCCGCCGATGATGACGACGTCGTAGCTGGTTCGAGACGGTGGGTTCGGGTTCATCGGGAATTCGCTTCAATCTTGAAATAGGACGCGTGTGTCAGGAGTTGTCGAAGCTCCTGACCATCGATCGATCTGAACAGGACCAACCCATGACCACCGTTCTGCACCTCTCCTCGAGCGCTCGTGGCGACGAGTCGGCGACTCGCTCGCTCGGCGACGCGCTCGCCGCCGGCCTGGCCGGCGATGACGGCACCGTGGTGGAACGCCATCTCACCGATGCCGTCCCGCTGCTCACCGACGAGATCGGCAACAACCTCGCGTCGCCGGAGGGCACCACCGACTCGCAGGGAGTGCTCACCTTCTCCGATCAGCTGATCGCCGAGCTCGAGGCCGCTGACGTTCTCGTCATCGGTTGTCCGCTCTACAACTTCGGTCCCCCCGCCGCGCTGAAGGCGTGGGCCGATCTGATCGCTCGTGGTGGCCGCACGTTCGAGTACGGCGAGAACGGCCCGGCCGGAACGCTGCGCGATCGTCCCGCGTACATCGTCGCCGCATCGGGCGGCGCGCCGATCGGAAGCCCGGTCGACTTCGGCACCACCTGGCTGACCGCCTTCCTCGGTTGGCTGGGCATCCGCGACGTCACCACGGTTGCGGCCTCGTCGATCATGTCGGATCCCGAAGGGATCATGGCGGCCGCCCACGCCCAGGTGCAGGAGCTCATCGCCGGCTGATCGGGTCATGCGTCGGCCGGCTCGCTCACACCATTCGGCATGAGGATGGTCGTGAGCAGCCGGCGTCGCCGCTCCGGGCTGGGTTCGTTGGCGAGGAAGGGTGCGAGCGTCTCGCCGAGTCGGGCGAGGAGGTCGTCGAGTTCGTCGTCGGTGAGCCAGAGCGGCGCCTGGCGGTAGCCCACGCCGTCGCGACCGACGTCGGCGCCGTCGGTGTCGAGATAGGTGGCGAAGTCCGAGATGAGCGCGCCGACGAAGGTCGCGAAGTAGCGGAGGTGGTCGTCTCGCGTGGCGCCGGCGACGGCATCGGGACCGAGCGACACCGCGGCCTCGACGACGGCGTAGGTGCGTTCGAGTCCCCCTCGGACCGGGCGCTCGTCGACGACGTGGACGAGCCCGCCGTCGGCCAGTTGGTTGAGGTGCCGGTAGAGGGTGGCTTGGGGGACATCGCCGAGCCACTCCTTGAGCTGGAGCGTGGTCGCCGCCCGGCCGGCGAGGGCCTGGACGATCCGGAGGCGGATCGGGTGGAGCAGAAGGTCACGGCTGCTGGTCATCGCGCTTTGGTTCTCAATCCTGATAACATTCTCACTACTGAGAACAGTATCGGAACGTTCCCCACCATGCCTGACCTCGACCTCACCTTCACCACGGACTCCCTTCGACTGGAGGGCTCGCTCCGCCTCGCCGGCGATGCACCGAGCCCCGCGGCGCTGATCATCAGTGGATCCGGGCCCCTCGACCGCAACTCCGACGCCAAGCGCATGCCGGTCGGGGTCGCCGCAGCGCTCGCCGATCATCTCGCCAGTTCCGGCGTCTCGTCGCTGCGCTACGACAAGCGAGGGATCGGGGCCAGCGAGGGCGAGTACCTTGCGACCGGGTTCCACGACAACGTCGCCGACGCTCGTGCCGCCCTCGCCGCGCTGCGAGCTCGCCCCGAGGTCGATGCGCAGCACGTGGTCGTCATCGGCCACAGCGAGGGTGCGCTGATCGCGGCGGAACTCGCGTCGGACGCGGACCTCCTGGGGGTCGTGCTGCTCGCCGGCTCGGCGCAAACGGGTCGTCGCCTGCTCGAGTGGCAGGCCGCTCAGCTCGCCCCGAGCCTGCCTCGTCCCGTTCGGGCGCTCATGCGGCTGCTTCGACAGGATCTGGTGCGGACCCAATCCAAGCGTCTCGATCGCCTCGCGGGTTCCGAGGACGATGTGCTCCGACTGCAGGGCGTGAAGGTGAACGCTCGATGGTTCCGCGAGTTCATGGCCCACGACCCGGCCACGAGCCTGCGGGCCGCTGCGGTTCCGGTCCTCGCGATCACCGGTGGGAAGGACGTCCAGGTCGATCCGGCCGACGTCGGCCGGATGGGCGAGTTGGTGTCGGAGCCGTTCGACGGGCACGTGGTCGAGGGTGTGAGCCATCTGCTGCGCCACGACCCCACCGACAAGGGTGTGCGCGCCTACAAGGCGCAGATGCGACAGCCCGTCGACGCAGGGCTGCTCGGCCTGGTCTCCACCTGGGTCGGCGAGCGTCTGGGGTCGCCCCAGCGGACTCAAGACACGTAGCCCTGGCGGCGGTCGTTCTCGGCCGCCGCCGGGTCGCGTTCGGCCGGATCACCGAAGCCGCCACCGCCGGGCAGCTCCATGACGAGCCGCGAGCCGGCGGGCACCGTCTCGACGCCTTTGGTCGGGAACGGTGTGCCGTCGTCGAGGTACACCGCGCCCGGCTCGCCGTCCTCGCCGCCGTGGCGTCCGCGAGCGGGGTTGGCGACCCGGTCGAACATGGCGGAGAACTCGAACTGGTAGCCGTCGGTCGGGCCGACCTCGAGGATCTGGCCCATCCCGCCCCGTTGCTTGCCGGCACCGCCGGAGTTCTCGCGGATCTCCTTGCGCCAGATGATGATCGGTCCGACCTGCTCGGTCGCTTCCGCCGACATCGTGCGCACCCCGGACGGGAAGGCGGTCGCCGTGAGCCCGTCGAGCCCCGGGCGTGCGCCGGAGCCACCGCTGTTGAACATCAGCAGCTCGACCGGCGGCTTCGGATCGTCGGGAGAGGCCTGGCGGGCGCTCGCCTGGAAGTTCCACAATGCACCGGCGCCTTCCGCAGGGATCACGTCGGGCAGCGCCTGGGCGATCGCCCCGAGCGTGAGATCGGTGACGAAGTGGCCGATCACGTGCCGCACCGAGACGGGGTCGGGGTGCTCGGCGTTGAGGATCACGCCGGGCGGAGCGCTGACGGTGAACGGAGCCAGCGACGCGAAGTTGTTCGGCAGCTCCGGCGCGAGCGCGACGAGCATGGCGTAGGTGAAGTACGCCTCGGCGTAGCCGAGCGGCACGTTGATGCCGAACTTCGAGATCGGCGACGTGCCGGTGAAGTCTGCGTGCATGCCGTCGTCGGTGACGGTGAGGGTCACGGCGAGGGTGAGGGGGAGGTCGTAGCCGTCGACGACCATCGTGTTCTCGTAGGTGCCCTTGGGGACATGGGCGAGCGCGGCCATGGTGGCCGCGAGGGTCCGGTCGAACACGAACCCGGCCAGGTCCTCGAGGTCGTCGAGGTCGAACTCGTCGAGCATCGACAGGAGCCGCCGGCGGCCGGTCTCGTTGCAGGCGGCCAACCCGTGGATGTCGCCGATGACCTGGTCCGACTCACGGACGTTCCAGCGCACCATCGTCACGAGGCCTTCGTTGAGTTCGCCTCGCTCGACCCACTTGAGGATCGGGATCCGGATGCCTTCCTCATAGACCTCGCGAGCCTCGGGCCCGTAGCCGCGCCCGCCGACGTCGACGACGTGCGCGGTCGAGGCGAAGAAGCCGATCAGTGACGTCTCGTCCTCGGGGTCGGTGAACACCGGCGTCGTGACGGTGATGTCGTGGAGGTGGCCGGTGCCCTTCCACGGATCGTTGGTGACATAGACGTCGCCCGGGTAGATGCGTTCGGGCCCGATGTCGTCGATGAAGTGACCGACAGCGGCGGCCATCGTGTTGACGTGGCCCGGGGTACCGGTGACCGCCTGCGCGATCATCCTCCCCTGCTTGTCGAACACGCCGGCGGAGAGATCGCCGGCTTCGCGAACCGAGGTCGAGAACGCGGTGCGGACCAGCGTCAGCGCCTGCTCCTCGACGATCGAGATGAGACGGTTCCACATCACCTGGTTGTGGAGCTCACGTGCGGCGTCGCTCATGACGGGTCTCCCTCCTCGACTCGGTGAACCAGCAAGGTGCCGTCCTCCTGCATCGTCGCGAGGTGATGGGAGGCGAGGACCGTCGTGGTCTGCTCCTCGACGATCACCCCGGGACCTCGGACCTGTTGGCCGGCGGCGAGCGTTGAACGCTCGACCACCGTCGCGTCGGCGTCGCGGCCGGCGACCGGGTCATACATCGTTCGGGTCGCGGCACCCGTGACCGGCGCTCCCTCGGTCGTGAGGTCGACGGCCGCTGGAGTCGGCACCACCGATGCCACGCGCACCGACCAGCTGACCGCCTCGATGGCGAGATCGTCGATCGCTCGGCCGAAGAACTCCTCGTAGGCCTTGGTGAACTCGGCGCCGAGCAACTCGGCGGCCATCTCGTCGAACGGCGCGTCGCCGAGGCGGACGGGGATCTCCCAGCCCTGGCCCTTGTAGCGCATCGCCACCTGGCGCTCGACGGTGACGTCGGCGGCCGTGCCCTCGCGGACGAACGCCATCGCCTCGTCGGCGAGTTCGGCGAGCACCCGGTTCGCGCCATCGACGTCGAAGTCGACCGTCGAGGTGTAGAAGCTGCGGACCGCTTCATAGGCGAACGGTGCGCGCAGGAAGCCGACCGCGGACCCGACACCAGCGTCGGGCGGCACGATCAGCTCGTCGAGCCCGAGCTTGTCGAGGAGTCGACTGGCGTGCAGTGGGCCGCCGCCGCCGAAGGCGATCATCGAGTAGCCGGTGAGGTCCTTGCCGTTCTCGACCGCGTGGACGCGAGCCGCGTTGGTCATGTTCTCGTCGACGACCTCGGCGACGCCTCGCGCCGCGTCGGCGGCGTCGAGCCCGAGCCGTTCGCCCACCGAGCGCACGAGCGCCTCGGCCGCGAGCGCGGGGGAGAGGTCGATGTCGGTGGCCCCGAACGTGTCGGGGTGAAGGCGGCCGAGCTGCACGTTGGCGTCGGTCACGGTGGCGTCCTCGCCGCCGCGG
>CAZEML010000210.1:0-7281 GCA_964513285.1 uncultured Candidatus Nemicrothrix sp.
CAGCTCGATGGCCTTCTCGACCTCGCGCAGGTTGTGGGGCGCCATGTTGGTCGCCATGCCGACGGCGATGCCGCTCGTGCCGTTGACCAAGATGTTGGGCAGCGCCGCGGGGAGGACGATCGGTTCGTCGCCCTCGCCGTCGTAGGTGGCGCGGAAGTCGACGGTGTCTTCGTCGAGCTCGCGGACCATGTCCATCGCTGGTTCGGCGAGCCGACACTCGGTGTAGCGGGCGGCCGCCGGCGGGTCGTCGAGCGAGCCGAAGTTGCCCTGCGGATCGATGAACGGGACCATCCGCGAGAAGTCCTGCCCCATCCGGACCAAGGTGTCGTAGATCGCGCCGTCACCGTGCGGGTGGTAGCGACCCATCGTGTCGCCGACGATGCGGGCCGACTTACGGAACGGCGTGCCGGGCCGCACGCCCATCTGCAACATCGACCACAGGATGCGGCGCTGCACCGGCTTGAGGCCGTCGCGCACGTCGGGGATGGCACGGGAGGTGATGACCGAGAGCGAGTACGCGAGGAAGCTCTCGCTCATCTCATCGGCGACCGGAACCTCAACGACTTCGCGGGCGAACCCGCCGTCGAATTCGAGCTGTCGAGACATGCCGCCGACCGTAGTCAGAGCCTGTGACCCTCAGGTGGAGGGCTGACGGCATCGCGACGCTTGTGCTGTGGGTGGACATCCGAAACGCGAAGGACCCCGCCGACGGATCGGCGGGGCCTTCGTGGGAGGGGGATCAGTGGTGCGTCAGACGCCGACGGGGGTGTTGTCGTCGGTGCTGAGGTTGGCCAGCGAGTAAGCGAGCTGGCTGAGGTCGGCAGCCGCGAGCTTGGTCTGACCGGCGCCTTCGGAGGTTTGGTTCGAGGCGCCCGCCACGGCGGCGATGCTCTCGGTGATCTCCTGGCTGGTCTTGGCGACGTCGGAGACCGCGGCAGCGATCTCGTTCGTCGTCGCCGTCTGTTCCTCGACCGCGGAGGCGATGCCCGACTGGGTCGAGTTGATCTCTTCCACGACCTCGGCGACTCGGCCGATGGCGAGCACGGCGGCGTCGGTGTCGGTCTGGATGCGTTCGACGCGGGACTTGATGTCTTCGGTCGCCTTGGCGGTCTCGCCGGCGAGGTCCTTGACCTCGTTGGCGACCACGGCGAAGCCCTTGCCGGCTTCACCGGCGCGGGCGGCCTCGATGGTGGCGTTGAGGGCCAGGACGTTGGTGTCCTCCGCGATCGAGGAGATCAACTCGATGACCTTGCCGATCTCCGCCGACGATTCGCCGAGCTGCTCGATCGTCGCACGGGTGTGGTTGGCGACGTCGACGGCCTCGGTGGCGGTCGAGGTGGCAGCGGCGGCACCGGAAGCGATCTCCTGGACGCTCAGCTGGAGCTGCTCGACGGCCGTGGCGACCGACTGGGCGATGGCGGAGGCCTCTTCCGAAGCAGCCGACACACTCGCGGCCTGCGCCGCGGTCTCATCAGCGCCACCGGCCAGATCGTTGCTGATCGTGGTGAGGGTCTCGCTGCTGGTGGTGAGCTCGCCGGACTTGGTCTTGATGACCTCGAGGAGCTCGCGGGTCTTGGCGAAGGCGGCCTGCTCCTGCGCAGCCGACCGAACCTGATCGGTGACACTCCGCCAGGTGGTCATGACGCCGGTGCGGACGCCGCCAGTAGCGATCTCGCTCAGCTGGAGCTCGACGGTCTCGGCGCCGATCTCGACGCGGGCGGTGTGCGGCAGCGCCGCCAGGCTGGTCGGGTCGTGGGCAGGGAACGCCGAAGCGGGCGAGCCGACAACATCGCTCACTCGAACCGGCAAATCACCTTCGACCACGGCGAGCAGTCGCTCGAGCTCGGGGTTGACGTACTGGATCACCCCGTCGTTGTCGGTGAACATCATGCCGAGGGCGGAGGAGCTGACCATCTCGGAGAGGCGAGCGGCTTCGGCGGCGTCGGCCTCCTGCTGGGCGATGTTGGCACGCACGGTCCGCACGAGGAAGGCACCGCCACCACCGAGGAGCACGATGCTGGCGACGAGCCCGATGAGCAGCCCTTGGCTGGAGCTGTCGGCGCCCGAGACGGCATCGGCGCTGACCTGGGCCGCAATCTCGTCGAGGAGCAGCAGAGCGTTGTCGAACGACGCGGTCAGCGGATCGATCTCGTCGTAGAGCTCGCCGTCGTAGTCGGCGACGGCTGCGAGACCACCGGCCTGAATGCCGGCGATGGCCTCGTCCATGGCCACGTTTGCGACCTCGACGTTGGCGTCGATCGTGTCCCACAGGGCGACGTCAGCGGGATGGGCGGCACGCATGTGCTCGCCCACGGCCGCCCACAACGCAGGGCCTTCGATCCGAGCGGCCTGCAGGTCGGCGACGACCTCATCGGCCGTGTAGATGCCGGCGCTGCCGCGGTTCACGGTGTCGATGACACGAACCGCGTAGAGATCCGAGAGGATCTTGAACTCACGTTCCGGCGCGACGACGTCCTCTTCGAGGAACTCGACCTCCTTGGCGGTCGAGTCGAGACCGGATCGTCCGATCATCGTCATGACAGCGACGACGGCGATGCTGATCACCAACAAGACGGTGATCGCTTTGTCGGCTCGGGTGTTGGCGAGAAGGCGACTCATGTCGGGCAGAACTCCAGGATTCGTGGGGTTGGGGACGCATCCCACTTCGGGGGCTCGTCCAGCCTCGGTCGGTCCGACTCCGGTATGAGAGCGCTGCGTGAACCGCGCACTCAGTTGATCGAGGGCAGCGTGGGCGGTGGCGGCGCCGCCGCCGACTTGAGGGAGGTCTCGACCCGACCGACCTCGACGCCAGGTTCCGCGGCCGGTTCGTCGGCATGCACGCCGAGCGCTCGAAGCGAGCCGGGCAACCACGGCCACGGCCCCGCCGCGGCACCGACCGCGGCGTCGAAGACGCTGGCTCGCACGGGTCGGGAGAAGAAGTAGCCCTGGGCGCTCGTGCAGCCCATCTGGGCGAGACGTTCAGCCTGCCCCTGACGCTCGACGCCTTCGGCGACCACGTCCACGTCGAGCGCATCGGCCAGCCGGACCATGCCGTTGACGATCAACTCGTCGCGGGCGTTGCCCTCGATGCCGTCGATGAACGAACGGTCGACCTTGATCACATCGACCGGCAGCAGGCGCAGATAGTCCATCGACGCGTAGCCGGTACCGAAGTCGTCGACCGCGATGCGGATCCCGCGTCCTCGCAGCCGGCTGAGTCGTTCGGCTGCGACGTCGGTGTCAGCGATCAGGCTCGATTCGGTGACTTCCAGCTGGAGCGACTCGGGTGCAAGGCCCGACTCGCGCAGGGCAGCGTCGATCGACTCCTCGAACCGCGGGTCGAGCATCTCGCCGGGCGCGACGTTGACGCTCATCACGACGTCGTCGCGGATCACCCCGTGCCGACGCCAGGTGGCGGCCTGTTCGATGGCGGTACTCACCACGAACCGGCCCAGCTCGGCGATCAGCCCACTCCGCTCGGCGACGGCGATGAACTCGGGTGGCGGCACCGCCCCCAGCGTCGGGTGATCCCACCGAGCGAGCGCCTCGATACCCGTGAGCGCGCCGGTCGCCAACGAGAAGTACGGCTGGTAGACGAGGTCGAGCTGCCCATTCTCCAAGGCGGCGGCGAGCTCGGGAACCATCGCCAACCGGTCGGCGAAGCGTTCATCGGTCGAGGGCGTCCATTCGTGCACTGCGTCACGGCCACTTTGTTTCGCGGCGTACATCGCCACATCGGCACGGCGAAGGAGTTCGTAGCCGTTGGCACCGTCGTCGGTGGCGGTGACGACGCCGAAGCTCGCCCGAATGTGGAACGGCTGACCTTCGACCATGACCGGCTGATGGAGCGCCTCGCGCAGTTCGGTCGCCACGACGACCGGGTCGATCGCTCCCGGGTCGATCAACGCGGCGAACTCGTCGCCGGCGAGCCGGGCGAGCAGACGCACCTGGTCCGAACCGGCCTGCATTCGGTGCCCGACCTCGACCAGCACCCGGTCTCCTGCATGGTGACCGAACGTGTCGTTGATGCCCTTGAAGCCGTCGAGGTCGAAGTACACGATCGCCAGTCCGTCGGCTGCACCACCCGACGATGTGTGCCGATCAAGCCAGCGCGAGAACAACACGCGGTTGGGAAGTCCGGTGAGCGGATCGTGGAGCGCTTGGTGACGGAGGTCCTGTTGCAGGCGACGCTCCTCGGTGACATCCCGGACGTTCAGAACGACCCCGGCCACTGCGGGATCGTCGACCATGCTCCGAAGCCGCACTTCGCACACCCGCCACGACCCGTCGGATCGCCGGACTCGGGCTGCAGCGACCTGGGTCGTTCCGGGGATGCCGACGGCGCGTTCCCACACAGGACTCAGCGTGTCCAGGTCGTCGGGATGCAACAACGAACGAGGATCCGCGACCTGCGCGACCTCGGCGTCGAGTCCGGTCAGCGCCAGGTAGGCCGGGCTCGCGTAGTCGACGGTGAAGTTCGCCGACACGACCGCGATGGCATCGGATCCCGACTGCACGAGGGCGCGGAATCGGCGCTCACGATTCTCGAGCTCGATCGACTGGTCGATGTACGCAGACCCGACCCACCGGAGCACGTCGGCCACGGGGACGGTCCCGTAGGTGCCAGCCGTCAGATCGACCAAGAGGTCCTCTCGATCCGACGAGACGCCCTCCGAGAGCAGGGAGAGCGCGACCTCGATCAGCGGCTCGTTCCAGTCGGCGGCGATCGGGTCGGACGGCAGCCCGCGCTCGAAGAGGTGGCGGACCGAGCGATCGCCGCTCAACGCCCAGCCGAACCCGAGCCGCCCGGACATGTGTTCATAGAACCCGGCCCGGCTGACCAGCACCGCGCCGTGGACCGGATCCGCCACCACGACGCAGGTCTTCGCCGAATCGTCGCGAAAGAGCCGATCGATCTCTGAGCCACTGGTCGAATCAGGGAGAAGGGTCCGCCTCGTTACGACGTCTCCGACCGCAGTCATCGTGGAGTCCATCACTCCAGAGGTCGGAAGCGTCCGGGGTCGGTTGAGGCTGGTTACCGAGAGTTCACCTGCCGTCTGGCGGGGCGGCCGGAACGGTCAGGGCCCGGTGATGACCGGCGTGGCGAACACCCCGCCGGCGAGGGTGCGACGCATCAGGTCGGCCGCCATGTTGACCTGCGCCCGGTAGAGCGAACCACCGATGCTGATCCGGCGAACCCCCGCCTCTGCCAGTTCGTCGAAGCCGAGGCTCGGTGACGACGCCGGGATGAACGCCGGCCTCCCGAGCGGCAGGAGGACGTTGACCGGCCCACCCGCCTCGTCGACCACCGTGCGGATCGTCTCGAGGTCCCACGTGCCGGGGGCGTAGAGGCAGTGCGCACCGACGGCGGCCATGCCCTGGAGCCGAGCGATCGTCTCCGGGAGCCCGCCATCCAGTCCGTAGAGCAGGATCTCGGTCCGTCCGGTGATGACGAAGGGCCGGTCGAGCGCGTTCGCAGCCTCGACCGCGGCCTCGATCCGGGCGATCGCCTTGGCCCGGTCGTAGAGGCCGATGCCCGGATCGCCGGACCAGTCCTCGATCCCCATGCCGGCTGCCCCCGCGGCGGCGAACCGCTGCACGGCCGCCGCCATGTCCTCGGGCTCGTGGCCATAGCCGTTCTCGCCGTCGACGTTGCACGGCACGCCCACCGCCTCGACGAGGATCTCGGTGTGCTCCGCGTGTTCCTCCATCGTCACGTCGCCGGCCGCGTCCTCTCGCCCGATCATGGCGGCATGGCCCGAGCTGGTGGTGGCGATGGCGTCGATGCCGACCTCGGCCACCGCCGCGGCGGTGCCAGCGTCGGCGACGTTCGCCATCACGAAGGTGCCCGCCTCGTGGAGCTGCTGGAAGCGGTGGGCACGGGCGGTCGCGGTGTCGGCATCGATCGGCATGACCGGATCATCGCACCTCGGGCTGGACGGATTCGGACGAATCGACCCGCCACGCCGTCATCCGCATGCTTGTCCGGTATCGATGGGTGATGCGATCGATCCCTGCCGCCCTCGCGCCGACCGCCCTCGCCCACAAGGAGCTGGCGATGCCCGGCGACGAACTCCCGCCTGGCCCGACCCGCGAGCTCAGGCGGGCGATGGCGCGCTTCTGCGACGGTTCAGCCCACGAGGCCGCTCGAGCCGAGGTTCTCGGCGTGGTCGAGGAGCTCGACGAGGAGCGGGTCACGACGACCGCTCGACGGCGCACCCGCTCGCTCATCGAGACCGGTCGGACCGAGGCCGTGCCTGCGTTGGTCCCGGCCGGGAGCCTCGCGGAGGTGCTCGGTGTCATCCCGCCCGACGACGACGGCGCCCGGCTCGTCGAACTCCTCGTGGTCGTCGGTGACACGATCGTCGCCGGCAGCACCGACCGGGCCGAAGCCGACACGGTGGACGCGGCCACGGGCGAACTCGCCGACCTCGTCGCCGGGCTCGGCGATCCGGTCGCCCTCCTCTCGATCCTGCATCAAACCCGAGGCGCGACCGGCGCCCTCATCGCGACGATGCTGGAGGGGACCTCACCTCGACCGTCGGCGGTGCCGGCCACGAAACGCACCGCCACGAGCGACGTCGTGCTCGACGGCTTCGGGCCGATCGCCGCGGGCGAGAGGGTGGCGGTCGAGCTCGATCTCGACACCGAGTTCGGTCATGGCCGGCACGCCTGCCCGGGGCGCCGATTGGCCGAAGTGGTCAGCGCCACCGTGATCAGCGCCCTGGCCGACTGAGCCTCAGACGGCGCCCCAGGCCCGAACGAGCGCCAGGGGAAGCACGGCCGCACCGAACGCGGTGAGGGCGCCGTCTTCGGCGACGCCGAGTTCCTCCCACGCCTCGGTGACGACAGCGAACGCCCACGCGACCCGATTGCGGTCGGCCTTCGGGATGTCGGTGGTCACCTCGGGACAGCGGTTGATGTGGTCGACCAGCGCAGCCGGATCCACCGTGGTGCCCGCACCCGCCCGCACGAGCCCCAGCACCGCACCCAACCAGTCGGCGAACTCGAGCTCGAGCACCGCGCGGCGAGCGTCGGACGCGAGCGGCGCGAGATCGGCCGGCGCGACGGCGGCAGCAAGTCCGGCGAGGACGACCACGTCGTCGGGGTCGTCGAGATCAATCGGGCCGACCGATGCCGCCAACCACTGGGCGAGACGGTCGTCGACCGCCGCGGCGGACCGCAGGGCCGCTGCCGCCGCGCGGACCGCGTCGGCGTGATCGGCGAGGCGGTGTTCGAGATCGAAGGCCCGACTCACGACGGCGGCCGCCCACGCATCGT
>CAZEML010000211.1:0-7232 GCA_964513285.1 uncultured Candidatus Nemicrothrix sp.
GGTGTCGACATCGAACGCGACGGCACGAACATCCGAATTGGTGGCAGTGGCGGCCGACTGGTCAATGCCGGCCGGCCGCTTGATCTCGGAAACTCCGGGACATCGATGCGGTTGATTACCGGGCTGCTCGCCGGTCGCGGCGTTGAGGCCGTTGTTGCCCTCGAGCGAGCGCACCTGCTCGACGACGACGCCACCCTCCATGCCGGCGTTGACGGCGATCTGGGTGAGCGGACCCTCGAGCGCACGGGCGACCATGCGGGCGCCGACCTGAGCGTCGGCGTCGTCGAGGCTGTCGATCATCCCGTTGACCGCGGCCTGCGCCCGGATGAGGGTGGTGCCGCCACGACGACACCCTCTTCGATGGCGGCCTTGGTGGTGGAGACGGCGTCCTCGATGCGGTGCTTCTTCTCCTTGAGCTCCACCTCGGTGGCAGCGCCGACCTTGAGGACGGCCACGCCACCCGACAGCTTGGCGAGGCGCTCCTGGAGCTTCTCGCGGTCGTAGTCGGAGTCGGTGTTCTCGATCTCGGCCTTGATCTGGGCGATGCGACCGTTGACGTCGGCGCCGTCGCCGGCACCCTCGACGATGGTGGTCTCGTCCTTGGTGACGACGATCTTGCGGGCCTGGCCCAGCATGTCGAGGCCGACACCGTCGAGCTTGAGACCGACCTCTTCGCTGACGACCTGGCCGCCGGTGAGGATCGCCATGTCCTGCAGCATCGCCTTGCGGCGCTCACCGAAGCCCGGCGCCTTGACCGAGACGGAGGTGAAGGTGCCACGGATCTTGTTGACCACGAGGGTGGCCAGAGCCTCGCCCTCGACGTCTTCGGCGACGATCAGGAGCGGGCGGCTCGACTGCATGACCTTCTCGAGGACCGGCACGAGCTCGCGGACGTTGCTGATCTTCGACGACACGAAGAGCACGTACGGGTTGTCGAGCACGGCCTCCATGCGCTCGGCATCGGTGACCGAGTACGGGGAGATGTAGCCCTTGTCGAAGCGCATACCCTCGACGAAGTCGAGCTCGAGACCGAAGGTCTGGCCCTCTTCGACGGTGATCACGCCGTCCTTGCCGACCTTGTCGATGGCGTCGGCGATGGTGGCGCCGATCTCAGGATCAGCGGCGGAGATCGACGCGACGTTGGCGATCTGGTCCTTGTTCTCCGAGACGTCCTGAGCGTTCTCGCGGATCGAGCCGACGGCGGCCTCGACGGCGGCCTCGATGCCCTTCTTCAGCGACATCGGGTTGGCGCCGGCGGCGACGTTGCGCAGGCCCTCACGGACCATCGACCAGGCGAGGACGGTGGCGGTGGTGGTGCCGTCACCCGCGACGTCGTCGGTCTTCTTGGCGACTTCCTTCACCAGCTCGGCGCCGATGCGCTCGAACGGGTCTTCGAGCTCGATCTCCTTGGCGATGGAGACACCGTCGTTGGTGATCGTGGGGGCGCCCCACTTCTTCTCGAGCACGACGTTGCGGCCCTTCGGGCCAAGGGTGACGCGAACCGCGTCGGCGAGCTGGTTCATGCCCGCTTCGAGGCCACGGCGGGCCTGCTCATCGAACTGAATGGACTTGGCCATCATTCCTCCGGAGGACTGGGTCGAGGGCGTTGGCACTCTCGTGCCGCGACTGCTAATTCAACCCGCGAAGCCCCGGATTCGCAACACTCCAGGCCGGTTTGGGACCTTGGTCACGCTCACCGGTCAGCCGCCGGCCACCGCCGGGATGATCGTGATCACCGTGGTGGACGCAACCGGTGTGGCCAGACCGTCGAGCTGTCGGCACTCGGTGTCGTCGATGAAGACGTTGACGAACCCGCGAAGGCGCCCGTCCGCACTGAGCAGGCGTTCTTCGAAACCGGGATGGACGGCTTCGAGCGCAGCGAGCGCAGCGCCGAGATCGTCGCCCTCGACGACCACCTCGCCCTGCCCGGCGGTGAGCGGACGCAACGTGTTGGGAAGCCGGATGGTTGCCACGGCCGCACCCTAGGGCCGGTTGGTGTCTCAATTCTCGATCAAGTGGTTCAGTCAGGGACCGTCTCGACCGAAACCATCCACATCCCGTCCGATCACGCCACCGAGGACCTGACGATGACCGCACCTGCACCTGAAGCCGAGCGTCTGGTCGACCTCGTCGTGTGCCTGTCCGGCCGCTCAGGACCGCTCGCCCGCCAAGCACTCGATTCCGCCGATCCGGGGGCGCTCGCTCACGACCCACTCGCTGCAGTCGCTGCGGCGCTGGTGGCACTCCGTAGCGACGAGGACACGCTCCTCGACTCGGATCTGACCTGACCGACGGCACTCCTGCGCCGCGGCCGCCTACGCTCGCGGCATGGACATCGAGCGCCGTACGTCGGATCCGGCCCGCAGTAGCGGCCTTCCGCTACCGGCCAAGATCGCGCTCGGCGGCCTGGCCATCTGGGGCGCGTTGACGCTGGTCCAGTGGGTCATCTTCAGTGCCCTGCGGTTCATCCGGTTCGGGCTCTTCGTCGTGATCGTCGTCGCCCTCGCCGGGTGGGTGGTCAGCGCGAAAGCCAGTCGCTGACAGCCTCGACGACACACGCCGCCGTCTCCCCCATCGCCCGGTCCGAGCCGTACGACTCGACCAGGTCGATCCACGGGACCTCCCGCTCGTCGAGGGACGCTCGGGCTTCCTCGTCGATGACGCCACCGATGACCAACGCGGGCCGCGCCGCGGCGGCCGCGAGCGCGGTCACCGTCCCCACGACCTTGCCGGCGAAGGAGGTCGCGTCGACCTTGCCCTCGCCGGTGACCACCAGGTCGACCGTCTCGATCTGGTCGTAGAGGTCGACCGCATCGGCGATGAGCGCCGCGCCGGACTCGATCCGCGCTCCCGCGGCGAGCAACCCGCCGGCGAGGCCTCCGGCCGCACCGGCACCGGGCACCTCGGTCAGGTCGACGCCGTGTTCGGAGCGGTAGACGTCGAGCAAGCGCTCGAGCCGAGCGGTGAGCAAGGCGACCTGTGCGCGGCTCGCCCCCTTCTGCGGCCCGAACACGGCCGCAGCATCGACGAAGCGGGTCTCGACGTCGCAGGCCACGACCAGGTCGACACCCTTCAGGCGTCCGGTCGCCGGAAGGGCCCGCAGCGCGCCGAGCCCCCCGTCGGTCGTCGCCGAGCCGCCCAGACCCACGATGATCTCGTCGGCGCCCGCCTCGACCGCCTTGGCGATCAGTTCACCGGTGCCGGCGGTGGTCGCCTCGAGCGGATCGTTGCCTTCGGCACCGCCGGCGAGCAGCAGTCCCGACGCCCGAGCCATCTCGATGACCGCCCGGCCGGCGGCGAGGCGCCATCCCGCGTCGACCGGTTCGCCGAGCGGCCCGGTCACCGACGTCACCCGGTTGGGGCCGCCGAACGCCTCGAGGGTCCCCTCCCCGCCGTCGGCGAGCGGTTGAACGACGACCTCGACATCCGGCGCGCCCGCTTCGACCGCCGCGCCGAACTCGGGGGCGGTCAGCGTGCCGCGGAACTTGTCGGCGCAGGCGAGGAGTCGCATCTCGCCCATCCTGCCCTGAGTAGCGTGACGACGTGACCTCCCCCGTGGTGCTCGTCTCCAACCGCGGCCCGGTGTCGTTCACCGAGGTCGACGGCCAGCTGGTCGCGAGGCGTGGCGGAGGGGGGCTCGTGAGCGGGCTCGCCCCACTCGTCGTCGGCACCGACACGACGTGGATCGCGGCCGCGCTGAACCCGGGAGATCGGATCGCAGCCAGCGAAGGCGTGATCGAGGCCGCCGACATGCGGGTTCGCACGCTCGACATCGATCCGACGACGTTTCGGCTCGCCTACGACGTGGTGGCCAACTCGGCGCTGTGGTTCCTGTATCACGGCCTCCACGACCTCAGCCGGCGACCGGTCTTCGATCACGGCTGGGCCGAGGCGTGGCAGGCCTACCGCGACTACAACCAGCAGTTCGCCGAGGTCGTCGCCGCCGAAGCTCCGGCCGATGCCACCGTGCTGGTGCAGGACTACCACCTCTCGCTGTTGGGAACCGCCCTCGCGTCGACTCGGCCCGACCTCACGACCGTCCACTTCTCACACACCCCGTTCGCGCCTCCCCACCTGATGCGAGTGCTGCCGACCGAGTCGGCGATCGAACTGCTCGAGGGCATGGCCGCCCACACCACGTGCGGCTTCCATTCGCAACGATGGGCGGACGACTTCCGCGCCTCGTGTCGCGAACTCCTCGGGCGCGACGTCTCGACCTTCGTCTCGCCCCTCGCCCCTGACCCGGACGACATGAACAAGGTCGCCCGGTCCGAGGCGTGCCAAGCCGCGTTCGAGGAGCTCGACGCCGACCTCGGCGATCGGCAGGTGATCGTTCGGGTCGATCGGATCGAACTGTCGAAGAACCTCCTCCGCGGCTTCCGGGCCTTCGACCGGCTCCTGGCCGACCGACCCGACCTGCGCGGTCGGGTCGTGTTCCACGCCCTCGGCTACACGAGCCGCGACGGACTCCCGGAGTACCTCGCCTACCGCCAGGAGGTCGAGGCGCTCGTCGACGTCATCAACCGTCGATGGGGCACCGGCGACTGGTCGCCGATCGAGCTCGATATCCACGACGATTTCCCTCGCTCCGTCGCCCATCTCCGCCGCTACGACGTCTTGTTGATCAACCCCATCCGCGACGGTCTCAACCTCGTCGCCAAGGAAGGACCGATCGTCAACGAGCGAAACGGCACGCTCGTGTTGAGCCGGGAAGCCGGGGTCCACGATGAGCTCGAGGGCGCCTGCATCTCGGTCAACCCGTACGACATCGTCGAGCAGGCGGCGGCCTTGGGAGCCGCGCTCGACCGATCGGCCTCCGAACGAGCCGCGGCCGCGGCCGAGCTCCGGCAACGTGCCTACGCCCGCACGCCCCGCGACTGGTTCGACGATCAGCTGGGCGCCGCGTCAGCCGACGTCTGAACCCAACGCAACGGCGAGTTCGGTGAGCACCGCCTGAGCGGCGGCGGGTCCATCGACGATCACGTCGGCCCGCCCGAGCAGCTCGGGTGGAGCTTCCGCCGAACCGACCGCGACGCGGGTGGTGGTGATCCCTCCGGCCGCCAATCGGTCCAGCCCGTCGAACGCGGGAAGGTCGCCGAGGTCGTCGCCGAAGTAGGCGACGGGATCGAGCGACGCCGCCAGCGTTTCGACGGCCGTGCCCTTGTCGAGCGCGATCGGCGGATGCACCTCGAACGACCGTTTGGCGGGACGAGCTTCGACGCCGGTCTCGCGGGCGACCCGTTCGACCCACGCCTGCATCGGAGCGGCCAGCGCGTCGTCGCTCCGGTAGTGGATGGTGAGCGAGAGACCCTTGGGCTCGACCACGTCGGCGCCGAACATCGCGGTCGCCTCCTCGATCAGTCCGCCGATGATCGGACGCCACCGCTCTGCTTCGGGGACGGTGCCGTCGGCGCCGTTCACCCGAGACTCGATGCCGTAGAGGCCGACGATGTCGACCTCGACCGGGATGAGCGGGGCGAGATAGCTGACGGGTCGTCCCGACACGATGGCCACCCGACCGAGGCGGGCCTGGAGCGTGGACAGCAACTCCGGGATCCCTGGGCGCGGCACCGCGCCGTCGGGCGTCGGCGCGATGTCGGAGAGCACGCCGTCGAAGTCGAGGAAGAGCCCGGACCGCGCCGGGTCACGGACGAACGCGTCGAATGGGAATGCGGTCACGACGGTGACCGTCGGTCAGCCGAGCACCTGGTCGGAGCCCAGCACGACGAGGATGTGGTAGCCCTCGACCTGGGTCCGGTTGTCTTCGCGGACGAGGCTGGCGAGCTCCTCGGCCGTCGCCGGTCGCAGCACGGAGGCATCCCCGCCGAGTTCGATCGCGACCTGCTCGGCCTCATTGCCGTAGTCGGCGATGTAGTACACGTTCGACACAGCGGTGTTGTTGGCGGCGTTGACCGCTGCGGTCACGTAGCCGGCGGTGGCGAGCACACCGGATCGGGAGCCGGCGAGACCGCCGGTGTCGGTGCCGTTGGCGACCGCGGCCCGCACCTCACCGTTGGGGCGGATCGCGGGAGCGGCGGTGGTCGAGGTCGTCTCCGTCACAGCGGAGTCGTCGACCGCGGCGTCGCCGGTGCCGTCGTCGGCCCCGGCACCATCGCCGGTGTCGGTGCCGTCGTCGGCGGATGCGTCGTCGTCGGCGTCGTCGCTGACGTCGTCGTCGGCCCCGGCGGTGCTGGTGTCATCGTTGTCGCTGACCTCAGCAGCGGTGCCAGACCCGCCGACGCCGCCCTGCCACAGCAGCAGGAAGCCGATCACGACCGCGACGGCGATGAGGGCGCCGCCGCGCGCCGCGGCGTTGCCGGTGGAACGGCCAAAGGACGAGTCAGGCGAGGCGTAACGTCCGGAAGCGGTCATCGATGCAGAACTCCTGTTCGAGGCGACGTCGTGACGACGGCGTCGATCCGGACCATCCTCGCAGATTCGAGGGCCGGGGTGGCGCCGCGGTCCCCTACCCTGGCCGAATCGCCGGTTCGCCGTCGATCTCGCCCGTGTAGCTCAGTTGGTAGAGCAGCTGTCTTGTAAACAGCAGGTCGCAGGTTCGATCCCTGTCGCGGGCTCGGCTCAGGCCTCCGCTGCCGCGTTGCGACGACGGGTGATCTCATAGACCGAGACCGCGGCGGCGTTGGAGACGTTGAGCGAGTCGAGCACGCCGGCCATCGGGATGCTCGCCACCGTGTCGCACCGCTCGCGCACGAGACGAGACAGCCCAGGACCCTCCGCACCGAGCACGAGGGCGACGGGTTCGTCGGCGACCGGCAGGTCGAAGATGCTGCGTTCGCCGCCGGCGTCGAGACCGACCGTCCAGATGCCCTGCTGGGAGAGGTTCTTCATCGTGGCCGGGAGGCCACCGACGACCGCGATCCGCAGATGCTCGATCGCGCCGGCGGCCGTCTTCGCGACGGTCGGGGTGATGTGGGCGGCGCGATGCCGAGGCAACACCACGCCCGTCACGCCGGCGCACTCCGCGGTGCGGAGGATGGCGCCGAGGTTGCCCGGGTCGGTGATGCCGTCGAGCAGCAACAGGAATGGCGGGGTGCCGTCGCGCTCGGGTCGGATGAGTTCGTCGATCGGGGTCGGCCGCAACGGCTGAGCCATCGCCAGCACGCCCTGGGCGCCGTCGGTCCGGGTCATCGACTCGAACTTCGAGCGGGCGATCTCGCGGATCGTCACCTTCTGCTCGTCGGCCAGATCGATGATGTCGTCGAGGATCGGAG
>CAZEML010000212.1:0-7180 GCA_964513285.1 uncultured Candidatus Nemicrothrix sp.
CGGCCCTCGTGGCCGTAGTTGCCGAACAGCAGGCGGTCGTTCTCGCGCCGGAGGTAGAACATGATCTCCGGGTCGCGGACGAGCGGGAAGATCTTGGTGTTCTCGACCAGTTCCGGTACGGCGCCGGTGACGAGGTACTGGTGCTCGAGCACCGCGAGCGGCACCTCGATGCCGGCCATCGCCGAGATGTCGGCGCCGTAGAAGCCGGCGGCGTTGATCACGATGTCGCAGTCGATGGCGTAGGTGTCCCCCTTGGCTTGGACGTGCACCCGCCAGCGGGCGTCGTCGCCCGGGCCGAGGCGATCGATGCCGACCACCCGCGAGTGGCGACGGACCTCGGCCCCCATCGCCCGGGAGCGACGGGCCAGCGACTGAGTCAGTCCGCTCGGGTCGATGTCGCCCTCGTACGGGTCGAGCAGTCCGGCGATGACCGTGCCGTCGTCGGACCAGTACGGATGCATCGCCTCCATCTCGGCCGGCGACACGATCTCCAGATCGAAGCCGAGGCCGGTCGCGATCGCGACGAGGTGATGGAAGTGGTCGATCCGCTCGGGCGTGTGCCCCGGCCAGAACGCCTTGGTGTGGCGGTAGGTGATCGGATCGTCGGGATCGTCGGCCAGCTTCGAGTAGGTCTCCCACGCATAGTTCCCGGCCCGCTGACCGAGCCAGCTGTTCGAGAACGTCGGGACGTTGCCCGCGGCGTGCCAGGTCGAGCCCGCGGTGAGCTCGTGCTTCTCGATCAGCACCGAGTCGGTGCGACCGGCGGCGGCGAGGTGCCACTGGATCGACGCACCGACGGCACCTCCGCCGATGACGACGATCTCGAAGGAGTCGGTCACGAGTGTTGCTCCAGGTGGATCGGGAACGCCGCTCGGACGGCGGCTTCGTTCGTGGCGTCGAGATGGTCAGGACGGCCCGCGTGGAGGATCTCGGCGACCCGTTGCGCGGCCGCATCCCAGATGCTCGGCTCGCCGGCGGACACCCACTCGGCGACCGACTGCCGATCGCCGAGATCGGGGTACACGTACTCGCTGCGCATCAGCTCGAGCGTCTGGGCGCTGCCGAGGTAGTGGCCCTCGCCGCCGACGACCTCCTCGATGATGGCCAGATCGAGATACGACGGGTCGACCTCGACGCCGCGAACCGAGCGGAGGATCGCACCACACATGTCAGCGTCGATCACGAGGATCTCGGGGCTCGCCACCATGATCGAGCCGAGCATGCCGACCGAGAGCTGCACCATGTCCGCGCCGGCCTGCGCCGACAGCGTGACGGTGTAGCTCTTCTCGTACCCGGCCTGGCTGTCCGCCGTCTTCGACTCGGTGATGCCGGCCGAGACGGCGTTCGGGATGTTGAGATCGCGCAGCAGCTGCGCGGCCGCGGCCGAGACGACGGCGGCTTCGCCGCTCCCACCGGTCATCGCTCCCGTGCGCAGGTCGGACACGAACGGCATGAACGCGTGGATGCACGGGTGCCCGGGCTTGATCGCGTCGGCGAGCACGACCCCGGCGAGGATCTCCGCCAGCCCCTGCGCCAGCGAACCGGCGAGCGACGGCGGCGACGTGGCGCCGGCCTGGCCGGCCGAGCATGTCTGGACGATCATCCCCCGCTCGATCGCTCGCTCCATGATCTCGCAGCCCTCCGGCGAGAAGCGCAGCGGGGGCACGACATGCACGACGACGGCCATCGAGAACGGCTGCGCGGCGAACCGGCCCTCGCCGCCGAGCATCATGTCGAAGAGGTCGACGACCGGATCGACCGTGTCGGCAGACGTGAAGCTCACGCCGGTCGGCTTCGCCGTCGCGGCGGTGACGGCGAACGCGGTGTTGAGATCGAGTTGGAGCGGATCCTCGACATCGCGGGCGACGAGCGGGCGCAGGCCGTAGTGGATGTTGGGGAGCTCGTCGACGACCCGCATCATCGACCAGAGATCGCGGAGCTGAGAGTCGCGGTACGCGCCCGAGGCGGCGTCGAGCACCTGCACCGCAGCGCCACCCGTGCCGATGTGCACACCGCGCCCGCCGATCGACACACCTCGATCCTCGACGAACCCCGGCAGCTCGACGGTGGACGGCGCCCGCTCGAGCGCGGCCTCCACCATCGACCGAGCCAGCAGGATCCGGCCGTCGTCACGCCGACGCCCACCGGCGGCCACCAGCAGCTCGGCGTAGCGGTCTGGGGCATCGGCCATCCCGACGTGCTCCAGCATCTCGAAGGCGTGATCGACGATGCGATCGCGGTCGAGATCAGCGAGCGGGCGGTAGGCACCCCCGGGGGGCGGCGGCGTGACCGCCGGCTGAGGCGGTGGTGCCGGGCGGGTGCGGTTCCCGCGGCGCGCCACTACCCCCGCTCCTGTTCGCTGCGCTCACTGGCCGCTCGGGCCATGATCAGCTCCCCGCCAAACGGTTGACGGTCGCCAGCATCTGTTCGACCTCGGCGCGGGAGTTGTAGTGGCTGGCGGACGCCCGCACACAGTTCTCGATCCCGAGCGGTTCGAGCACCGTGGCCGAGTAGTAGTCCCGCTTGCGGGCGTGGGTGCGTACACCGTCGGCGTTGAGCGCGGCGACCACGTCGAGGCTGTCGTGGCCCTCGATCAGGAACGACACCATGCCCGACCGATGCTCGCTGTTGACCGGGCCGACGACGGTGACGTTGTCGAGCTGGCCGAGACCGGGCAGCCCACCGGTGCCCCACATCATGGCGTCGACGAGATCCTGCTCCTGATCGCCGATCGCCGCGGCGGCCGCCTCGATCCGAGCTCGGGCCGGCACCTCGGGGTCACCGACCTCACCGCCGAGCCACTCCAGGTAACGAACGACCTCGGAGAACGCGGCGTAGGCGGACGCGTCGCGGGTGCCGAGCTCCCACACGTTGGCGGGCGCGCCGTCGAGCTGGTCGTGCGGGGCGGTCGCCAGCCGGTCCGACACCCAGGCCACGCCGAAGTTGTGGCGAGAGAAGAACTTGTAGCCGCTGATCACATAGCCGTCGACGTCGTAGTCGTCGATATCGACCCGTCCGTGGGCGGCGTGCTGGATGCCGTCGACGATGATGAAGCAGTCGGGCGCAACCGAACGGATCTCTGCCGCGATGGCACCGACGTCGACATGCATGCCGGTCACCGGACTGGCGTGGATGATCGTGGCGACCGCCAGGTCGGGCGTGAGGGCCGGCCGGTACTGATCGACACTCACCACGGTCGTCTCGACGTCGAAGGCCACCTGCTCGTACCGCATGTCGGCGACCTCGGCCCAGCGGCGACAAGCGCTGTAGGTGGCGGGGTGTTCGAGGTTGCTCCCGATCACCACCGAGCCCTCGCTGGCGAGGGTGGCGTTGCGGATCAACCGGCCGAGCAGCTCGGTGCCGCTCTCGCCGATGAACACCTCACCCGTCGAAGCGCCGAGCGCGAGCTTCATGTCGGCCCGACCCTGAGCGATCACGTCCATCAGGTACTGCGACGCGACGTTGGTGCGGCCTTGGTTGTCGGGGAAGGCCATCAGCTCGGCCGTGCGCTCCACGGCGGCCTTGAGGGTGAGCGACCCACCGGCGTTCTCGAAGAACGCCCGCGGCCCCTGGATCGGGCACACGTCGGTGTGGTGGAAACGGTCGCGGATGGCGATGAGGAGATCCGGCTCGAAGGGCATCAGGCGCAGATCCTCGCACGCCGATCGGGCCCCAACCAGGACATGTTTCCGGAGCGACCTCGTCAGCCGGAATAGGGTCGGCGCCATGCCGATTTCTCGTCTCCACACGACCGAACGCGCCAGCAAGATCGTGACCCACAACGGGGTCGTCTACCTGTCTGGCCAGGTCGCCGCCGACCCCGACGCCGACATCCAGGAGCAGACCCGGTCCACGCTCGCTCGCGTCGACGAGGCGCTTTCCGAGGCCGGCACCGATCGCGAACATCTGCTCTCGACCACGATCTTCCTGCGCGACATCGACAACCACTTCGCGCTGATGAACGAGGTGTGGAACGCCTGGGTGCCCGACGGCCACGCACCCGCCCGGGCGTGCGTCGAAGCCCACATGGCTCGATCCGGCCTCCTGGTCGAGATCTGTGTGACCGCCGCCCTCCCGGAGTGAGCGAGATGCCGATCCGCTCGATCGCGACGTTCCAGGCTCGACCCGGTCACGGCGCCGCGTTCGAGACCGCCTACCGGGAGGGGCAGTTCCTCGAACGGGCGGTGACGAATCCAGGGTTCATCCGTGGCGAACTGCTGCGGGTCGCCGACGATCCCGACCGCTTCATCGCGATCGCCGAATGGGTCGACGCCGACGCCTACGCCGCCTGGCAGGCCGCCTACGACACCTTGCCGGAGGGTCCGACCGCGGCGATGTTCGAGGCGCTCGACGGCGGGCCGGTCTCACTCGTCGGTGAGATCATCCTCACCGCCGACCGCGACACGACGGAGCCGCCGACATGAGCCCGACCCCGACCGACCGCCTGTACGCCATCGTCGAACAGGGCCTCTGCATCGGCTGTGGCCTGTGTCAGGCGATCGCGCCCGAGTCGATCACGGTCCGCAAGACGACGACCGGATTCGAGGTGCCGGTCGTGATCGGCGAACTCGACCACGCCACCGTCGACACCGTCTACGACGTGTGCCCCGGAACCCGGGTCGAGGGGCTCCCCGATCGACTCGTCGAGGCCGACACCGTCGTGGACCCGGTGTGGGGTCCGTGGCGTCGCATCGTTCGGGCCTGGGCGGGCGATCCCGAGGTACGCCACATCGGCTCCACCGGCGGGGTCCTCACCGCACTCGCCCAGTACCTCCTCACCTCGGGGCGAGTGGACTTCATCCTCCACGCGCAGCCGTCGACGACCGAGCCGACGTTCGGCGAACCGAAGCTCAGCTTCACGGCGGCCGAGGTGCTCGAAGGTGCCGGCTCGCGCTACGGCCCGACCGCCACGCTGCGCTCGGTCACCGACGCCCTCGACCGCGGCCAGCCCTTCGCCTTCATCGGCACGCCGTGCGACCTCTCCGCTCTGCGCAACTACGCCCACCGCGACCCTCGGGTCGACGAACTCGTTCGTTACTGGCTGACGCCGGTCTGTGGTGGATTCGGTGAGCCGCAGTTCACCAACGACTTCGTGCAGAGCCTCGGGATCGAACCCGATGAGATGACCGCTGTCCGCTACCGCGGCCACGGCTGTCCCGGCCCGACCCGGATCGAGACCGCCGACACCGCCGTCGAGGCGCACTACCTCGACTACTGGGGCGACGACGACAGCCAATGGGGCCTGCCCTGGCGCTGCAAGATCTGCCCCGACGGCATCGGCGAGGCGGCCGACATCGCTGCGAGCGACACCTGGCCCGGCGGCTCACCGACTCGAGAGGAGAGCGAGACCGACCTCGGTGTCAACGCGATCATCGCTCGCACGACGGCCGGCGCGGCGCTCCTCGCGGCAGCTGAGGCAGACGGTGCGCTCACGATCGAACGCGACATCGGGGTCGACGACATGAGCGAGTACCAGCCCCATCAGGTGCGCAAGAAGTTCCAGGCCGGGCTCCGCCACGAAGCGATGGCCGAAGCCGGCCGCATCCCCATGCACACCGAACGGCTCCGCATCCCCGAACTCGCCGCTGAGAACCCGGTTGAGGTCCGTACCACCCAGATCGCCGGTACCCGTCAGCGGATCGAAGCCGGCAAGGCCACCCTCCCCCGACCGGAGTAGCGGGCGTCAGACGCCGGGGCCGCGCCGTCGTTCCCGTTCGACGTCCACCGCCGGGCTGGACGGGCGCTCCGGCTCGACCGCACGGCCGAGGAACGCGCGCACCATCGCCGTGACACGAGTCCGGAACGAAGCGCTGGTGGCCATCGCGCCAGCGTAGGTGGACCCGTCGGCGCGGTCCGGTCGCGTCCGCGGCAGCGTTTCACTGAGCGAAACATCGCCCGATGTTGGGGGTTCCAGCGACTGACCGGCCTTCGGTGGGTCGGTGACCCGTCGGTAACCTCGAAAACATGGCTCAGATTGGTTCCCTCGAGATCGCCCAGCCGCTCCACGACTTCGTCGAGACGGCGCTGACCCCCGGCTCCGGCGTCACCGCAGCCGACTTCTGGGCAGCCCTCGAGGCCGTACTCGTCGAGCTGACCCCTCGCAACGAGGCACTGCTCGCCCGTCGCGACGAGATTCAGGACAAGATCGACGCCTACCTGATCGCCAACAAGGGCAGCCACGACCAGGCCGACTACCTCACCTTCCTGCGTGAGATCGGCTACCTCGAGGACGCGCCGGCCGACGTGAGCGTCGCCACCAGCAACGTCGACACCGAGATCGCCGGCACGGCCGGAGCCCAGCTCGTCGTGCCGCTCGACAACTCCCGCTACGCCCTCAACGCCGCCAACGCCCGTTGGGGTTCGCTCTACGACGCCCTCTACGGCACCGACGTGATCTCCGACGAGGGCGGCGCCGAGGCCGGCAAGGGTTACAACCCGGTGCGTGGCGCCAAGGTCATCGCGTGGGGTCGCGAGTTCCTCGACTCGCACGCCCCGCTCGCTGAAGGCAGTCACGCCGACTCGACGGGCTACGCCATCGTCGACGGTGCACTCCACGTCTCGCTCGGCGACACCACCACCAGCCTCGCCGATCCCGGCCAGTTCGTCGGCTTCGCCGGCGACGCCGGCGACCCCACCAACGTCCTGCTGCGCAAGCACGGCCTCCACGCCGACATCCGCATCGACCGCACCGACAACATCGGCAAGGACGACGCCGCGGGTGTCGCCGACATCGATCTCGAATCCGCGGTGTCGTCGATCATGGACTGTGAGGACTCGGTCTCCGCGGTCGACGCCGACGACAAGGTCGTCGTGTACGGCAACTGGCTCGGCCTCATGAAGGGTGACCTCGTCTCCACCTTCCAGAAGGGTGGCCAGACGATGGAGCGCCGCCTCAACGGCGACCGCACCTACACCGCCGCCGACGGCTCCGAGCTCGTCATGCAGGGCCGGGCGTGCATGCTCGTCCGCAACGTCGGCCACCACCTCACCACCGACGCCGTCACCTTGAACGGCGAGCCGATCTTCGAGACGATCCTCGACTGCTTCGTGACGTCGCTCGCCGGCAAGCACGACCTGCTCGGCAACGGCGACTTCCGCAACAGCCGCACCGGTTCGATCTACATCGTGAAGCCGAAGATGCACGGCGCCGACGAGGTCGCCTGGGCCGTCGAATTGTTCG
>CAZEML010000213.1:0-7156 GCA_964513285.1 uncultured Candidatus Nemicrothrix sp.
CACTCGGGCTTCGACCGGTTCAAGAGGTTCGGCTCCGACGTTCACGGCGGCGACTACTTCCACAACCTGCACCACCGCTCCTTCGAGGTGAACTACGGGATGCTCCTCGTGCCGATGGACAAATGGTTCGGCACGTTCCACGACGGATCGATGGAAGCCCACGACGAGATGAAGTCCCGCCGCCGGCAGTCCGCGGAAGCCGCCGACACCGAAGCGGTGGTGGGCGACACGTAGCGCCACCGAAGCCGTGGTCGGAGACTGACTCGACGGGGATGACAGACTGCTCGTCGTGAGCACCGCTGAACGACGAGCCGCCTTCGCTGACCGCATCCGCGCCCGCGAGTTCACCCTCGCACCGGGCGTCTACGACATGGTGTCGGCCCGCATCGCCGACGCCGCCGGCTTCGAGGCGCTGTACATGACCGGGTACGGCATCGCCGCATCCCACCTCGGTCTGCCCGACGCCGGCCTCTCGTCGTTCGCGGACATGCTCGACCGAGCCCGCACGATCGCCGCCGGCACCGAGACGCCACTGATCGCCGACGCCGACACCGGGTTCGGCGGTCTGCTCAACGTCCACCACACGGTGCAGAGCTACGAGGCGGCCGGGGTCGCGGCCATCCAGCTCGAGGACCAGGAGTTCCCCAAGAAGTGCGGCCACGCCGAGGGGCGGCGAGTCGTGCCGACGGCCGACATGGTGCGCAAGGTCGAGGTCGCGGTCGACGCCCGCACCAACGACGACTTCCTCGTCATCGCGCGGACCGACGCACGGTCGTCGCTCGGGATCGAGGAAGCGATCGCCCGCGGCCAGGCCTACGCCACAGCTGGTGCCGACGTGGTGTTCGTCGAGTCGCCCGAGTCCGCGGACGAGTTCGCCCAGATCGCAGCCGCCGTCGACGCGCCGCTGGTGGCCAACATGGTCGAGGGCGGCTTCTCCCCGCTCCTCTCCGCAGAGCAACTCGCCGAGCTCGGGTTCACCATCGGGTTGTTCCCGGTGAGCGGACTCGCCGCCGCGGCGGCTGCGTTGACCCGCACCTACGGCACGCTGCGTGAGGTCGGGTCGAGCCCGGGCGCCGGTGAACACCTCCTCGGGATCCCGGACCTCCATCAACTGATGGGGTTCGACGAAATCGACGAGTTCGATGCGCGCTGGGCCGAATGACGGTGCATGACTTGCGCCGCCATCGTGCGCGGTTCAACATGCACCCCGCGATTGCATTTGCGACACGTGTCCAACACACTGGCTGAACGGGGGTGGTGACGATGCAGCGAACGCCGCTGGTGCATGCAGATGAGCGTCGTTTAGCCGCAATCCTCGCTCACGGTGCCGCCGTGGTCATCGAGGCTCCCGCCGGGTTCGGCAAGACCCGCCTACTCCGCCAACTCGCCCTCCGGAGCAGCGGCGCCATCACCGTCAGCACCGCCGATGAGTTGGCCGACCTCGCCGGTTGCCCGGCGTCGGTCCCACCGCAGGCCACCGTGCTCGTCGACGTCGACGACCCCGAGCCCGCCTGCATCGCGGCCCTCGCCAACCATCCCGATGTCGACATGCTCGTCGTCGCCGGCCGGGTCGTCGGGCGAGCGATCCGCGACATCCTGTCGCCCTACGGCTGCCTCGAGGTCACCACCGCCGACCTCACCCTCTCCGAAACCGAGGTCGCCGAACTCCTCGACACCGGCGAGCGTTCCCTCGACCCCGCGTCGGCGGAGTTCGTCGCGGCCCAGACCGCTGGCTGGCCAGCCATCATCGATGCGATGGCGGCGCACGGTCGAACGACACGGACGTCGGTGCTCGACACGCCATCGGTCCTTCGTCGCGGGCTCGTGCATCACCCGGTCGTCGACCGCGTCCTGCGCGAGACACTGGGCCGTCTCGACGGCCCAACCGGCGATGCCCTCAGCCGCTTCGGCCTGCTCGAACGTTTCACGCTCACCGCGTTCGACGCCGTCACCGAGCTCGGGACCGTTCGCCGGTTGGTCGACGCCGGCGTGCCGATCCTCGAAGCGCCGGACGGGTGGCTGTTCTTGCCGCCGGTGCTCCGCCAGCACCTCGGCGACGATGTCGATCGAGCCGACGCTGAGCGCATCGCTCCCCATCTCGCCCAATCCGGTGGCCTGATGTCGGCTGCGCACACCCTGGTCTCCTCGGGCAGCTTCATCGCGGCGGAGCGCCTCATCCTTGACGCCACCCGGGCCCAGCTCGAAGACATCGAACCCCGTGACCTTCTCGGCGTGCTCGACGCCATCGAGCCGGCTGACGATCGCGCCGGACTCGGTCTCGTTCGCTCTCGAGCGCACGAGAACCTGGGCGAACTCGCCGAAGCACGACGGGTGATCGACGAGATCGTCTCGAGCACAACGCGCGGCACCGACGCGTGGACCAACGCACGGCTCGAACAGATCCGCAGCGCCGCGATGGCGGGCGACGTCGACCCGGCCGACGACGAACTCGCCCTCGAACTCACCACGCCGCTGCACCACACTCGATGGCGAGAGGTCGTCGGCCTGCGCGCTGCGCAGTCGAGCGATCCGGCCGAGGTCGAGCGATCCATCGGGTTGCTCGAGACTGCGGCCAGCGAGTGGCAGGCATTGGGCGACGTCGCCCGATCCGCCAACGTCTTGCGGGTGATGTCCTCGATCGCCCTCATCCATCTCGGCCGGTATCCCGAGGCGATCGACGCGATCGGCCGCGCGCGCCGACTGAGCGGCCATCGGCTCTACGACCGTGCCCTCTCGGCGGTGTTGCTGGTCCATCTCGCCGCGCTAGCCGGTCGATCCGACATCGTTGAACGTGAGCTGCCCGCAGCGCAAAGCCTGTCGGCATCGGTTCGGCTGCCCTGGCTCGAGTTCCACATCGCCGCAGGCATGGTCTACGACCGCGTGTATGCCGATCGTCCCGATGAAGCGGTCGAGTGGGCCCGCCGGGCCGAGTACATGATCGAGTCCGACACTGATCATCCGACCACCACGGTGTTTCACGCCGACCTCGCGTTCGCCCTCGCGGTCGGTGGCCGACCCGACGTCGGTGCCCCGCACCTCGCCAAGGCGATCGACCGCCGCACCGAGAACGAGACCGAGGTCGGCATCGCCGAGATCACGTTCGCCGCTCGCACCGGCGACCTCGACGCCGCTCGAACGTCGTACGAACAGCTGCGCGCGAACCCGACCGTGCCGCTCACCCGGCTGTGGCGGGTCCAGCTCGAACTCGCCATCGCGAGCAACGACCGAGAGCTCGCGGACGAGGCGACGGCAGCCGCCCAGACCCTCGGCCTGGGCGACCTCGCCGCCCGCCTGGCGTCACCCGCCAATCATGGGATCACCGTCCAGGTGCTCGGTGGCCTCACCATCACGGTGGGAGGCACACCGATCGCGGCACCGACCGGGAAGCCTGGTGAGCTGCTTCGGCTGCTGGTGTGCCGAGACGGCACCGTCACCCTCGATCAGGCGATCGAGGAGCTCTGGGACGACGGTCCATCAACCGAGGTGGGGATTCGACGGCTCAAGAACCCGATCAACCGTCTTCGAGAGGTGATCGGTGCCGACGCCATCATCAGGTCGAGTGCGGCGATACATCTCGGCCCGGGCGTCGACACCGATCTCGCCCGCTTCGCTGCGGCTGCCTCTGCGGCGACCGGTCAAGGCGGCGGGGGCGATCCTGCGGTCGCAGCCGTCAACGCACTCAATCTCTACGAACCGCTGTTGCCCGACGAGCCCCACACGGAACTCGTGGCCAACCGCAGCGTCGATCTCGTGGCGACCGCGTCCGGCTTGTTCGATCTCGTTCTGCGTCAGCCCGTCGAGCGCCCGTCGAGTTCGTGGCTGCTCGACACCGCCCGCCGCATCGACCTGTTCGCCGAACACTGGTTCACCGAGATCGCCCGCTTGGCGATCGAGGAGAACAACCTGGTGCATGCTCGGCAGGCGATTGCGTTGGCGAGGGCCGCTGCCGGCGAACTCGACCTTCCGGACAATCCCGAGGTCGAGGCGCTGGCCGCGCAACTGACGCAGTAGCAACTCAGCCGGCCCAGTGACCGTTGCCGATCAGGATCATCGGATCGGTGAGTGCGATGGCGGCAACGCCGGCGGCGGCCGCAACCGCCCGGGTCAACTTCTTCATGGCTGATCTCCTCGTTGGGTGAACGTCTGGAGCAAGCCATGACCCGGTCCCAACCTGGTCCCGAACCCTTGGGACCGCCCCGGGACCGGTATCGGCGACGCTCTCAACGACCCTGAGAGGAGACAGCCATGAGGACGAGTCCGTTCGAGCGGAGCTACACGGTCGACAGTGACCGTGAGGCGACGACCCGGTACCTCGAAGAGTTGGAGTCCGGGCAGATCGTGCATCCCGAGATCGAGGACGCGTTCATCCGGTCGGCGGCCCGGTATTCGCTTCGGCTCGGCGTGACCGCCGATGCATGGCGATCCCTGGGTGTCCCCAAGCACGTCTTGCGTCTCGCGGGGATGAACTGACGCGATGGCGAAGTACTGCGTGAGTCGGCGGCCTCTGAGCAACGGCGACCACGACGTTCACAACCTCGACAGCGACTGCCCGTACCTGCCCGATGTGTTGAACCAGATCCCGCTCGGCGAACACGACGAGTGCAAGACGGCCGTCCAGGCCGCGCTTCTCGTGTACGAGACCGCGAACGGTTGCTACAACTGCGCGACCGGATGCCACGTCGATCGAGAGGCGCGGCGCAGCTGGGTGGCGCAGGCCCTCAACGACTGACCGCTCACTTCGCCTCGGACCATCGGTCGACCACGCTGACGTCGGCGACGAACCGCACCTCTCGGCGGGGCGACCAGTAGTGCGCCGCCTCCTGCACGGCCGCGTCGACCATCGCCGCGGTCTCCTCGGCCTGCGCGGCGGGAACATGGACGAGGAGTTCGTCGTGCAGACACAAGACGACCTCCGCACCGAGCGGTCGGCCGCGGCGGCGCACGGTGATCGCCCACACCTTGAAGAACTCCGCCGCCGCCCCCTGGATCATCGCGTTGCGGGCGTAGCGACCCCGGGCCGCGGCGACCGAGATCGCCCGGTCGAGATCGCCCTCGACGGAGGGATCGACCCACATCCGCACCCGTCGCCCGCCGCTGGTGAACACGTCCTGGGCGAGCTTGCCCGCTTCGGCCGCCTCGGCCAGCAGACCCATCGCGACGGGATAGTTCCGTTCGAGGCCGGCGAGGGCTCCGGCTGACTCGCCTGTCGTCGCGCCGTACATGGCACCGAGCACCGCGACCTTCGCGATGTCACGTTCGACGTTGAGCGTGCGCGCGATCGGGAGATAGAGGTCGTCTTGCTGGGTCGCTTCGATCATGCCGGCATCGCCCGACACCGCCGCCAGGACCCGCGGTTCGATCTGACCGAGGTCGGCCCGCACGAGCCGGTGCCCGGGTTCGGCGGCGACCACGGGCCGCATCATCGTGGGCAGGTTGTGGAGTCCGGCGGATGCGGTCATCCGGCCCGCGGCACCGTCAGAGCTCGCCCACCCGCCACGCAGGCGACCGTTGGTCACGTGTTCGTCGAGCCACCGCCACCCGTAGGTGGTGGCGATCCGCTCCGCCTTGCGCCACCGCAGCAGCGCATCGATGAGCGGTTCGGTCTCGCGCATCGACTCCAAGCGCCATGCTCGGGTGTCGGGCAGGTCGTACCCCTGCCGGCGCAGCATCTTGTTGACCTCACCCGGGTTCCGGAGGTTCACCTCCTGGCGCGGCTCCAACTCGGCGAAGACGAGCTCATCGCGTTCGGCGCGCCGCTCGTCCTCCTCGGCGGCCGTGCGAGGGCGAGCGCCGGCGGACTCGCTGATCAGCCGCTCGGCTTCGTCGAGATCGACCGGCAGACCCGACGCGGTCATCTCGGCGCAGAGCAGATCGGCCGCGGACTCCGAACGCGACGTCGCCAGCGCTCGGGCCGGATCCGGAAGCTCATCGAGGCGAGGCTGTTGGCGGCGCTGGGCCTCGAGCGCGAGCGCCGCCCACGCGGCCGCCCGCTCCGCGGTCTCCCCCGACGCGCCGGCGATCCACTCCGGGCGCAGGTGGCCGTCGGGCCGGACGGGCTCGTCGCGGTCACCTTCGTCGACCGGGCCGGCCAGCAGATCGAGCTGACCCATCGCCGGCAGCGAGTCGAGCGGCAGGCCCTGCAACACCGCCCACACCTCACCCAACGGCGCCTTCCACGTGCCGTGGAGGAACCGATGCACGGTGCGGACATCCCAGCATCGATCGATCGGAATTCCTGCGGCAGCGACGAGGTCGCTCACCTCCCGACCCCACCAGACCCAGCGCGGCGCTCCGGCGGCATGGATCCGGGCGAGCAGTTCGAGCGGGTCATCGGCGGGGAGCGCCCAGCGCTGGGTGCCGCAGGCCAAGCCGAGCCCGACCCCTGGAGCGATGGCGATACCCACGAGGTCGTCGCGCTCGAAGGACGGCGCGTCGTTCATGTCGTCGCCGGTACGGACCGACCGGCCGCCGGGTCGCCTCGCGATCCGCCGACGAACACCAGCCCGCCGACCGCGACGAGCACCCCGCCGACGATGAGCGCGGTCGAGAGCGACGTCGCTTCCGCCAACAGCCCGAGCAGCGGCGGCGCGGCCAGGAAGCCGACATCGCCTGCCGACCGGTAGAGCGCGACCGCGATCCCCCGCTTGCCCGGTGGTGCGATGTCGGCGACGTACGCCGCCGGTGCCGGTCCGGCCGTGCCGGTGCCGAGACTCATCACGACGTTGCCGAGCACGAAGCCGACGGGACTGACGATCGAGCCTGCGAGCATCGCACCGATCCCGGCCACCACCCCGGAGAACCCGACGACGAACCGGCGGCTGATGTGATCAGCCGCCCACGCCGCCGGCATCAAGGTGAAGAGCGTCAGCGCGCCGGTGACGGTGAAGACGATCCCGATCTCGGCCGGGCCCCAGCCGAGCGCATCTTCCGCGTGGAGCGGCATGAGCGTGCCGCGAGTACCCGCCCGCGTCATGAAGATGGTGGCGGAGGCGACCGCGACGAGGAGGAACCGGCGACTCAGCACGAAGGTCCAGGTGCTCATCGGTTCACCATCGGCGTCGGCGTCCTCTGCGACCGCTTGGTCTCGCGTCTCGGGCAGCCGGATGACGGCGTAGATCGCCGTGACGATCCCCATCGCGCCGACGACGTGGAACGG
>CAZEML010000214.1:0-5892 GCA_964513285.1 uncultured Candidatus Nemicrothrix sp.
ATTGTTCTCGTGCCCCATCGGGTAGTTGACGATGCCGAACTCTTCGGTGTTGACCCGCAGGGTCTGGATCTGCTTGGCGCTGATCTCGTCGGCGATCGGCTTGTCCTGATCCTCGGTCGGGGTGTTGTGGTCCTCGGTCGCCACGGTGAGGTCGGGGCGGCGGACGCCTCGGCCGTTCATCCGGAGCCCGTCGAAGGCCTGCGGCGAGGTGACTTCGTGGATCAGATGGAGGTCGATGTAGAGGAGGTCGGGGGCGCCGCCGACGCCGGGCGTGACGACGTGGCGATCCCAGATCTTCTGGCTGAGCGTGCGGGGCTGCGACATGAGGCCTCGTTGGTGTGGGCATCCCGATCGATCGTCGGGTTGTGGGTCTCAGAATATGAGATATACATTCTGATATGTGGAATCCAGTGTAAGTGGTGTCGGGGTCATCGACAAGGCGGCCATCGTCCTCGGCGCGGTCGAGGCCGGGGGCGCGTCGCTCAACGAACTCGTCGACCGAACCGGCCTGAGTCGCGCCACCGCGCATCGCCTCGCGGCCGCGCTCGAAGTCCACGGCCTGCTTCGGCGATCCGCAGACGGTCGCTTCGCCCTCGGACCCCGCCTCATCACCCTCGGCGAGACCGCCGCTGCGGGTTGGCCGCTCGCCGAAGCCGCTCGCCCCGCGCTCGCCTGGTTGCGTGACCAGACCGGCGAATCGGCCCAGCTGTTCGTTCGTCAAGGCGATGCGCGCGTGTGCCTGGCCTCGCTGCAATCGCCCCACGGCCTGCGCACCATCGTCGCCGCCGGTGCCATCCTCTCGATCGACCAAGGGTCCGGCGGGCGCGTCCTGCGCGGCGATCTCGACGCCGAGCCGTGGGTCGCGACCGTCGCCGAACGAGAAGCCGGCGTCGCGTCGGTCAGCGCGCCGGTCCACGACCGGACCGATCGCATCGTGGCGGCCGTCTCGGTGAGCGGACCGATCGAGCGACTCACCAAAGACCCGGGCCCGACCTATGGTCCAGCCGTGGTCGCGGCTGCCCGCCGGGTGGCTGAGGAAGCAGGTCTGCGATGAGCGACGAGGTCAACCCCCCAGCGCCGACGGTCGATGAACCCGAGGTGAGCAAGGGTTCGATGCTGTTCTTGCGCGGCGCGCTGGTCGTGGCGTCGCTCGTCGTGTTCGGGTTCCTCGTGATGGCCGTCGTCAGCCTTCTCGACGGTGGCGACGACGGCGATGGTGAGTCGGTCGCCGACTTCCTCGCAACCACGACCACCGACGCCCCCGCCACCGGCGACGCCGATGAGTCGACCAGCGACGATCAGACCGACGACGGGGCCGGTGCCGACGACAACGCCGGCGACGATGCCGGCGACGAGGGATCCGCAGTCGACCTCGACGCCGAACTCCAGGCCTTCGTCGACGAAGCCGTGGTCTTCATCGAAGACGTGCGCGGCCGTGAGTTCCTCGAGCGTCCCGACGTCGAACTCGTCGACGTCGACACGATGACCCAGATCGTGCTCGACGACATCCGCAACGATCTCGCCGAGGATCCCGAGGCAGCGGCGGCGAGCCTGGCGTTCTCCCGCTCGATCGGGTTCTTCGGTCCCGACGACGAGTTCCTCGACATCTACAACGTGTTCGTCTCCGGCGGCGTGCTCGGGGTGTACTTCCCGGCCAGCGACAAGCTCCTGGTCCGCTCCGACGGCGAGCTGACGCTGATGACGAAGGCCACGGTCGTCCATGAGTTGGTCCACGCGTTCGACGATCAGCACTTCAACCTCGACCGCGACGACGCCGCCCAGGACGGCGACGGTGGGTGGACCTTCGTCGCCGCCGCCGAAGGCAGTGCCACCTATGTCGAGGATCTGTGGCGCGACACCCTCTCTTCCGACGACCAGGCGGCGCTCTCCGCCGAGGAGCTGTCGTTCGATCCGGGCGACATCTTCTCCCTCGACTTCGGCTTCCTCATCTACCAGACGTCGGTCTACGACTACGGCAACGAGTGGCTGCGCCGACGCATCGACACCGAGGGCGTCGCCGCGATCGACGACGCCCTGGTCAACCCCGCCGCCACGAGCGAGGTCGTGATCGAGCCGCTCGACGCACCAGGCCTCGAACGCATCGACGTCGCTTCGCCGGCGGTCGACGGTGAGGTGCTGTGGGAGGGGAGCGGCGGCCAGGCGCTCGTCGAGGCCCTCACGTTCATCACCGATCGTGATGGCGCTGCGGCCCAGGGCTGGGGTGGTGACGCGATCGTCGTCTACCTCGACGCTGACGGCAACGAGTGCCTGCGTTGGGATCTCGCCGCCGACTCCGTCACGGACGCCGCCGAACTCTTCGACGGACTCGAAGCGTGGGCCAGCGGCGTGAACGCCGAGGTCTCGACCGTCGGCGAACTCGTTCGCGTCGACCGCTGCGCGTGACCCGCTAGCGGCTCTCGACGAACCGGATCAGCGCGGCTCGGTCTTCCGCTGTCAGCGACATGAACGCATCGGTGACGCCCTGTGCTTCACCGCCGTGCCACAGGATCGCCTCCTCGACGGAGCGAGCTCGACCGTCGTGCAGCAGCGACGTGTGGCCGTTGACGAGATCGAGCAGGCCGACGCCCCAGAGGGGTGCGGTGCGCCACTCCTGCCCCGACGCGTTGAGGACGGGTCGATCGTCGGCCAGGCCCGGGCCCATGTCGTGGAGGAGCAGATCGGTGAACGGCACGATCACGAGATCGTCGAGCTCCGGGACCTGGGTGGTGCCCGTCCGCTGGGTCGGGGTGTGGCACGACGAGCAGCCGATCGTCTCGAACAGGTTGGCGCCGCGGATCACCTCCGGATCGTCGACATCCCGCCCGGCGGGGACTGCCAGCCCCTCGACGTAGAACGCCAGATCGGCGAGGTCCTCATCGGACAGTTCGACCGAGCCGGCGACGGGAAACAGCGAGGTGCCGACGCCGATGTCTTCGGCGAGTGCGCCTGCCGACTGGTGGACGAGATCGAAGTTCTCGGCCTTCCAGCCGTGGCGGCCGACCCGCAGTTCGTCGCCGTCGGGCACCCACTGCACCTCGCCGGAAATGCCGTCGCCGTCGGCGTCGTCGGGGTCGGCGGCGGCGATGATGTCGGCTTCCGGGATGTACTCGAGCAGCCCGGGGCCGGCGACCTGAGGCGGGATCCGCAAGGACAGCTCCGCATCGGCGGGCAACATGCCCTCCCGGCCGACGACCGAGACGATCGGGCGGCGCAGCTCATACGGGGTGCCGTCGGGATAGGTGCCTTCGGTGTACTCGTAGAGCACATTGATCTGCGCCTCGGCCTCGCCGTCGTTGGCGTAGGTCTGGAGTCGTGTGCCGTAGCCGGGAAGCGATGCGGGGCGTTCACCCTCGCCGGCCCCCTCGGCCGACACGTGAACGACCGGCCCGATCCCGACGTAGCCCCCCTCGATCCGCTGCTGGTGACGACCGTTGTTGACGTGGCACGAGGTGCAGCTGCTGGCGTTGAAGTCGGGCCCGCGGCCGTCGTCGACGTTGAAGAACGCCTCGAAGATGTCGTCGCCGTCCGCGAAGCGGATCCGGGCCGCGAGGCCGAGGTTGCGGGCGGACAGGTTGTAGGACCGCTCGCTCACCTCGAACGTGGTCGTCGCATCGCCGGCCCGTTCGATCAGCCAAGGCGGCGGGTCCTCAACGGGGAAGGACACCGCTTCGGTCGTCGTCGTGCTCGTCGCCGGCGTGACCTCGAGCGCGTCGGTGTCGGCGCCGCCGCCGCTGCACGCCGCCCCGAGCAGGGCGGCGATGAGCAGGGCGACGCCGACAGGCGCGACTCGTCGATCAGTTCCCGGTCGGCAGGGTGACGGCATCCAGATCGAAGGTATCGAACGCCGGCAGGCTGTCGGCCGCGACCGGCGGAGCGGTCAGCGCGTCGGGCATCGACGGCTGGTCGGCGAGCATCGGCGCCGCGACCTCGGTGTAGTCGATGCGGGGATGGCCGCCTTCGGGCGGGGCGACGAGGTCGAGACCGGGCAGGTCGTCGATGACGCTCGCCGGGTTCCCGCATGCGGCCACCGTCTGGATGTCGGCCGGCGAGGAGCTGGTCAGCTCGTTGTTCTCGAAGCAGTTGCCGGCGGTCGGGTCCTCCAGGCCCTGGCCGATCAGCACCGCGTCGATCATGTTGTTGCGGAAGACGTTGTCGGTGACCGTGTTGCGCTCGGCGTACCAGAGGTTCTCGTCGGGCAGGAACGAGATGGCGATGCCGATCATCGAGTTGTCCTCGACGAGGTTGCGGGTCACCAGGTTGTCGTTGGCGCCGGGAAGCACGATGCCGATACCGAACATGAGGTCCCAGATGTCTTGCCCGAAGGGCGTCTCGGGGTTGCCGGTGCCGTAGACCCAGTTGCCGGCGAACACGCCGGTGCGCTGCGGGGCAAGCTCCTCACCGTCGAGCGTGTTGGGAACGATGCCCGCCCGGTTGTTGGCGAACTCGTTGTTGACGATGTACAGCTCGCCGCCGGCGTTGGTGCCCGAGTACCCGAGCGTGTTGTTCTCGGAGATGTTGTTGTGCAGCAGCACTCGACAGGGCTGGCACTGGCCGATGTAGTAGCCCGAGTCGGTCTGGCCGGCGGCGTAGTTGTTCTCGACGACGCCGTACTCCGCGTTGAAGGCGTAGATGCCGTACTTGCGGTTGTTGAGGGCGTTGACGTGGCTGACCCGGTAGCCCTGCAGGATGAAGTCCGAGTCGTAGTCGCCGGTGAAGAACACGCCGTTGGAGAAGTAGTTCTGCACGGTCAGGTTCTCGACTGCGACACCGTTGCCGAAGACGATGATGCCGTTGGCCATCTCCTCTTTGTGCTCGCCGTCGAGCACCACCGTGTGGCGATCGACGCCGCGGATCACGATGTTGTCGGTCTCGACCGCCACCGACTCGTGGTACACGCCCTCGTCGATGAGGATGAGGTCACCCTCGACGGCCGCGTCGACCGCCTCCTGGATGGTGGCGTAGTCCTGGGGGACCCGAAGGGCGCCGAGCGGGTTCTCGTCGGCCGGTTCCTCTTCGGGTTCGGGCTCCTCCTCGGGCTCGGGCTCGGGTTCTTCCTCCGGTTCCGGCTCGGGCTCGGGGTCGGGCTCGTCCTCAGCCTCGGCCTCGGTTGTGTCGGCGTCGTCGGTGGCGACATCGGCCGCGGTGTCGTCATCGCCTCCGCCACAGGCGGCAGCGATCAACACGAACGCAAGCAGTAGCGCGAAGAGTCGGCGCATGGTTCCCCCTCCAAGAGATGTTGCCGTCGACCCTAGACCGGCCGCTCGACGACGACCGAACCGTCGGCGCTACGGAACGACGATGACCCGCCCGGTCTGGCCGTTCGTCGCGGTGCCGTGCAGGCTGCAGAAGTAGGGGAAGTCGCCCGGCGAGTCGAACGTCAGTGCCGCGCTGTCGCCCTTGGCGGCGAGCGCCAGGGTCGAGATCGGTTCGAACGCTCCCTCGATCGAGGGCCGCACGTTGTGCTCGTTGCGGCCCTGGTTGGTCCACACGATCTCGGTGCCGGCCGAGACGACCACGACCCGCTGGACGAAGGCGTTGTCCTGGATGTCGATGTCGATCGTGGCGAAACCGGTGAGGTCGAGCGCGTCGTCGGGGATCTCGATCGGCGGCGGCCCTTCGTCGGCCGTCTCCTCGGGTTCAGCGGCCTGTTCTTCGAGCGCCTCGAGGTCGACGTCGAGTTCTTCGGTCTCGGTGACGACCGCGCCTGCGTCGGCGGTGGCTGCCCGCTCGCCGGCGAACGTGCCGACGGGGTCGTCGGCCGCGCACGACGCGGCGACGAGGCCCAGCACGACGAAGATCAGTCGGAAGCGCATCGGGCGGGACGGTAGCGCCCGGCGGCGAGCGAGTCAGAACCCGTCAGTCGGTCGCTCGCTGGGCGACCTCGTCGACCAG
>CAZEML010000214.1:5992-7049 GCA_964513285.1 uncultured Candidatus Nemicrothrix sp.
CCGGACGTGACCTCGTCGACGAACCACGGTGGACGGTCGTTCGGTGACGTCGGCGCGACCCGGGCCCACACCGAACGAACCGCAGCGGTCTGACCCCGCTCTGGGATGCGTCCGAGCGCCCCGCCCGCGAGATGGCTGGCCCGCAGGAGCCGATTCTGGAGCGGCGAGCTCGGCCCGTGCGCCCACGTCGCGGCGAGGACGGTCCCCGAGACACGGTCGCGGTGATGATGGGCGAGCAGCTGGGCCACGGTGCCACCCATCGAATACCCCGCGACGATCGCACGGTCGACCCCGAGCTCGTCGAGCACCGCCACGGCGTCGCCGACGGCGTCGCGGAGCCGGAACCGGCCATCGGGCCGGATGCCGCGGCCGTGACCCCGTTGGTCGTAGGAGATGACGTTGAAGCGTTCCGACAACGGTCGGTAGACGCGAAACCAGTTGAGCGCGGCGGTCACCGTCCAGCCGTGCAGGAGCAAGACCGTCGGCGCGCCGGGAGGGCCCTGGACGCGGCGGAGCTGGGTGGTGCCGCGCCCGGGGAGGTGCAGTTGGTCGCCGACCGGGAGTTCGGGACGCCCGACCTCGCGGTCGCCGGGAACGAACTCGGTGGGTGTGGTGAAGGCGGCCACGGCGAAGAGTCTCGCCGCCGACCGGCGGCTAGTCGATCGCGAGGACCTTGATCTTGAGCATCGCCCCGGTGGGAGCTTCGTACTCGACCTCGTCGCCGACGCTCGCGCCGAGCAGCGCTGCGCCCATCGGGGAGCCGGGGGAGACGACGGTGACGTCGTCGGCCTGCTCTTCGATCGAGCCGACCAGGTAACGCTCGGCGTCGTCTTCGTCGTCGCCGTCGAACACGATCGTGACGATGGCGCCGGCCATCACAGAGTCGCCGCCGCCGTCGGCCTCGACGATCACGGCGTTCTCGATCATGCGGGCCAGATGCATGATCCGGCCTTCCATCTTGCCCTGCTCCTCCTTGGCGGCGTGGTAGTCGCCGTTCTCGGAGAGGTCGCCCAGTTCACGGGCGGCTTCGATCTTGCGGGCGATGTCGATGCGGCCG
>CAZEML010000215.1:0-7011 GCA_964513285.1 uncultured Candidatus Nemicrothrix sp.
GTAGGTCTTCACCAGCCGGTCGGGTGCGCTCACTTCGAGGATCGGTGACAGCTCGTCGATCCGGGCGGCGATCTGGGTCTTGTTCATGCCGAACAACCGACCCTGCGTGACCAGGATCTCGCGCCCGGTCATGTTGTCGTCGAGCCCGGCCTCTTGCAGGGCCACGCCGATCGACAAGCGCACGTCGTCCGCGTCGGTCACGACATCGAGCCCACCGACCCACGCCCGACCACCGGACGGCGCCAACAGGGTGCACAACATGCGTACGACGGTCGACTTGCCCGCGCCGTTGGGGCCGAGGAAGCCGTAGATCTCGCCGGGCTGCACCTCGAGATCGACGCCGTCGACGGCGACCACCTCGTCGCCGAAGGTCCGGCGCAGACCTTCGGCTCGAACCGCAGCGACAGGGGTGTCCGACATGATGGTCACGCTACTCCGCACCTGTGACACCGGACCGTGGAATCCCCGGCGCAACCAATGGGTTGTATCCAGAGATCCCTTCTGATCCCCCGTGACGAAAGACGAACCATGGCTGACACCATCAACGCCGTCGACTTCTACTGGCGCCCCGGCTGCGGGTTCTGCGCCAACCTCAACCGCAACCTCGACCGGGCCGGCGTGCCGCTCGCCAAGCACAACATCTGGGACAACCCCGACGACGCCGCGACCGTGCGCCGCCACGCCGGCGGCAACGAGACCGTCCCGACCGTCGTGATCGACGACATCGCGATGGTCAACCCGAGCGCAGACGACGTGATCACCGTGCTGTCGGCCAAGGCCCCGCACCTGGTGCCCGAGGGCTGGGAGCCGCCGCAGCCGAGCCGGCTCGGTCAGGTCGCTCGTCGCCTGCTCGGCGGCTGAACCAACCACCGGCCGCCATTTCGCGGCGGGCTACTCGCCGCCGTCGGTTTCGGTCGCCGGCGCGTCGTCGCCGTCGGTCGACTCGGGCGCTTCGACTTCGGCGTCCCCGTCGATCAGGAAGCGGCCACACTCGGGCCATGGCTGGTGACCGCGTCGTGCGTACAGCTCGCGGGCCCGGGCATCCTGCTCTTCGGGTGACGCGGCCGCGGGGTCGCCGGTGCCGCCGACGGTCTGCCACGTCGCGAAGTCGAACTGATACGCACCCCGGTACACCCCGGACGGGTTGATCGCCTGGTAGTTGTCGGTCGACTCGCAGAACCGGAGCTTCTCCCAGCGGTCGGTCGGCGCGATGCCCCACTGGCCCTCGGCCACGGCGACCGCGGTGCGGTCCCAGGCGTCGGCGAGCGGGAGGACCTCGTTGAGCTCGTCCTCACGCAGCTCGAGTTCACCGATCTCGGCCTCGAGCACCGCGATCGTCGACCGCAGCTCGTCGGCCCGGTTGATCGTCTCGAGCACTGCGTCGTCGGCCCGCTCGCGAAGCGTGCGGAGCCGATCGAGGGCCACCTGGGACGAGCCGGCGTGGTTGCGAACGAGGTACTGACGCCACGAGAAGTCCGACGCACCATCGACCGCCGCGAGGTACTCGATGGCGGACACGTCGCCGCCGGTGATGAACGTCTCGATGGCGAGTCGGCGCAGATTGTCGGTGGCCGCCTCGATCTCCGCCGCGAGGCGACGTTGCTCGTCGTCGAGGCTGTCGCGGGCGTAGAGCACCTCGGCGAGATCGGCCTCGGTGGCGGTCAGCGAGATCAGCACGTCGAGTCGATCGTCGGCGATCTCGGCCAACTGGGCACGAACCTCGTCGCCGGTCGGAATGTCGCCCCGCAGGTCGTCGACCGTCTCCGCCGACGCGCCGAGCGCCTGCCAGCCGGCGATCAGGGACAACACCGCGACGAGCGCGACGACCCGACGGAACCGGGCCCAGCCCGACGGCAGATCGAGTTCGGCGGGGCGCGCCGAAGCGAACCGATCGCCGAAGTCGAGCTCCGGAGCTGGGTGGTGAGGCGTGGTCGTCATGGCTGGGTCGGCGGAGGCCGCATGGGTGGCGCATGCGGCTGCCGGCGCGAAACACGCCCACGGCCCTCCACCCGTTCGCGGCGAAATCTAGCGAGCGCCCGGCCGAACGAAAAGGCGCGCGGGCACGTAGTCTCCGAGCGTGGTCGACACCCCCTACGACGCGATCCTGCTCGTCAGCTTCGGCGGGCCCGAGGGCCCCGACGATGTCATCCCGTTCCTCGAGAACGTCACCGCCGGACGCAACATCCCGCGCGAGCGCCTCGCGGAGGTCGGCGAGCAGTACGCCCACTTCGGCGGCGTGAGCCCGATCAACGACCAGTGCCGCCGTCAACGGCTCGCGCTCGAGACCGCTTTGCAGGCGGCCGGTACGCCGCTGCCGGTGTACTGGGGCAACCGCAACTGGGATCCCTACCTCCCCGACGCGGTCGAGCAGATGGCCGAGGACGGTATTCGCCGGGCGCTCGCCGTCTTCACCTCGGCCTATTCGTCGTACTCGGGCTGTCGCCAGTACCGGGAGAACCTGATCGCGGCCCGGGCCACGGTCGCGGAGCATCGCCCCGACCTCCAGGTGCCCGAGATCGACAAGGTGCGGGCCTACTACGACCACCCCGGCTTTCTCGAGCCGTTCATCGCCTCCACGGCCGAGGCGATCGCTGCCCACGGAGCCGGGACCCGCCCGACGATCGTCTTCACCGCCCACTCGATCCCGACCTCGATGGCGGCCCAGTGCGACTACGAGGCCCAGCTCCACGAGGCCGCCCGCCTCGTCGTCGCCGGCCTGCCCGACCCGTCGCTGCCGTGGAGGCTCGTGTGGCAGAGCCGCTCCGGGCCTCCGCAGATCCCGTGGCTCGAACCCGACGTCAACGACGCTCTCGTCACGATGGGCGCGGAAGGGGTCGAGCATGCCGTGATCGTGCCGATCGGGTTCGTGAGCGACCACATGGAGGTCATGTGGGACCTCGACACCCAAGCGGTCGAGACGGCCGAAGCCGCCGGCATTCGGCTGCAGCGAGCGGTCGCCCCGGGCACGGCGCCCGACCCGGCGTTCGTGGCCATGTGGGTCGATCTCATCGAGGAGCGGATCGCGGCGGAGACCGCCGGTGACCCGCTCGAGGTCCCTCGTCGGGCGCTCGGATCGCTCGCGGTCCGCCCCGACGTGTGTGCGGTCGATTGCTGTCCCGCACCGTCGCGGCCGGCGGGCCGACCCAGCGCCGACTGACCCGACGACAGCGGAGATTCGCGCGGAACGCGCGAGTGGTCGCGCGACTCGCGCGATGTATCCACCCTCCGACCGGGCGTTTTTCGTACCCTGATTTCACCAGGCCGGGTTCAGGGGAGGAGCGGGGCCGGTGAACCACACGAGGATTGCCGCAGAAGCGATTCGCTACCGGCTCGACCTCGTGCGCGGCTCCATGGTCACCTCCTCGGACTGGGACATCGAATCGATGGCCGGCGCGACCGTCGCGGCAGCCGATCCGTCGGTCGACAGTGCGATCCGACGCATCGCGACCGCATGGATCCGGTCCGGGCTGCCCGCCGAGGCGTTGTGCCAGCCATGGGCGTGTCCCGAGGCCCAGGCGTTGTTCACCAACAACCCCGCCCTGGTCGACGCCCTCGACGACATCGTTCGCGTCGCCACCCGCTCCGCCGCGGCCTGAACCGCGCCGCCGCGCGTCCCGCCGGCCGTCAGGCCTTGGCGCCGGAACCGACGGGCAGGAGCATCCGCACGAGCGCACCACCATCAGGCCGATTGGAGACCTCGATCCGCCCGCCGTGGGAGGTGACGATCGTGTTGGCGATCGCCAAGCCGAGCCCACTGGAGCCGCGGCTGTCGCCGCGGCGGAACCGATCGAAGACGTGCGGCAGGATCTCGGGGTCGAACCCGGGCCCGTCGTCGGCGATGTCGATCACCGCCCAGGCGTCGACCTCTCCGGTCGAGAGCCACACACGCTCCGCTCGCGCCACCGCGTTGTTGGTGAGGGTCTCGACCGACTGACGGATCATCCCGTAGTCGGCGTCGACCACCAGCGCGCCGGTCGGTTGAGCCTCGACCGTGGTGCCATCGACCCGGATGCCGGCCGCGACCTCCTCGGCCAACAGGTCGAGCCGAAGCGGAGCCTTGCGCAGGGTGGCCTGGCCCGCCTCGAGGCGCGCCAGCTCGAGGAGTTCGGCGACGCCGGCCCCGGCTCGCTGGGCCGCCTCGCGGATCTCCTCGAGTGACTCCCGGTAACTGTCGCCGTCTCGTTCGCGCGACAACGTGTGACTGGCCGACGCCTGGATCACCGCGAGCGGGGTGCGGAGTTCGTGAGCCGCGTCGGCGATGAAGTCCCGCTGTTGCCGCATGGCGAACCGGGCGGGTGCGAGCGATCGTCCAGCGACCCAGTACCCCGCCGCACTCGCGGCCACGATCGAACCGATCGCCGCCAACCAGATCCGGAAGCGGATCGACGAGGCATCGGCCCGGAAGGGGGTGAGGTCGACCGTCGTCACGAACGCCTCGCGCCACTCCTGGCCCTCGATCGGAATCGGCACGCTGTACGACAGGTAGGTGACCCCGTCGAACTCGAACTCGTCGAAGGTCGGCGAACCCCACGTCGTCTCGGCCAGGGTGAAGAGCGGCGGCTCGATCCAGGTGTCGCCCACCGGGTTGGTCCACCGGTCCTCGACGTTGACCAACCAGGTGTTGCCCGGGCCCGACCCGTCGAACGCCGGCCACTCGAGGGTGACGTCGCGGATCACCGCTTCGGCCTCGCGCTCGGCGGAGTCCTGGATCCGGTCGGTGGCTTCTCGCACCGCGTACCAACCGATCGCCCCGACCGCGAGCGCCGTCAACACGCTGTAGAGCAGGGTCAGTTGCACTCGGGTTCGTTGGAGGTTCACGTGGAGGCCTCAGCGATCATGCGGTAGCCGACGCCCCGCACCGTCTCCACCGGGTCGTGGGCGCCCTCGAGCGCCAGTTTGCGTCGCAGATTGGCGATGTGGACATCGACCACGTTGGAGAGGCCGTCGTAGTTCGCGTCCCAGACGTGTTCGAGGAGGGTCTCCCGGCTGACGACCTCGTCGGCGTGCCGCATCAGATACTCGAGCAGCGAGAACTCCCGGGCCGTGAGCGGCACCGTGATCGCTGAGCGCCGGACGATCCGCGCTGCGGGATCGAGGGTGACATCGCCGACGGTCAGGACCGGAGCGTGGGCGTTGGCCGGGCGGCGCAACAGCGCGCGGAGGCGGGCGGTGAGTTCGGGGTAGTCGAACGGCTTGGTGAGATAGTCGTCCGCGCCGGCGTCGAGCCCTTCGACCTTGTCGCTGAGGCCGTCCCTGGCGGTCAGCATCAAGACGGGCAGGTGGGGTGAGGCCGAGCCGGTGCCGCTGCGGATGTGCCGACAGATCTGGAGCCCGTCGCCGTCGGGCAGGCCGAGGTCGAGCACCGCGACGTCGTACTCGTTGGTCTGCAACTGGTGGAGGGCGTCGATCATCGAGCCGCTGACATCGACGGCGTAACCGTCCTCGCGCAGGCCCCGCTCGACCACCGTCGCCAACGAGACGTCGTCCTCGACCAGCAACAGGCGCATCGGCCCAGTCTGGCTCGGGCCACATGAAGCTGCCATGAAGAACCGCTTCACCGAGGGCTCACCGCCGGGTTCGTACGTTCCGGCCATGGACCTCACCGCTGACGACATCGAGCGCCGAGAGGCGATCGCCCACCTGTTGCGTCGCACGACGTTCGGGCCGGCGGCCGGCCAGGTCGAACGCCTCGCCGGACGGGCCTACCCCGACGTCGTCGACGACGTCCTCGCCGACTCGGGTGACCGAGCGATCGCGGCGCAGGGGGTGGCCTCCGCCCGAGCGCTCGCCGCCCCGATCGGCGTACGCGCCCGGCTCGAAGCGGAGCGGACCGGCGAAGCCGTCGAGGTCCGGACCGACGACGACGGCAACCCCGTCCTTGAGGACGAGGACATCCTTCAGTGGTGGCTGGAACGGCTCCGCGACCCGGATGCCGGTCTCCACGAGCGCATGGTCTGGTACTGGCACGGCCATTTCACGGCCCACCTCCACTCCGGCGAGTCCGAGATGGTGTGGAACCACCACGTCACGATGCGCCAGCACGCCCTCGGCAACTTCCGCGAGCTCACCCGGTCGATGCTGCGCGACCCGCTGATGCTGCTGTACCTCGACGGCGCGGGGTCCACCGGCGACAACCCCAACGAGAACCTGGCGCGGGAGTTGATGGAGCTGTTCACGCTGGGGGTGGGCAACTACACCGAGGACGACGTCAAGGCCGGCGCCCGCGCCCTGTCGGGCTGGAACGTCGACTGGGAGGCGAACACCTCGTGGTTCGATCCCGAGGCCCACTACGACCGGCCGGTCACCTTCCTCGGGGTCCGCGATCGATTCGGGGTCGACGAGGTGGTCGACGCCGTCTGCGATCACCCGGCCTGCCCGTCGCACGTCGCGACCCGGCTCTACCGGCATCTCGTCGGGGTCGACCCCGATCCGGCCGAAGCCGACCGGCTGGGCCGCATCTTCCGAGCCGCCGACCTCGAGATCCTCCCGCTGGTCGCCGCCATCGTTCGCAGCGACGGGTTCGCCGCCGGACGCCGCGCTCGGCCGCGGCAGCCCGTCGAGTGGCTGATCGGGGCGCTCTCCGCCCTGGGAGCCAACGACGCGCAGATCGACACCTGGCAGCTGCACCTCGCCGGTCAGGTGCCGCTGTCGCCGCCCAACGTCGCGGGTTGGCCCGATGACGACCGCTGGCTGGGCGCCAGCCAGATCCTGACCCGGGTCAACCAGGTCCTCGGCCGGTCGTGGGACGACTCGCTCGACACCTCGATCGAGCCGACGGTCGACGCGGTCCTCGCCCGCTGCTCGATCTGGGACGTCTCCACCGAGACCCGCACGACGCTCCAGCAGGCGATCGACCAGCAGACCGAGTACGACTCCGGCCTCGAGCTGCTCTTCGCGCTCTCGCTCTGCTCACCCGAGTTCGCCCTCGCCTGACCGACCCGCCCCTCACCGAAAGCACCTCGCCATGACGCTCCCGCCCGGCTACCCCGCCCCTCCGCAACGCCCCGAGCC
>CAZEML010000216.1:0-7004 GCA_964513285.1 uncultured Candidatus Nemicrothrix sp.
CGCAGCAGGGTCGTCTTGCCCGCGCCGTTGGGCCCGATGATGTTGACCCACTCCCCCGGTTCGACGACGAGGCTCACGGCGTCGAGGACGCGACGCTTCCCGAGGTCGACGCTCACCTCTCGGACGGCGACGGCGCTCATCACCACACCTGCCGGCGGCTGGTGCGGAGCACGAGCACGAAGAAGGGCGCGCCCAGGAACGCGGTGACGACACCGATCGGCAGTTCGGCCGGTTCGACGATCGTGCGAGCGACGAGGTCGGCGGCGACCATGAACGCACCGCCGAAGAGCACCGACAGCGGGATGAGGGTGCGGTAGCTGGCGCCGAACGCGAGACGGACCAGGTGCGGAATGATGATCCCGACGAAACCGATCAGCCCGCTGACCGAGACCGCCGCGGCCGCGCCGAGCGATGCGGTCACCACGACGATCAGCCGCACCTTGCGCGGCTCGAGGCCGAGGGCCTGGGCCTCCTCGTCGCCGACCGACAGGACGTCCAGCGCCCGGCGGTACCGGAAGATCACCCCGAAGGTGACGAGGAAGTACGGGAGCATCAAGGCGGGTTCGGACCAGCCCGAGGTGGCGATCCGGCCCAGGATCCACGAGTACACCTCACGGAAGTCGTCGTTGGACGACTGCAGCACATAGGTCTGGCCGGCGGTGAGGAAGCTCGCGACCGCCACACCGGCGAGGATCAGCGACGCGGTCGATCGTCCACCGATGTGGCCGGCCACGTAGGAGAGCGCGACCGCAGCGATCGCGCCGACGAACGCCGCGAGGGGCACCGGATCCGCGAACCCGGCGCCGTCGCCGAGATCTCGGGTGAGCGCGATCGTCGCCCCGAGACCGGCACCGGCGGCGATGCCGAGCAGGTAGGGATCGGCCAACGGGTTCCGGAACGAGCCCTGGTAGGCCGCGCCACTCACGGCGAGGGTGGCGCCGACGAGGAGTCCGAGCACGACCCGAGGCAGCCGGATCTGTTCGATGATCGCGATGCGTTGCTCGCTCAGCCCCGAATCGACATCGAGGCCCGGGACGTTGTCGAGGAGCTGGCGCACGATCGCGCCGGGAGCGATGTCGACGGCTCCGATCGCGATGCCGGCGATCGTCGACACGAGGACCGCGGCGATGCCGACACCGAACGCCAACGGGCCGGGCCCCGCCGCACGAAGCAGCGGGCCCAAGACCTCCGGCGTGTCGGTGTCGGCCATGCGCGTCCGATCGCTCGGATCAGGCGTCGACGGTCGCCGACTCGATCGCACCGGCGATCACAGCGATGAAGTCGACGACCCGGGGACCCCAGCGGGAGACGATGTCGTCGTTGAGTTCGACGACGTTGCCGCCCGTCACTGCCTGCAGTCCTTCCCAACCGGGGCGGGCGCTGACGGTGTCGGCGTTCTCGGCGCAGCAGAGGGTGTCGGCCAGGAAGACGAAGTTCGGGTCGCTGTCGACGATGTACTCCTCGCTGAGCTGCGGGAAGCCGAACCCGTCCGGGTCGGCGGCGTCGGCGATGTTGACCAGGCCGAACAGGCCGTACACCTCACCGATGAAGGTCGACGAGGTGGCGCTGTAGTAGTCGGGCGTGAGCTCGTGGTAGAAGGTCTGCCCGCTGACGTCGGGCAGGGCACCGACCAGCGCATCGATGTCGGTCTGCATCTGCAGGACCAGCTCGGCCGCCTCGGCGACGCGATCGACGGCGGCGCCGGTCTGTTCGATCTGGGCGTACACGCCGTCGAAGTCGACGGCGGCGTCGTTCTCGATGACCTCGATGCCGAGGGTCCGGAACGCCTCCGCGGCTTCGTTGCTCTGCATGAAGATCATGGTCGGCTCGAGGGCGGCGATCGCTTCGACGTTGATCGTCCAGCTGTCGAGGCCGGTCGTCTCGACGTCGGCGGTCTCGGCCGGGTAGTTCGAGAACTGGTCGACGCCGATCACGTGATCGCCGGCACCGATGGCGAAGAGCACCTCGGTGGCGGTCGGCGAGAGCGACACGATCCGCAGCTCGGTCATCGCTTCGGCCATGTCTTCGTCAGCCATGTCGTCGTCGGCGTCGTCGGACGTCTCGGCCTCGGCGTCGTCGGCTTCGTCGGACATCTCGTCGTCCTCGGACATGTCGTCATCGGCCATGTCGTCGTCTCCGGCGGCAGCCGAGGCGGCGTCGGTTGTCGAGTCGGCGGCGTCGGTGATCTCGTCGTCATCGCCACATGCAGCGGCGAACAACGCGAGCACGGCCAGCAGGGCGAGGAGCTTGGTGAGCTTCTTCATGGGGTTCCTCCTGTGGCTCGAGTCGGTTGGCACGAGCGACAGGGAAGCCCCTCTCGCACGAGCCGTCCCTTCCTCGAGGGTCGGTTCGTTTGAACGTTCTCCATCAGGCGACCGGACTCGTCCGTCTCGCTCGCTCACCGAAGTGAGAGACCGAAGCGGCATCACCGTTGCGGGACAGTTCCGGGATCACACCGGAATTCGCTGGTGGCGAACAGGCGGAGTCTAGGAGGAAGACGCAGGGGTGAGGCGATCCATCGCCTCCACGGCCTCGGCGACGATCCGCTGGATCAACTCGTCGCAGGTCGGGAGATCGTCGACCACACCGACGCACTGGCCGGTGGGCAGGATGCCGACGTCGATCTCGCCGTCGACCATGGTCGCCTTGGTGAGCATCGGGGCGTTGGCCGCCATCGCCAGCTGGGCCCACGAGAGATCCTGGTTCCGCTTCATCGCGAGGCCTTCCCGAAGCAGGTCGGTCAGCGGGGTCCCGGTCATCTTCCGGAACCGGAGCGCGTTCATCGCCGCCTTCGGGAAGCGGGTCAGACCCGCCTTCTCGAGCGAATCGACCATGTCGGTGCGGATCACGCGCTGGGGAGCGCCGTCGATCGCGGTCGACACGACGGTGCCGGTGACCGGCGTCGCGAGGTACGCCTGCTTGATCTCGTCGGGCACCCTGGAGTCGGCGGTGAGCAAGAAGCGGGTGCCCATGGCGATGCCGTCGGCTCCCCAGGCGAGGGCGGCGGCGAGGCCGCGGCCATCGTGGAAACCACCGGCCGCGATCACGGGAATGTCGACGGCGTCGATGACCTGCGGCAGCAACAGCGAGGTCGGCACGGTGCCGGTGTGGCCGCCGCCTTCGCCGCCCTGGCACAACACGGCGTCGACGCCCCACTCGGCGACCTTCTCGGCGTGGCGGCGTGCGCCGACCGTCGGCATGACGACCAGACCGGCCTCCTTGAGCTTGGCCACCATGTCGGGCCGTGGCGCCTGGGCGAAGCTCGCGACCTTCACCTCGGCGGCGATCAGGTGATCGACCCGCTGCTCGATGTCGACCGCGTCGGTGCGGAGGTTGACGCCGAAGGGCTCGTCGGTGCGCTCGTGGACTTCGTCGATCGCCGCGACCATCTCCTCGAAGGTCATCGTGGCGGAGGCGAGGATGCCGAGCCCGCCGGCGTTGGCGGTGCCGCTCACCAGCGACGCGCCGGCGACCCATCCCATCCCGGTCTGCACGATCGGGAATCGAACGCCGAAGAGTTCGGTTGCACGTGTCTGCAGGCGAGGATCGACGCTGTCGGTCATACGCCAGACCCTACGGCGTAGGGTGCGAACAGCAGGAATGCGGAGGAGGTGACATGAGTCGACGTCTGACGGAGTTCAGCCACGGCGCCGGTTGAGGCTGCAAGCTCGCCCCTGGCGAACTGGCGCAGGTCGTGCGCCGTCTCACCCCTCCTGATTCACCGAACCTCCTCGTCGGGGCGGCCAGCGGCGACGATGCCGCCGTTTACCGCCTGTCGGAGGTACGCGCCCTCGTGGTCACCGCCGACTTCATCACGCCGGTGGTCGACGACGCGCGCGACTGGGGCCGGGTCGCCGCCGCCAACGCGGTGAGCGATGTGTACGCGATGGGCGGGACTCCCCTGCTCGGTCTGAACCTCGTGTGCTGGAACACCGAGGAACTCTCGAGCGAGCTGCTGGGCGATGTGTTGCTCGGTGGCCAGGACATCGCGCACGAGTGCGGCTTCATCGTGGCCGGCGGCCACACGGTCGACGATCCCGAGCCCAAGTACGGCATGGCGGTCGTCGGCGAGGTGCACCCCGACAAGATGCTCACCAACGCCGGACTGCGAGCCGGCCAGGCGCTGGTGCTCACCAAGCCCCTCGGCATCGGCATCATCACGACCGCGCAGAAGCGTGATGTGGTCGACGCGGCCACCATGCAGGCCGCGATCGCGTCGATGACGATGACCAACGCGGCCGGCGCGGCTGCCGCGGTCGCCGCCGGGGCAACCGGCGCGACCGACGTGACCGGCTTCGGCCTGCTCGGCCACGCCGGTCGGATGGCGCAGGAATCCGGGGTCGGGCTCGAGATCGACGTCGACTCGGTCCCCGTCATCGTCGGTGCCACCGAACTCGCCGCCGACGGCGTCGTTCCGGGCGGCACCGGCCGCAACCTCAACTGGATCGACGAGTGGCTCGACGTCGGCGACGGCGTCGACACGCTCGACGTCACGATCCTCGCCGATGCTCAGACCAGCGGCGGTCTGGTGTTCGGGGTCGATCCCGACGCCGCCGACGAGGTCGTCGCCGGTCTCGTGGCCGACGGCCACACTGCGGCGGTCATCGGCCGAGCGGTCGAGGGTGCCGGTCGCATCGCAATCGAACGTGGTTGAGTGGAACCATGACGTCTGAGTGGGCTCCGCCGGATTCTGACGAACCATCGATGAACGAGGAGGAGCTCCTCGCCGAGATCGCGTCGCTCCGGGCGCAGGCCGATGCGCTGTCCTCTGACGAGTTCGCCACCCGCTACGCCCTCGAGACCAAGATCGATTCGCTGCGCGCCCAGCTCCACGAGGCCACCGCCGATCAGCTCGAAGCGGCCGGCGACGAGTGGGCCGAGCGGGCCGGCCGCAAGGGCGAGCACGCACAAAATGTCGAAGCGCTCGAGGCCATGGCCCGCATGATGCCGGGCGAGGGCGGCGCGCCCTGAGGCCGCTTTCGCCCCGCTTTCGGTCGGTTGTGGCCTACTGCGCCGCATGGCTGCACTGACGACCGACGAGCTCTGGGACCTGATCGTCGAGAACGACCGCGAACTCGCGGCGCTCGACGCTGACGACTTCGCCCGACGGTTCCATCTCAGCATGCGGGGCGACGAGCTCCGCAACGAGCTCCGCCACCTCCAGGCCGACGCGATCGCGGCGGCCGCTGCGGAGTGGGCCGAGGACGCCGCCCGCAAGAACGAGCACGCCGAGCTCGACCCTGAAGTCGCCGCATCGCAGATGAACCGGTTCATGGACGGCGGCGCCGGCTGACCCGACCGCCCCGGCTCGGGGTACACCCCGTCGACTAGCGTCTCGTCCAGACGGTCGACTGGGGGGTTGGCATGGACATGGCCTGGGATGTCATCGGCATCTATGTGGCGCTCGGTGTCTGGGGCGCGACCCTGGTCTACGGCATCCGGACCAAGCGGTACTGGCCGTTCCTGCTCTTCGGGCTGGCGATCGCCGTCTTCTTGAACGGCCGCTACTTCGTCGAAGGGCAGGCCGACGGGATCGCCTACTTCGTCGGCATCTACGACGTCTTCGACAACATCGGCCTGGCCAGCGACGAAGGGGCGCCCGCCCTCGCCACGTGCGCCGACAACGCCTGCAGCGTCTGGGGAGACCGATTCCAGTACCACCCGTCGTGGGGGGTCGCCTTCTACGACCGGTTCGCCGACGGTCCCGCGCTGCGCTCGAACCTCCTCTACATCCACATCGCCTTGAACACCGCCGCGTTCTTGCTGATGCACTACCAGGTGTGGCGCCCCGGGGTCGGCGAGCACCGGGACCGGCACCGGATGCTCGGTCGGGTCACCTTCGGACTCCTGACCCTCGGCACCGCGTCGGCGGTCTGGCTCACGACCGAACACCACGCCGTCTCGGAGTACGGCGGTGCGTGGGCGATGGTCGGGTTCTGGTCGATGTCGGCCTTCGTGTACGGCACCGCGATCATGGGCGTGAAGACGGCCCGTGCGGGCGACCTGGTGGGCCATCGGATCTGGATGATCCGAAACCTGGGTTCGATGTGGGGTTCGTTCTGGTTGTTCCGGGTGATGCTGGTCGTGACCGGCCCGCTGCTCCGCAACTGGGAGAGCGCCTCGATCCTGTTCTCGGTGTGGTTCTCCGCCCCGCTGGGGATCCTGATCGCCGAAGCGATCCGCCGCCGCCCGAAGCGGGCCCCGGTCGCCGAGCCGGGCGACGTCCCGGTCCCTGCCTAGGCGAGCGGGCGGGCGTCGAGGCCTCGAACCTCGAGGCCGAAGTCGACGAGGTTGTCGAGGCTGACCGTCACCCGGCCGGTGACGTCCTCGGCGCAGCACGCCAGCGCCACCGCGCCCTCGACCATCTGTTCCATCGTCTCGACCTGGTCGGCCCGCAGCTTGCTCCCGGCGAGCTTCGCCGCGCCCTCGGAGAGCACGGCGGCCCGAGGCTGCACGGTGTTGACCCGGATCCCGGTGCCGTACAGCTCGGCGCCGAGACCGTTGGTCATCCGGTCCAGGGCGGCTTTCGACGCGCCGTAGAGGCTGATCGTGGTGCCGAGGCTGCCCACCTCGAACGGCGGCCCCGGCCACGGGCGGGCGGTTCCGCTGGAGAGGTTGATAATCCATCCCTCCCCCGCCTCGGTCATCGCCGGGATGACGGCCGTCGCCAGGTCGAGCGGTGCATGCACGTTCGCCTCGAACATCAAGTGCCGCCGCTTGAGCGAGGTCTCGGTCACCGGCTGATAGATGGCCGCCGCTGCGTTGTTGACCAGGATGTCGACCGAGCCGCCGAGCTGCTCGACGGCTGACGGCACGATGCCGGCCCGCTGCTCGACGTCGGTCAGGTCAGCGACGACGATCGCCACCGACGCACCGTGGACTGCGCACCGCTCGGCGGTCTCGTCGAGCGAACCGTCGAGGTGGGCGTGCGAGGACCGGGTGCGGGCGACCAGTGCGACGTCCGCGCCCTCGGCGGCGAGCCGTTCGGCGATCGCGGCGCCGAT
>CAZEML010000217.1:0-6841 GCA_964513285.1 uncultured Candidatus Nemicrothrix sp.
ACACCGACCAGTTCCCGAACTCGGTCGAGGAGATGTCGCTCGGTGTCTACGAGATCCTGCGGGCCGGCGGCTTCACGACCGGCGGCTTCAACTTCGACACCAAGCTGCGGCGGATGTCGATCGCTCGCGACGATCTGTTCCACGCCCACATCGGCGGGATGGACACCATGGCGCGTTCGCTCCTGGTCGCCCACGCCATGTTGGAGGACGGCGTGCTCGAGGGCCGCCGCACCGAGCGCTACGCCGGCTGGGACGGGGCGCTCGGTACCGACATCCGCAATGGCAACGGGCCCGGCGCGTCCCTCGGTTCGCTGCATCACTTCGTGGCCGACACCGAGCTCGATCCGGCGCCGATCAGCGGTCGTCAAGAAGAGCTCGAGAACCTCGTCAACCGCTACATCGAGCGCACCCGCTGATGCCGCTCGTCGCCGGCGTCGATTCGTCGACTCAGTCGTGCAAGGTCGAGCTCCGCGATCTCGACACCGGCGACGTCGTCGCGGTCGGTCGGGCGTCGCACCCGCCCACGAGCCCGCCGCGCAGCGAACAGGACCCGGTCACGTGGTGGTCGGCGCTGGTCGAGGCGTTCGTGGCGACCGGTTCGGCACGGACGGACGTCGCCGCGATCGGTGTCGGCGGTCAACAGCACGGCATGGTCGTGCTCGGCGCCGACGACCAGCCGCTCCGGGCCGCAAAGCTGTGGAACGACACGGAGTCAGCGCCCCAGGCCGCCGCGCTGACCGAGCAGGTGGGCGCGGAGACGTGGGCGCAGCGGGTCGGCTCGGTGCCGGTCGCATCCTTCACCATCACCAAACTCGCGTGGCTGGTCGAGCACGAGCCCGACCAGGTCGCGGCGATCGCGAAGGTGATGCTGCCGCACGACTATCTCAACCTCCGGCTCACGGGCGTGCACGCCACCGATCGGGGCGATGCGTCGGGCAGCGGTTGGTTCGACGCGTCGACGGGGGAGTGCGCCGCGGAGCTGCTCGCGCTCGTCGGTGGGCGTGACGACTGGGCCGACCTCGTCCCGTCCGTGCTCGGTCCCACCGACGTGCTCGGCACGGTCACGACCGAAGCCGCCGCCGTGCTCGGCGTGCCGGCGGGAATCCCGGTCGGCCCCGGCAGTGGCGACAACATGGCAGCGGCGCTCGGCCTGGGGCTTCAGCCAGGAGACGCCGCCCTCTCGCTCGGGACCTCCGGCGTCGTCTATGCCGCCTCGCCCACCCCGACCGCTGACTCGTCCGGCGCGGTGGCCGGTTTCGCCGACGCGACGGGCGGCTTCCTGCCGCTCGTGTGCACCCTCAACGCCACCAAGGTCACCGACACGGTCGCGGGTTGGCTCGGGCTCGACCACGCCGCCTTCGCCGCGGCCGCCCTCGAGGCACCGGCCGGCGCCAACGGTGCCCGGCTCACGCCGTACTTCGACGGCGAACGCACCCCGAACCTGCCCGATGCCACCGGCATCTTCGAGGGGCTCCGCAACGACACGACGCCGGCGGACCTCGCCCGCGCCGCCCACGAGGGGGTGCTGCGCGGTCTCCTGTTCGGGCTCGGTGCCCTCGCCGAGGCGGGTGCTTCGGTCGGCGGGCGCCTTCATCTGATCGGTGGTGGCGCCAACAGTCCGGCCCACCGGCAGATCCTCGCGGATCTCCACGGGGCACCGATCCGGGTGCCCGACGCCGATGAGACGGTCGCCACCGGCGGTGCCGTCCAGGCTGCAGCGCTGCTCGGTCGTTCGTTCGCAGAGACCGCCGAGGCCTGGCGGTTGGGCCGCGGCGTCGACATCGACCCGAGCTGACGGTTAGTCGATCACACCGCGTTCGCGGAGGTCCGCCAGCGCGGTCGCATCGAGCCCGAGTTCCTCACCGAGGATCGCCTCGGTGTGTTCGCCGAGCCACGGCACCCGCGTCTCGGGGCCCTCGGTCATCTTGCTGAGCTTCACCGGATTGCCCGGGATCAGCACCGGGTCGCCGCCGGCGGGCGGCTCCATCGCCACGAGCATGTTGCGCGCCGCGACGTGCTCGTCGGCGACGATGTCGGTCGGCGTGTAGCTCTCGCCGACCGCCAGACCCTCGGCCGCGAGCGCAGCGACGGCTTCGCGGTTGGTCATCTCGCTGGCCCACCGTTCGACATCGGGGCGGATCACCGTGTGGAAGTGGTCTCGCCAACCCTCACGGGTCGCGAGCCGCTCGTCGGTCAGCCACTGGGCGTTGCCGGTGACCTCGGCGAGCTTCTCGAACTGGTGCTCACGCACACACTGCACGATGAAGTGGCCCTCGCCGGCCGCGAAGGTCTCGATGATCCCGACCGCGGCATCGGCCTCGCCGGAGATCCCCATCGAGTGGAAGTTGGTGACCAGGTCGGTCATGGCGACCGCGGCATCGAGCATGGCGATGTCGACGTACTGCCCCTCGCCGGTGGCGTCGCGGTCGCGGAGCGCAGCGAGGACACCGATCACGCCGAACAACGCGGAGCTGATGTCGCCGAGCGCACCGACCGGGTTGACGATCGGTGGTCGCTCCGGCAGGCGTTTGTACTCGTAGATGCCCGACATGCCCTCGACGACCGCGGCGTAGGCGGCGCGATGGATGTGGGGCGACGCGGGGTCGTTGCCGAAGCCGGACACCGACAGATAGATCACGTCCGGCTTCACCGCACGGACGGCGTCGTAGCCGATGCCGAGGCGGTCGGCGGTGCCGGCCTTGAAGTTCTCACAGACGATGTCGGCGGTCTTCGCCAGTTCCAGGCAGAGACGGACGCCGTCGGGGTCCTTGAGGTTGAGTGTGACCGACCGCTTGTTGAGGTTGTTGCGGAGGAACGTCGCACCGACGCGACGCCCGGCGGGGTCGTCGATCGCGGGCATCGACCCTCGACCGGAGTCCCCGGTACCGGGTGATTCGACCTTCACGACGTCGGCGCCGAGCCGAGCGAGGAGCTGCGTGCCGAAGGGCAACGCCGCCATCTGTTCGATCGCCAGGACCCGAACCCCAGCCAGTGGTTTCGCTCGGTCTGCCGCTGCGTCGTTCGCCGTCGCGCCCAGTCGCATGTGTGGGATCTCACTCATTGCGACGATCATGGCGCGTCGGTGACCAAGGTCGCCATGTGACGGCCCTCGCGACACGTGTCCCCACGGGTCGTGGGGATTCCGGCTACTCTGCGCGGCGTGGACATCGGGGGCGACCGGTACCGCAGCGTTGGCGGAGTTCACCAAGTACCACTTGGCGGAGTTTCTGGCGCGCTGATCCTCACCGGGCTCGACGCGGTCGGTCCCGACGCGCCGGGCCTGCTCGACCATGTCGGTGCACAGACCATCGTGTGCTTGCAGACCGATGCCGAAATCGAACGTCGCTTCCCCGAGTACCTCGAGTGGCTTCGCCATCCCGAGCCGTTCGAGGCGCTGCGGGCACCGATCGAGGACCATCTGGTCATCGACGACCTCGACATGTTGTCGCTGGTTCGCGCCACCGTCCGCCGCCTGGTGCGCGGCGAGGGCGTCGTCGTGCACTGCGGTGCTGGATGGGGCCGAGCCGGACTCGTCGCCGCGCTCGTGCTGGTCGCGTTCGGGTCCGGCGTCGACGACGCGCTTCAGCGCGTTCGGTCGGCTCGGCCTGCGGCCGGGCCGCAATCGATCGAGCAGAACGATCAGCTCGCCCGGCTCGCTCCGGTGCTGCACAGCGAGCGCAAGGTGTCGCCCAGCGAGGCGGCCAAGCGCCGGGCTGGCGATCGCCGCGGATCTACTCCCCGTAGCGTTTGATCGGGCCCACGAACTCCGTGAACGCGGCGAGGACTTCGCCCGGTTCCGCGTGGCGGCCGGTCTCGGCCTTGGAGTAGATCATCGTGCCGTCGACGGTGACGTCGAAGACGCCACTCCCGCCGGTGATGAGCTTCAGATCAGCGATGGCGTGCTGATAGTTGGTCAGCAGATCCGTGACCACGCTCACGGCGTGGGCTGAATAGTCTCAAGGGACGCAGTAGGTGAGTTCCACGTGATGATTCATGGGGCGAACCTACCCCCAGACGGCGATGGCCGGGAACGACGCTCCCAGCGCGATCTCGAACGCCTCGGCCTCGACGACGACCTCGAGCCCTCGTCGGCCGCCGCTGCAGTGGATCCGGTCGAGCGCCGTCGCCCATTCGTCGACGAAGGTGGGCAGGACGTGCTTTTGCCCGAACGGGCTGATGCCGCCGACCACGTAGCCGCTGCGGCGCTCGGCCTCGGCCGGATCGGTCATGCGGGCCCTCTTCGCACCCGCCGCGGCCGCGATCGCCTTCAGGTCGAGGGTGCACGACACCGGGACGACGCCGATCGCGTGTCGCCCGTCGTCCAACGTGACCATCAGCGTCTTGAACGTCGCGTCGGGGTCGAGGCCGAGCGCCTCGACCGCTTCCATGCCGAACGACGGATGGTTCGGGTCGTGGTCGTACTGCACGATCTCGTGCTCGATCCCGAGGCTTCGCAGCAGCTCCACAGCCGGTGTCATGCCCCTATGCTGCCTCACATGGCAGAGATCACCCTCGGGGGCAACCCCATCCACACCAACGGCGACCTCCCCGCGGAGGGGTCGGCCGGTCCCGACTTCACCCTGACCAAGAGCGACTGGACTCCGGTCGGCGCAGCTGACCTCGCTGGTCAGCGGGTGGTGCTCAACATCTTCCCGTCGATCGACACCCCCACCTGTCAGACCAGCGTGCGCACCTTCAACGAGCGCGCCGCCGACCTCGACAACACCACGGTGCTGTGTGTCTCGGCCGACCTTCCGCCCGCCGCCGCTCGCTTCTGTGGCGCCGAGGGCATCGAGAACGTGTCGACCGGCTCGACGTTCAAGAACCCCGAGGTGCTCGACTCGCTCGGCGTTCGCATGACCGACGGTCTGCTCGAGGGCCTCGCCGCTCGCGCCGTCGTCGTGCTCGACACCGACGGCACCGTGCTCCACAGCCAGCTCGTGCCCGAGATCGCGGCCGAGCCCGACTACGACGCCGCGATCGCCGCCCTCGGCTGACGCACGTCACCCTGGCTGCGACCGCCGGTCGCAGGCCACTCGCAGCAGCTCGTGCTGTTGTTCACTCGCAGCAGCTGGCGCTGCTGATCACCGCTCGCGCTTGCCCGGGTCTCAGACCCGGGCAAGCCACTTTTCGGCGCCGCTGAGCAGATAGTCGATGCCGTCCCGGGCGTCGCCGTCGGCGGTGCCTTCCTGGTCGCCCATCGCGCCGGCGGCGTAGCGCACGCGTACGCCTTCGCTGATGGCGGCCAGCCGCCAATGCTGGAACGCGACGTACCAGGGCAGGTTCGACAGATCGCGTTCGCTGCGAGCGGTGTAGCGGGCGATCACGTCGTCGGCGGTGCCGAACCCGTCGGCCTTGGTCGGCACGTCGCCGAGCCGGCCGCGCGCCTCGGGATCGTCGCCCCACCACATGACCATGCCGCCGAGGTCGGCGAGCACGTCGCCCAGGGTGCACAGCTCCCAGTCGAGCACCGCGGCGATGGTGCCGTCGTGGCCGGCCATGCAGTTGTCGAGGCGGTAGTCGCCGTGGACGATGCCGGCACCCTGCTGATCCGGGATTCCGGCCGAGAGGCGGGTGTGGAGCTCGTGGAACAGCGGGAGGTCGCGATCGGAGCCTTCGTCGATCTGGCGCTTCCAGCGACGGAGCTGCCGGGCGCAGTAGTCCTCGGTCTTGCCGAGGTCGCCGAGCCCGACCTCGGCCGGCACGAGGGCATGGAGGTCCACCAGCGTGTCGACGAGCGACGAGGCGAGCCCGGCCCGCTTCTCGGCCGGGTAGGCCTGGCCGTCAGCGAAGTCGAAGACGATCTGGCCCTCGACGAATCCCATCACGTAGAAGTCGGCACCGTTGACCTCGTCGTCCTGGCAGAACCCGATCGCCGGAGGCACCGGGACGTTGGTGTCGGCGAGCGCGGCGATGATGCGGTGCTCTCGGGACATGTCGTGGGCGCTGGCGAGCACGTGGCCGGTGGGTGGGCGGCGCAGGACCCACGTTCCACCGGCGGTGTCGGTGACCCGGAAGGTCAGGTTGGACGCACCACCGGTGATGAGCTCGAAGTCGAGCGGTGGCGCGAGCGAGTCGATGCGCTCGGCCATCCAGGCGGTGACGTTGTCGGCGTTGATCCCGGTCGGCGCGCTCATGAGGCAGTGGGGGAGAGGGCTTCGAGCAGGTTCCAATCCGGCTCGGCGCGGTTCTCGGGGTCGATCGGTTGGATGCAGACGTGGCTGGCTCCGGCGTCGTAGTGGGCCTGCACTCGCTCGGCGATCGCGGCCTCGTCACCCCACGCCATCACAGCGTCGAGGAAGCGCGGGTCGCGATCGGCGATCTCCTCCTCGGTGAAGCCGAGCCGCTTCCAGTTGTTCCGGTAGTTGGGGAGGTCGGCGTAGATGCCGAGCTGCTGGTTGGTGGTGTCGTGGGCGACCTCGGCGTCGGTCGTGAGCACACACTTCTGTTCGACACAGAGCCAGGCGTCGGGCCCCATGATCTCGCGGGCCTGGGCGGTGTGCTCGGGCGTGGTCCAGTACGGATGAGCGCCCTGGGTGCGTTCGGCGGACAGCTCGAGCATCTTCGGTCCGAGGGCGGCGAGGACGACCGGCGGCTCCTCCGCAGGCGGCACCGCCATGTACGGCGAGGCGTCCATGCCGTCGAGATAGGCGCGCATTGTGGTGAGCGGCTTGGAGTAGTCGAGCTTGCGGAGACCTTCGACCAGCGGTGCGTGCGAGACCCCGAGGCCGAGCACGAAGCGACCACCGGAGAGCTCGGCCAGCGTGGCCGCCCCCTGCTTCATCATCCCGGGATGGCGCATGTGGATGTTGGCGATGCCGGTCGCCACGACCAGGTCGCT
>CAZEML010000218.1:0-6764 GCA_964513285.1 uncultured Candidatus Nemicrothrix sp.
GGCGGTCGGGTCGCCACCGGCCGCGATCGCCGCGATCAACGCGCCGGCGGCGTTGCGGGCGTTGTGCATCCCCGAGGTCGGCAGTTCGACCCGAGCGAGATCCTCACCGCCGTGGTGAAGGGTGAAGGCGACCGAGGTCGGGCCGTGGTCGATGTCGACCATCCGGTAGTCGGCCTCGGCCGAGGCGCCGTAGGTGACGCCGGGTGCGGCCGCGTGGATCTCCATCGCGCCGGGGTCGTCGGCGCAGTAGATCCGGGTCGTGGCGCCGGAGGCGAACTCGACGAAGGCGGCCATCAGCTGGGCCGGATCGTTGTCGTAGGTCTCGAGATGGTCGGGCTCGACGTTGGTGATCACGGCGATCTCGGCGCCGAGCGCGAGGAAGGTCCGGTCGGACTCGTCGCCTTCGACGACGAACCACTCGCCGTCACTCCACACGGCTCCGGACCCGAGATCCTTGACGACACCACCGATGATGAACGACGGGTCGAGGCCCGACTCGCGCATCGCCATCGCGAGCATCGAGCTCGTCGTGGTCTTGCCGTGGGTTCCGGCGATGACGATCGATCGACGTTCGGCGGCGATGGCGGGCAGGATGCTCCGCCGCCGCAGGACCGGGATCCCCCGCTCCTCGGCCGCCTGGATCTCGATGTTGTGGTCCGGGATCGCCGTGCTGATGACGACGAACTCAGCATCGCCGAGGTTGGCCGGATCGTGGCCGATGTGGATCCGCGCACCGTCGGCACGCAACCCCTCGGCCGCCGCGCTGTCCTCGAGGTCGGATCCGGTGACGGTGTGCCCCATCCGCAGCAGCACCTCGGTGATCGGGCGCATGCCGGAACCGGCCGCCCCGATCACGTGGATCCGGCGAGGGGTGGAGAGATCGGGGATCATGTCGAGACCGGGGGACGAGGTCGGCGGGCGTGGGCGAAGACGAGATCGACGACCGCGGACGCGGCGTCGGGACGGGCGAAGTCCTCGGCAGCCGCGGCCATCGCCGCCCGGCGGTCGGGATCGTCGAGCAACGAACCGACCTCGGCGAGCAGTCGGTCGGCATCGAGGTCGGCGTCGGGTACGAGCACCGCGGCGCCGACGTCGACCAGCCCGCGGGCGTTGGCGGTCTGGTGGTCGCCGGTGGCCCACGGCAACGGGACGAGCACGGCGGGTAGGCCGGCGACGGCGAGCTCCGCGACCGACGAGGCTCCGGCGCGGCAGACGACGAGGTCCGCGGCGGCGTACACGCTCGGCATGTCGTCCTCGTACTCGACCAACTGATGCACGAGGGCGGCGTCGTCGGGGAGATCGATCCGGGCGACGGTGTCGGCGTGTTCGCGGCTCCCGCTCACGTGCCGGACGGCGAGGTCGTCGCGATCGGCCCACGCGGACGCGGCATCGGCGGTGGCCTCGTTGATCCGGCGGGCGCCGAGCGAGCCGCCGAACACGGCGAGGAGGGCCCGGTCCTCGGGGACGTCGAGGCGCCGACGAGCCTCGGCGCGTCGGGTCTCGTCGGGCGTGGCGAGCGCGACGACCTCGGGCCGGACCGGGTTGCCGGTCCAGGTCGCCCGGGGAAGATCGGTGCCGTCGAAGGACACGGCGCACGCCTTCGCGAACCGGCCGGCGAGCCGGTTGGCCGCGCCGGGGACGGCGTTCTGTTCGGCCACCACGATCGGCACCCGCCACAGCACCGCGCCGATCACGCAGGGCACCGACGCATAGCCGCCGAGTCCGACCACGACGGCAGGACGAAGGCGGCGCACGAGCCGGATGCCGGTGATGACCGCGGCGATCAGGCCGAACACCGAGCGCACGTTCTCGAGAGCCAGGCGGCGTTGGATGCCCCGGCCGGGCAGAACGGTCAGCGGGAAGCCGGCCTCGGGCACGAGACGGGTCTCGATCCCGCGGGCCGACCCGACGTAGTGGACAGCGTCGCGATCGACGCCCTGCGCCACGAGTTCCTCGGCGATGGCGAGGCCGGGGATGACGTGTCCGGCGGTGCCGCCGCCCGCGATGACCGCGTAGGTGTCGGCCATGGTCACCGCCCCTGGCGGGCGACGTTCATCAAGATGCCCATCGAGGTGAGGGTGACCACGACCGAGGACCCGCCGAGCGAGAGGAACGGCAGGGTCACACCGGTGATCGGGAGCACCGCCATGACCGCACCGAGGTTGAGCAGGGCCTGCACGATCACCCAGGTGGTGATGCCGACGGCCAGCAACATGCCGAAGCGGTCGGGCGCCCGATAGGCGGCCTTCATGCCGGCGACGCCGAGGGCGATGAACAACAGCAAGGTCGCGGCGGCACCGATGAGGCCGAGCTCCTCGGCGATGATGGCGAAGATGAAGTCGCTGTGGGCGTACGGCAAGAACCCCCACTTGGCATAGCTCGCGCCGAGGCCAACGCCGCTCCAGCCACCCGAGGTGATGGCGTGCAGCGCCTGCAGGGACTGGTAGCCCACGCCGGTGGGATCCGACCCCGGGTCGAGGAACGACAGCACCCGAGCTCGCCGGAAGGGTTCGTACAGCACCATCGCGCCGGCGATCGCGGTACCGCCGAAACCGACGAGGGCGAGCGGGCCGAGCCGTGCGCCGGCGAGGAACATCATGGCGAAGACGAGCGCGCCCGCGACCATGATCGCCCCCAGGTGGGGCTGGAGGGCGAGCAACACGACGACGATGCCGGTGACGAAGGTGATCGGGCGGACGGTGATCGCGGTGTTGTCGATCGGGCGGCCCGGGCGAGCGAGCAGGTCGGCGACGAACAGCACGAGGGCGAGCTTCACGAACTCGGACGGCTGCACGGTGATGCCACCGACGCCCAACCAGCGCGTCGACCCGTTGATCGTGATGCCGACGCCGGGCGTGACGACCAGCGCGAGCAACAGGACCGACCCCACCAGCGACGGCACGGCGAGGATCCGCCAGCGGTGGTAGTCGACCCGCATCGTGATGAACATCGCGACGGTGCCCATGCCGATCCACATCAGCTGACGGCGGAACAGACTCCAGGCGCTCGAGGTCTCCGAGATCGAGGGGGCGGCGCTCGCGGACAGCACCATCACCGCGCCGAGGGCGGTGAGGATCATCGTGACGGCGAAGAGGGTGAGGAAGACCGGCGTACGACGACCGACGGGGCGGCGCGGCCCACGACCGTCGGGGGCGACGCGGCCAGTCGGATGCCGGGTACGGGCGGCTGATTTCTGCGCTTGCTTGTGACGTCGATGTGTCGCCGTCATGGCTGCTCCCTCAGATCGCCGACCGCTCGCGCGAAGTCGTCGCCCCGTTCGCCGTAGCTCGAATACCAGTCAAAGGATGCACAGCCCGGCGACAACAGAACGGGGACCCTCCCCGCCGACAGCGTGCGGGCGGCGGCAACCGCGGCGTCCATGTCGCCGGCATGGACGACGGGAACGTGGGCAGCGAACGCGGCGTCGATCTCCTCGGCAGCATCGCCGATCGCGACCACCGCTTCGAGATGCGAGGCGATCTCGGCCATCGACGAGAGGTCGAGCCCCTTGTTGCGACCGCCCGCGATCAAGACGATCCGGTCGAACCCACGAACCGCCGAGACGGTGGCGTGGGGACTGGTCGCCTTGGAGTCGTCGAAATAGGTCTGTCCGTCGATCTCCCCCACCGGGGAGATGCGATGGGCGAGCCCGGTGAACGATGCCGCCGCTCGGGCCACCGTCGCCGGGGCGATGCCCACCGGCGCGAGCGAGGCCGCGACCGCGAGCGTGTTCTCGATGTCGTGGGGCAGATCCCGCCACAGCGACGCCGTGGCGCCGAACGCCCCGTCGGGGCCGACGAGTTCGCCGTCAGCGGCGTGGTAGTCGCCCCCGTCGCCGAACGTCACCGAGTTCGCACCCGAGGGAACGTTGCGCATCACGACGGGGTCGGCCGCGTTGGCGACGACGGTACCATCGGGACCGACCAGCTCGAAGACGCGAGCCTTCGCCGCCTCGTAGCTCTCGAGATCACGGTGCACGTCGAGATGGTCGGGCGCGAAGTTGAGCCAGGTACCGACCGTTGGCCGGAAGCGATGGGCGGTTGCGAGACGGAAGGACGACGCCTCGACGACGAAGACGTCGATCGAGGGGTCGTCGATGGCGGTCACCAGCGGGATGTCGGTGTTGCCGGCCGCCACGCCCGTGCGACCGCCGGCCGCGAGCGCCGCGACCGCGAGCTCGACCGACGTCGTCTTGCCGTTGGTGCCGGTGATGGTGACGACGGGCCGATCGTCCCACACCGCGGCGAGGTCGAACTCCGACGCGAGCGGCACACCAGCGGCGGCTGCCGCGGCGAACACCGGGTGCCATTCGGGGAGACCAGGCGTGGGGACGACAAGGTCGACGGCCGCGACGAACGGCTCGAGGTCCGCGGGCTGGGCGACCAACTCGATACCGAGATCGGCGGCCGCGGCACTGACGTCGTCGCCGGCGCGGTCATCGATCGCGACGACGGCGTGGCCGCGACGCACGAGCGCCGCCGCGACGGCGCGGTTCGCGATGCCGAACCCGACCACGAGGGCCGAGATCGGCGAGGACAGCAGCGCGTCGAGCGCCGAGTCGTCCATCAGGCGGCGATCCCCTGATTGATCGCATCGGCATAGAAGAGGCCGAGCCCGACACCGGTGCACAGGCCCGACATGATCCAGAGGCGCACGATGACGGTGGTCTCGGGCCAACCGGCGAGTTCGAAGTGATGATGGATCGGTGCCATGCGGAAGAGTCGCTTCCCGTTGAACCGACGGAAGACGAAGATCTGCAGGATCACCGAGACGGTCTCCATCACGAACAAGCCGCCGATGATCGGCAACAGCAGATGGGTGCCGGTGGTGAGTGCGAGCGCGGCGAGGCCGCTGCCGATCGCCAACGCCCCGGTGTCGCCCATGAAGATCTGAGCGGGCGCGGCGTTCCACCACAAGAACCCGATGATCCCGCCGACCATCGCCGTCGCGATCACTGCGAGATCGAGCGCGTGCGGGTTGTTGTAGACGTCGGTGTGTCGGAACTGCCAGAAGCAGATGACGGTGAAGGCGGCGAAACCGAAGGCACCGGCGCCGCCGGCCAGGCCGTCGAGGCCATCGGTGAGGTTGACCGCGTTGGTGGTCGCCGCGATCAACAAGAGCGCCCAGAGCATCCAGCCGATGCGGCCGATGTCCCACCCGGGGCTGTCGAAGCGGGTGAAGGCGATCGTCGTCGGGACGTTGGTGTACTGGGTGACGAGGAACGCGAAGCCGAGCCCGACGATCAGCAGCCCGAGCATCTTCGCTCGCTTGTTGAGACCGAGGTTCCGGGCGGCGACGACCTTGATGGCGTCGTCCATGAGCCCGACGGCACCGCCACCGATGATCGCGAGCATGACGAAGATGCCGGTGCGGGTGTAGACGGCGCCGACGAGATCGGACACGACATAGCCGCTCACCGCGCCGGTCACGATCGCGAGCCCACCCATCGTGGGGGTACCGGCCTTCACGTGATGGCCCTGCGGGCCGTCGTCGCGGATCGGCTGGCCGATCTTGCGGGCCGTCAGCCAGTTGATGAGCGCCTTGGTGCCGAACAGCGAGACGGTCATCGAGATCGCGCCGGCGAAGAGAAGTCGGATCATGTGGCGTGCCCTCCCAGGCGACGAAGCTCTTCTCGAGCGACCACACGATCGTCGAAATCGAGCACCTCGTCGGCGATGGTCTGGGTCGTTTCGTGACCCTTCCCGGCGATCAGCACCACGTCGCCGTCGCGAGCACCCGCGATCGCGTGGCGGATCGCGCGGCGTCGATCGGGTTCGACGAGTTCTGGTGTGCCGTCCATGCCCGACACGATGCCCGAGATGATCGCCTCCGGGGCTTCACCCCGTGGGTTGTCGCTCGTCACGACCACACGGTCGGCCAGCCGTCGGCTGACCTCCCCCATCGCCGGACGCTTGTCGCGATCGCGGTCGCCTCCCGCGCCGAACACGACCGTCAAGGCGCGGTCGGTGATCTCGCGCGCCGCGGCGAGAACCGCTTCGAGGCCGTCAGGGGTGTGGGCGTAGTCGACGACGACGGTGAAGGCCTGGCCCTCGTCGATCGTCTCGAAGCGACCAGGGACGCCGCGAACGCGACCGAGCGCGTCGGCCACGTCAGCCTCGGGGATGTCGAGCGCGGCGACCGCTTCGGCGGCGAGGACCGCGTTGGTGACGTTGAACGGGCCGGCGAGGGGGAGCGCGACGTCATGGCCCCGCCAGCGGAACCGACTGCCCGTGGGGCCCGTCATGGCGGCTTCCCGAGCGGTGGTGTCGACCGGGACGACGGGCACCCCCGCCGTTTCGGCGATCCGAGCGCCGGCCGGCGTGTCGGTGGACACGATCGCCCGGTCGGTGAGCTCCGGGGTGAACAGGCGGGCCTTCGCGGCCTCGTAGGACGCGAGGTCACCGTGGTAGTCGAGGTGGTCGATCCCGAGGTTGGTGAACACCGACACCCGAAAGCGGGTCCCATCGACGCGGTGCTGGTGCAGCGCGTGGCTCGAGACCTCCATGGCGATGGCGTCGATGCCGTCGGCGCGAGCGGCGGCGAAGGCGCGCTGCAGTTCGGGCGCTTCCGGCGTCGTGCGAACCCCGGTGAGGGTGCCGATCTCGGTGGTCCGCCGGCCGAGCACGGCCAGGAGGTCGCCGATCAACCGGACCGTCGTCGTCTTGCCGTTGGTACCGGTGACCCCGATCACCGGGATCGCCGACGAGGGGTCGCCGTACACCGCGGCCGCGGCGGGCCCGAGCGCCCGGCGAACGTCGGCGACG
>CAZEML010000219.1:0-6721 GCA_964513285.1 uncultured Candidatus Nemicrothrix sp.
GGTCCGAACGCTGGCCCGTGCCCTCCGGGAGGGCGACGACTCGGTCGGCAAGGAACTGACCGACTCGCTGGGCGACACCGACGTGGTCCGAGCCATCGAGCTCGTCCGCGCCTTCACCACCTACTTCCACCTCGCCAACACCGCCGAGCAGGTCCACCGGATCGACGACCTCGCGGAGAACCGCACGACCGCCTCGAAGCGATTCTCCGAGACCGTCACCCGACTCGTCGAGCTGGGGTTCACCCCCGACGAGGTCGCGGCGGCAGCCAACAAGGTCCAGCTCTACCCCGTCTTCACCGCCCACCCGACCGAAGCGTCGCGGCGCAGCATCCTCGACAAGCTCGCCGAGGTGGCGATGCTGATCGAGCGTCGGATGACCGAGGGCGAGGAGCCGGTCGTCGCCCGGATCGATCGCCGCATCGACGAGCTCCTCGACATGATCTGGCAGACCGACGAACTGCGGCGCGAGAAGCCGGACCCGGTCGATGAGGCCCGCTCGATCCTCTACTTCCTGGGCGAGATGCTCGAGGAGGGCGTGCCCGAACTCCTCGACGACATCGACGCCGCCCTGCGTACCCTCGGCAACGGCCTGAGCCTCAACCCCGGCTCGCAACCCGTCCGCTTCGGCTCGTGGGTCGGCGGCGATCGCGACGGCAACCCCAACGTCACCCCGTCCACCACGTGCGAGGTGCTCGACTTCCAGCGGGCCCGGGCCCTTCGCCTGCTGATCGCCGAGATCGAGGAGCTGTCCGCCGAGCTCAGCATCTCCACCGCCGTGCGCACGATCACCCCCGAGCTCCAGGCCCAGCTCGACGCCGACGACGAAGCGTTCCCGAAGGTCAGGGCTCGGTTCCGGGCGCTCAGCGCCGGCGAGCCGTACCGGCAGCGCCTCTCGGTGATGCACCAGCGGCTGCTCGAGGCCGCCGAGGTGCCGCCCGGGCCCCGTGCCTACGCCCACCCCTCTGAGCCGTGCGACGACCGCGAGGTACTCGGCCGTTCGCTCGAAGCCGCCGGTGGCTCCTTGATCGCCAACGGCCGGCTCGCACGGGTGCGTCGCCTCGTCGACCTGGTCGGCTTCCACCTGGCCACCCTCGACATCCGCCAGCATGCGGCCAAGCACCACGCGACCTTGAGTGCGCTGTTCGAGGCGGTCGGAACCGACTACGAGGGGCTCGACAAGCCGGGCCGAGCAGCGATCCTCGCCGCCGAGCTCGACTCCCCTCGCCCCCTCGCCGCCCCGCAGACCGGCAACGCCGACGAGACCCGCGAGCTGTTCCAGGTCATCCGAGAGCGAATGGATGCGTACGGCGACGAGATCATCGAGAGCTACATCATCTCGATGACCCAGGGCGTCGACGACATCCTCGCCCCCGCCGTGCTCGCACGCGACGTGGGCCTGATCGACCTCTCCGCCGACGTCGCCCGCCTCGGCTTCGTACCGCTCTTCGAAACCATCGGCGACCTCCGCGCCATCGGTCCCGTGCTTCGCGAGCTCTTCGCCATCCCGTCGTACCGCAAGCTCGTCTCGCTGCGGGGCGACGTGCAAGAGGTCATGGTCGGCTACTCCGACTCCAACAAGGACGGCGGGATCACGACGTCGCAGTGGGAGATCCACAAGGCGCTGCGCACGATCTCGGAGGTCGCGGACGAGACCGGCATCGAGATCACCGTCTTCCACGGCCGGGGCGGCACCGTCGGCCGTGGTGGTGGTCCCACCCACGCCGCCATCCTCTCCCAGCCCGCCGGTGCGATCCGTGGCGCGATGAAGACCACCGAGCAGGGCGAGGTCATCGCCGACAAGTACGGGCTGCCCGAGATCGCCAACCGCAACCTCGACCTCGCGTTCTCCGCGGTGGTCGAGGCGTCGATCGCGCACCGCAAGCCACGCAACGCGCCCGAAGACGTCGCCACGTGGAACGAGGTGATGGAGACGATGTCGACCGCGGCGTTCGCCCGCTACCGGGCGTTCGTCGAGCAGGACGGCCTGGTCGAGTACTTCAACACCGCCACCCCGGTCGAGGAACTCGGCGCGATGAACATCGGTTCTCGCCCGTCACGCCGCAAAGGCGGCGGTGACCTCTCCGACCTGCGGGCGATCCCGTGGGTGTTCGGCTGGACCCAGTCTCGCCAGATCATCCCCGGCTGGTTCGGGGTCGGCACGGCGCTGGAGGCCGCGGTCGACGCTGGCCACGGGGACGCTCTGGCGCAGATGTACGAGAGCTGGCAGTTCTTCCGCACGTTCATCTCCAACGTGGAGATGACCCTCGCCAAGACCGACCTGGCGATCGCTCGCCACTATGTGACCAACCTGGTCGACCCGTCGATCCATCACATCCTCGACGGGGTCTCCGAGGAGCACGCCCGCACCCTCGACCAGGTCAGCAAGATCACCGGTGGTGATCTGCTCGACGACCTGCCGATCCTGCGCCGCACGCTCGCGGTGCGCGACATCTACCTCGATCCGATCAACATCCTCCAGGTCGATCTCCTCGCTCGCAGCCGCGCCGGTGTCCCCCATCCGGCGGAGGAAGCTCGCTTGCAGCGAGCGCTCCTCTTGACGATCAACGGCGTCGCCGCCGGCCTCCGCAACACCGGCTGACCGAGCCGGACCGCCGACTCTGCTTCGCCTTTTCGCGACGCGGGCCGGCGTCGCGAAGACGTTGGCCACCTCGGGATCAGCGCTCGATCGGCTCCGTGTGGCCCACCGAGGTCACTTCCGCTGGAAGTTGGGGGTCCGCTTCTCGGCGAACGCCTTGGGGCCTTCCTTGGCGTCGTCGGATTGCATGACGGCGTCGGCGTAGCCCTTCTCGTGCTCCCAGGCCTCGGCTTCGGTCATGCCGATCGTCTGATGCATCGTGCGGAGCACCGCCTCGACCGCGAGCGGCCCGTTGCCGGCGACGATCTCCGCCACCTCGAGGGCGTGCTCGAGCGCCGTGCCGTCGGGGACCACCCGACTGATCAGGCCGATCGCCTTGGCCTCCTGAGCGCTGATGTGCTTGCCGGTGAGCAAGATGTCGGCCGCCTCGGCGTACCCGATCTGGCGCGGGAGCCGAACCGGAGAGCCGCCAGCTGGGTACAACGACCACTTCACCTCTGAGACGCCGAACTTCGCGGACTCGGCGGCGACGCGGATGTCGGTGCCCTGCAGGATTTCGGTGCCACCGGCGATGGCGACGCCCTCGACCGCGGCGATGATCGGCTTCGACGGTCGGTAGGTCTTGGTCAGGCCCTCATAGATGAAGGCCGCCCCTTCCCGCTCGAACGCGCCCTTGACGTCCCAGTCGTCGGTCTCGGCCGCATCGCCCGCCAGCGACCGGAGATCCATGCCGGCGGAGAAGTCTCCACCGGTCCCGGTGAGCACGATGCAGCGGATGTCGTCGTCGGCGCTGGCGTCCTTCCAGGCGTCGCGCATCCGGCCGAACATCTGCAGCGTCATCGCGTTCTTGCGTTCCGGGCGGTTCATGGTGGCGATCATCACGTGACCGCGCTTCTCGACGAGGAGATCAGGCATGGAGGCGACGGTAGTCCTCGACCCGGAAGGCCCAGAAATTTGGTGCCCGTCGTCTCCTACATCCGACGCCCTCCTGCGCCGATGGGACACCGTGCGGAACAAGATCGAGATCGTCCAGATCCGAGCAGCCGAAGTGCAGCGCGGCGACGTCGTCAATCGACGCGGCGCGAACCGGGACGGCTGGATGGAAGTCGCACGCCTCGAACAGCTCCAGGGCGGCAGCTACGTCGTGCACGACGAGCACGAACGGGAGAGCTTCACCGCCGAGGGCTACGACCTCGTGTGGCTGCAGATCGTGTTGCCGCTTCGGGAGAACAGCCATCTGCCGGAGATGGGCTGACGCTCCGCCGTCACACGCGGCGCGGTTCGGTCGCCGCCGCTCGGATCGCCACCACCGCACCGATCGCCGCGCCCAACGCCGCGAACACCACGTGCTCGAAGAGCACCGGCGCGGTGTCGGACGTGTCCCAGAAGGTCGGGCCGTCCAGATCGCCCTTCACCTCGAGGATCACCGCCGTCGCCACGGCGACGACGAAGCCCCCGAGGGCCGTGTTCACGATCCGTCGCTGGGTGAGTCCGGCGCCCATCGACCCGTCGAGGCCGACCCAGATGCCGGCCACGACCATCGGCGCGAAGTGGTAGGTGTTGGTCGGGGTCCCGGACGCCAGGAACGCCCACGCAACCGCGGCGGCGAGTGCGGCGACGAGGCCGGCGAGCTTGGTCAGCTCACGCAACCGCCGGCCTCCAGGTGCGACCGTCCACCTCGCCGAAGAACTGGCCGGCGGTCTTCTGGATGCCGTAGCCCCAGGTCGGGTAGGCGTGCACGGTCTGGGCGAGGCGTCCGGCGAACGCACGGGTGCGCATGGCGAGCGCAACCTCGTTGATGAGCTCGCCGGCGCGGTCGGCGACGATCGTCGCGCCGATCACGTTGCCACCGCCGGCGTGGCGGGTCAGCCGCTTGGGTCCGGTGATCAGCTTGATGAAGCCGTGTTCAGCGCCGTCGGTGATGGCGCGATCCATCTCCGACATCGGGAGCTCTGCGACTCGGCCGCCGCGGGCGGCAGCCTCCGCTTCGGTCACACCCACCCGCGCCACTTCGGGACTGGTGAAGGTGACCCACGGGGTCTGATCGGTGCGGTAGCGGCCACGGATGCCCTTCTTCAGGGCGTTGCCGGCGGCGAGGCGACCCATCTCGTCGGCGGCGTGGGTGAACGGCAGCTTCCCGGTCACGTCGCCGACCGCGTACACGCCGTTGACGTCGGTCTGGAGCCGGTCGTCGGTTTGGATGTGGCCACGCGCATCCAGCTTCACGCCGAGGTCCTCGAGGCCGAGGCCGCCGCTATTGGGCGTGCGCCCCACCGCGACGAGGAGTTCGTCGACGACCGTGGCGCCGGCCGCTGTGTGCAGTTCGATCCCGTCGGGGCCGGACGCGACCCGTTCGATCATGGATCCGGTCGCGATCGTCACGCCCTTGGCGCCCAGGGTCGTCTCGATCACCGCCGACGCGTCGGGCTCTTCGCGCGGGAGGAGCCGATCCGCGCCTTCGAAGAGGTGGACCTCGGTGCCGAGGCCGTTGAACGCCTCGGCCATCTCGCAACCGATGGCGCCGCCGCCGATGATGCCCAACCGCCGCGGTTGCTCAGTCAGACTGAAAATCGTCTCATTCGTGTGGTACGGAGTGTCGGCGAGACCGGGAATCGGGGGAACGAACGCTCGACCACCGGTCGCGACGACGATTCGTGGCGCGGTGATCCGACGCTCGCCGACCGCCACGGTGTCATGGGTGACGAGGCGGGCACGGTCATCGATGTACTGCGCGCCGTGACTACGGAGGACATCAGCGGACTCGGTCGCCGAGATCCGTTCGACCGTCGCAGCCACCTTCGCCATCGCCTCGCCGAACGACAGGCCGGACCGAGCGGCGGACAGCAGCGTCTTGGACGGGACACAGCCGGTGAACGTGCAGTCGCCGCCCGGCTCGCCCTCGTTGATCATGAGCACGTCGGCGTCGACCCACAGGGCGGCGCGCAGCGCGGCCAGGCCTCCGGCGCCACCCCCGATGATGATCAGATCGTGATCCACGGTCCGGGAACCTCCTGGCCAGCGGCGACATTCCGGACCCCGCCATCGTGATCGATGGCCGAGCCGGCTCAGTGGATGGCGCGGGCGCCGAACCAGGCGAAGGTGATCACCGCGAGTCCGATGACGAACGTGCGGTACTCACGGCGCCACCGCAGGCTCCAGCCGATCACGACGGTCCAGAAGACCGCGGCGACGGCGATCTGGATCGTCGCGCCCCGATCGGTTTCGGGGAGGAGCAGGTCGAGCAGCGCCTCCCGCACGACGGTCAGGCGCCGTCGAGGGCGGCCCGGAACTCGCCGACCAACTCCGCGACCCCTTCGGGCCCGGCCTGATCGAGCATGCGCTGCACGACGGCGGAGCCGACCACGACCCCGTCGGCGACCTGCGACACCTCGACCGCCTGCTCTGGCGTGCCGACACCGACCCCGACCAGGACCGGCTTGTCGGTGACCGCCTTGAGTCGACCAGCGATCTCGACCGCCGACGCGGCGAGCGCGGCCCGCACACCGGTGATGCCGAGCAGCCCGACGCCGTACACGAAGCCGTGGCTGCGCTCGACGATGAGCGGCAGTCGCTCGTCGGGGGCGGTGGGGGCCGCGAGCATGATCGTCTCGACGCCGGCCGCGTCGGCTGCGGCGGCCCAATCGCCCGACTCCTCGAGCGGGATGTCGGGGAGAATGCACCCGGAGATGCCGGCCGCCGCCAGCGACTGCGCGAACCGCTCGAAGCCCATGTGGAACGCGATGTTGCCGTAGGTCATCACCGCGGTCGGCACACCGATGTCGGCGCCCCGAAGGTCATCGAGGATCGACTGCGGGGTGACGCCGGCCTCGAGAGCCCGGTCGTTGGCCGCCTGGATCGTCGGGCCGTCCATCACCGGATCCGAGAACGGCATGCCGATCTCGATGGCGTCCGCACCAGCGGCCGCGACGGCCTGCAGCGTCTGCACCCAGTCGTCGCCGAGCCCGCCGGTGATGTAGGGAACGAGGCACTTGCCGCCGGCGTCTCGACGGGCCCGGAGGGCGGTTTCGATCGCTCCGGTCATGCGCCCAACACGTCCATCATCTGGTTGACGTCCTTGTCGCCCCGGCCGCCCATGTTGATCAGCACGGTCTTGGCGGCGACCTC
>CAZEML010000220.1:0-6677 GCA_964513285.1 uncultured Candidatus Nemicrothrix sp.
GACGCCGCGTCGGGACCCGGGACGACCGACCCGCACCAGCTCGGTGCCGCCGTCGATCGCCTCAGCTCGTCGACCCGGAAGGCCTCGGCCGCGGCGTTCGCCGTCGCGGCCGTCACCCTCGACGATGGCGAGATCGTGCAGCTCGCGATGGGGTGCCGATTCCTCGGCGCTGACGGCGCGGTCGTGTTGACCGACCGCCAGATGCTGATCACCAACGCCCGCCCGTGGCAGCCCGATGTGGTGCCGGTCGCGTTGGAGCCCGGCCTCACCGTCCAGGGCTGGCAAGACGACCGGTCCGCCGCGCTCGTGTTCGCCCGCTCGGGCCACGAGTTGGTGGTCGACCAGATCAGCGACCGGGCGATCGCCCAGGAGCTGGCCGCCGAAGTCCGTCGGCGAACCGAAGGCTGAGCCTCGCCGCGAAATCCCGAACGGAGTGCGTGATCGGGACCGAAGCCGGTAGAGTCATGCGTCGCTGCGGACGTAGCTCAGTTGGTAGAGCGCAACCTTGCCAAGGTTGAGGTCGCCGGTTCGAACCCGGTCGTCCGCTCCAAGCACACCCCGGGTCTCTGGCCCGGGGTGTCGTCGTTTTCGGCGGCGTTCAGCCGGCGGGTTCGTGCACCGTGATGGTCGGCTCGGGTGCGAACGGCGGGTCCTCCGCCGTGAGCAGCTCGAGGGCCTCGGCCGCGTCGTCGGGCGTGAACGCCTTGGTCACGATCGCGAACTCGACGACGTTGCGGTCGGGGTCCTCGGCGTAGATCGACTGGATCCAGCCATGGTCGATCTCCACGACCGAGCAGCCGGCGTCGGTCATCCGCTGCCGCTTGGCCGCGAGGTCCTCGAGGCTGTCGGCCTGGAAGGCGAGATGGTTGGTGAACGGATCCAGGCCGAGGTCCCGGGAGATGTCGGTGTGGTAGCCGTCCTCGAAGCCGGGAACGCCACGGAGGTCCCAGAAGGCGATCATCTGATCGTCGGGCGACCCGGTCGAATAGAACGCGTGGCGGGCCTTGCCGCCGCGCATCGCCGCGATCTCGACCTTCACCAGCTCGAAGCCCATGACCTCGGTGGAGAAGCGGTGGGTGGCCTCGATGTCCTTGACGGCCAGTGCGATGTGGCTGATCCCCATGACGGCGACGGTAGCTGGCCGCAGTAGGGTCCGCCGCATGCGCAGCGACTGGGGCGACCACGCCCGCCGACTCACCGAGCACGTCACCGTCCTCAGCACCCCCGACAACGGCGCCTATCCGTCGGGCAACACGCTGCTCGTCGAAGGGGCCGGCGAGACGGTCATCATCGACCCGTCGGTCACCGTGGTCGAGAAGGGCGGCGCCGGTGTACCGGTCGATGCGGTCATCAACAGCCACGGCCATGAGGACCACATCGCCGGCAACTGCATGTTCCCCGATGCCCGGATCCACATCCACCACGACGACATCGAGGTCACCCGCAGTGTCGAGGCGCTCATGGCGCTCACCGAGTCGACGCCGGAGAATCACCCCGAGCTGCATCAGCAGTACCTCGAGGAGTTCCACTACCAGGCCCGCCCCGACGCCCAGGGTTACGGCGACGGCGCCGTTTGGGATCTGGGCGGGGTGTCGATCGAGGCGGTGCATCTGCCGGGCCACACGGCCGGGCACTGCGGTCTGCGGATCTCCGAGGGGGTCTTCTTCCTCTCCGACATCGATCTCACCGGCTTCGGGCCCTACTACGGCGACGTGTTCAGCAGCCTCGAGCAATTCGAGGAGAGCCTGATCCGGGTGCGCGAGGAAGAAGCCGACGTCTACGTCACCTTCCATCACAAGGGCGTGATCGAGGGGCGCGAGACGTTCCTCGAGATGGTCGACGCGTTCCACGCCGTGATCGGACGTCGCCACGGCGCCATGCTCGAGTACCTGGCCGAGCCGCACACGATCGCGGAGATGGTCGAGCACCGGTTCGTCTACCGGCCCCATGTCGAGATGCCGATCGTCGAGCGCGTCGAACGCCGCACCGCCGGCCTGCATGTCGAGCGGATGCTCGCCCGAGGCGAGGCGGTCGAGGTCGAGCCGGGTCGCTACCGGGCTGCCTGACCGGCGACGCCGTCAGGTCTCGAACCGGGCCCGGATCGCCGGGTTGGTCACCATCACCGGGAGGTCGTGCTCATCGACCGCGCCTCGGCTCGGACCGCCGTCGACGTCGATCGTCTGTCCGGTGATGTAGGACGCCAGGTCCGACAACAAGAAGACGCAGGCATCGGCGATGTCGGTCGGGGTTCCCCGCCGGCCGAGGGTGATCGCGGCGGCGAGCGGATCCTTCGTGTCGGTGGCGGCTCGCCCGGAGCGAGGCGTGTTGACCGTGCCCGGTGCGACGTTGTTGACCCGGATCCCGTGCCGTCCCCACTCCATCGCCATCGACCGGGTGAGCGAGTCGAGACCCGCCTTGGCCGCCCCGTACCCCGAGAGCAGTGGCTGGCCCCGCGACGCGATCGACGAGATGTTGACCATCGCCCCGGGTCGCCCGGCCTCGATCAGGCCGGCGGCGACGGTGCGGCAACTGATCAGGGCGTAGCGGAGGTTCGTCGTCAGCAGATGATCGAAGGACTCGATCGGGAAGTCGGCGAGGCGGTGCCAGTGGTCGACGGTGACGCCGCCGACGACGTTGACGACGAGGTCGATGGGGGAGAGGGCGGCGGCGCCGGCGGTGATCTCGGCTTCGAGCGCCTCGAGGTCGGTGACGTCGACCACACCGGCATGGCACCGGCGACCACGGCCTTCGACCTCGACTCTGGTGGCATCGACATCGGCCGCGACGGCGCTGAGGGCGACGATGTCGGCCCCCGCATCGGCGAGCCGGTGACAGACCGCCGACCCGATGCCACCCCCACCTCCTCCGACGACGAGAGCGGTCCGGCCGGCGAAGGAGATCTCGATCGACATGGCGCGATGGTGGCACGTGGCGGGCGCGAGCCCTGATCTCACCGGCGAGTCGACAGGCGAACATACGTTCGCTACGGTGCCGAGATGAACCTCGACGGCGACCACGAAATCGAACACTTCCGGCGCTCGTTGGCCATGCTGCCCGCGGGATCCGACGCCCTCACCCGCGAGGACGCGATGGCGTTGCTCGGGCGGCTCCGCGACACCACCGCACGGCTGCGGCGGGTCGAGACCGGGCTGCAGCAGTTGATCGAGCGCGAGTTCGACCCGCCCTGATCAACCCGCGGCGTGCTCCTCGAAGCGGGCGCGCACCCAGTCGACGGTGAGGGTTTCGATCTCCTCGGCGACCTCGGCGAGCAGATGGTCGGCGTCGGGGAAGGTGCGGACGTCGCCGTGTCCGGCGAGGGCCTGCACCATCATCGAGTTCTCCGGTCCGAGGATCGAGTCCCGCTCGCCGTGCAGCAACAGCAACGGCACCGGGCCCATGCGGCCGGCTTCCTCACATCCGGCGGACTGGGTCGCGTAGGTGATGACCCCGGCGGTGGCGCCGGGGAACGTGCCGGCGGCTTGGATCGCCACCGCCCCGCCGAAGGAGTGGCCCAGGATCACGAACCGCTCCGCGCCGTTGCGGATGGCGAGATCGGTGGCGGCGCACACATCGAGCAGACAGCGGGCGAGGTCGCCGGGTTTGCGGTAGTCGACCGCCATCGCCGCCCGCCCCTCGGCGGCCAGCGTCTTGCCGAGGGTGGGGTACAGCGAGCGCCCCGGACCGGTCAGGCCGCCCATCGCGCCGCCACACAGCAAGGCGACGTCGGTCGCGCCGGGGAGCCCGAACCACCAGATCTGCAGCAGCCCTTCCATCGTGTAGATCTCGACCAAGCGCGTGGTCTCGTCGAGCTCGGCGTCGGTTTTGGCGAGCGCGCCGAGCAGTTCGAGCGGGGAGCGAGCGGCGGGATTGGGCGTGTCGGCGTCGTCGGTCACGAGGGCCATGGTCGCACGTGAGGATTCTCTCGTCGCAGCCAGCGGTGGCGCCGCTACCATTCCCGCTGCTGGCGCCGGTGCCCGAGCGGCCCAAGGGAACGGCCTGCAAAGCCGTACAGTCGCGGGTTCAAATCCCGCCCGGCGCTCGTCAGCCGGGGGTCGCCTCTTCGAGGCGGCCCCCGTCACCGTTTTCGGCCCGGTGAAGCCGGTGGCAAAGGCGTGCGGCGATCGCGATCTCGGCTGCTACCCTTTCGATCTCCAGGGCCGTTAGCTCAGTTGGTTAGAGCGCCTGCTCGACACGCAGGAGGTCACAAGTTCGACTCTTGTACGGCCCACTCCATCCCTCGACCGGCCCTCGGGCCGGTCGTGTGCGTTTTGGCCGGGGCGGGCGCTACGGTGCCGCCCGTTGCCGACGAGCAGCTCGAGACGTACCGATCCAGCATCGACAACATCGATGCCGCGCTGATCCTGCTGTTGGCGGAACGGTTCAAGATCACCAAGGCGGTCGGCGAGTACAAGGCCAAGACGGGTCTGCCCCCGGCGGACCCCGGCCGCGAAGAGGTCCAGATCGCCCGGCTGCGCCGCCTCGCGGAGGAAGCCAACCTCGATCCGGCCTTCAGCGAGAGCTTCCTGCGGTTCGTGATCGCCGAAGTCATCCGCCACCACGAGCGCGCCGCCACCGCTGACTGAACCAGCGGTCAGCCGGCGTCGACGGTCTCGGCCCGGTGGATCTCCAATCGGCGGTGCTCGATGCGCCACCCGCCCGCCGCGCGTACGTAGCGATCGTGGTAGGTGATCTCCATCTGATGATCGCGAGGCCGACCGTCGTCGACGAACCAGTGATGGGCGGTCCCGCTGACCGTGCCGGTCGCCGCGTCGCCATCGACGGCGATCTCAGCACCCAGGACCCGGTGTTCGGTCCGGTCGTAGCGATGGAGTCCGTCCATCGCCGTCTGGATCGCGGCGAGGCCGTCCCGTCGGCCCCGGCCCGTCTCCAGCACGGCGTCGGCGGTGAAGACGTGGTCGAGTTCGGCGAAGGTCCGGGCATCGACGGTCGCCGCGTAACGGTCCACCAGGGCTCGCAGGGCGGCGGCATCCGACGACGTCATCGCAGGATCGTGGCCCGGCCGTGCTCGCTCCGCAAGGGCTCCGGAAGCGACCACTACACTCGCCCGGTGAGCGAAGCGGCCCTCATCGAGGCGGTGCAGGCGAACCGGGTCGGCGAGGTCGCCGGCGCGTCGGAAGCGGCCGCAGGCGTCGCGGTGCTGCACGCCTGCGAGATGATCGCGGCACGCCTGGAAGCGACCCGAACCGAGGTCGCCGAGACCCTCTCGCTCGCCGGTGTCGACGCCGAGCTCGCACCGATCGACCGGTTCCCGCAGCGGTACGGTCTCGAAGCCACGGTGTCGGACCTCGGGACCGCCGACGCAGCCGGTGAGGCGCTCGCCGCCGCCGGGTTCGAGCCGTGGGAGACCTGGTCGGGCGCGGCGCGGCGGTCGTTCGAGCGCTACGGCGACCACCGGTCCTTCGCCCGCACCGACGAGGTCACCACCGTCGTTCGGGTCCGCTGGCGGTCGTCGTCGGCGCGCTCGACCTGGCAGCGTCTCACCCACCCGACACCGGGGGACTGGCATGCGGCCTCGCTCCCGTCGTGGGCGTGGCGGCTGTACCCCGTCGTCCGGTTGGGCCGGCTGGCGGTCGAGCGCTTCGCGCCGAGCCGTCGCTACGCGGGCTCGCTGGGTCCGTTCCTGACGACCCCGGTTGCACTCCTCGAGCCGCTGCTCGATCTCGCCGGGGTCGGCCCCGACCACCGGGTGATCGATCTCGGTTGCGGAGATGGCCGGCTCGTGGTGGCCGCCGCCACCCGGGGCGCGACGGCGATCGGGGTCGAGTCCGACCCCGCGCTCGTCGACCGGGCCCATCGTCGTGCGGCCGAGGAGGGCGTCGCCGATCAGGTGTCGTTCGTCGTCGGCGATGCCCGCACCGCCGACCTCGCCGGGGTCGACGTCGTGTTCGCCTTCCTACCGGTGGAGGTCATCGCCGAGCTCCTGCCGCGGATCCTGCAGCGGCTGAAGCCCGGCGCCATCGTGTTGATCCATGAACAGAACCGTCTGCCGCGCTGGGTCGAACCGGCGCCCGACCACTCCGACCTCGTCGTGGGCGACGGTGCGATCACCGTCGCCCATCGCTGGCGGGTCGATCCCGAGTCGGCATAGGGCTGTGATGGGCGCCAAGGTGGACTCATGACGGGGGAGGACTCGACGCCGGTGCGGTTGGGGGCGCGGCGCGCCGCCACGGTCGCCCCGACGCGTACCCAGCGGCTGATCTGGGCGAGCCAGCGTCGCTACGGCGATGTGCCGCTTGCCAACATGGCCGACCGCATCCGCATCCGCGGCGCGCTCGATCCGGATCGGTTCGTCGCCGCGGTCGATGCCGCGGTCCGCGCCGCCCCGGTCATGCGCATGGTGATGGAGAGCGACGACTCGATCGCGATCCTCGCCGCGCCACCCGCGGGTACCGAGGTGATCGAGCTCGAAGCCGACGCCACCGATGCGTGGATCGCAGAACGGGTGGCGACGCCGATCGACGCGACCGCCTGTGTGTACGACTCGGTGCTCATCCGTCACGCCGCCGACGACTGGACGTGGTGGATCGACGTGCATCACGTCGCGATCGACGCGTGGGGGGCGGCTCGCCTCGCCGAGGCCGTCGGCACCGCCTACACCCACGACGGCGAGCCGGGCGACGCCGACCTCGCGCCGCTGCTCGGCGACGACCTCTTCG
>CAZEML010000221.1:0-6671 GCA_964513285.1 uncultured Candidatus Nemicrothrix sp.
CGGGAGAGTTCGTCGGTGACGGGTCCATCGGACGACTCGGTCAGCCGGACGAGCGCGGCGTCGAACCCGAGGCCCGCCTCGATCGAGATCGTCAACTGGTCGAGGATGTCGGGGAGCTGGAGTTCGATCTGGGCCTCGCGCTCCTTGGCCAGGCCGGTCAGGCGCAGGTCGGGGAGCAGCCAGGCGCAACCGACGAAGATCAACGGCACGAGGATCGCGGCGGCGCCGCTCAACTGCAGCCCCAGGAGTCCGCCGACGATCAATGCGGCGACCACCCCGACCGCCTTGAGGGCGACGAAACGCTCCGCGGTGAGCGAGCTTTCGAGGTTCGCCCGTTCGATGCGGTGCTGGATCTCCTTGTTGTAGCTCGAGGGCATCACCCGGGACGTCGAGGACGGGCGAAGGCGCCGGACGGTGTCGGCGGAGCGGTTGAAGCTCGTGCCGAGGTTGGCGCGAACGGCGACCGTCGAGAGGCGACTGTTGAGCGCCATCCATCCGAGCAGCGGCAACGAGATTCCGATGGCGACGGCGGCGAGGTAGACGTACAGCGGCATCAGGTCCTCCTAGAACGGGATGCGCACGATCTTGCGCATCCAGAATCCGCCCGAGATCATCAACACGACCCCGGTGATCAAACCGATCTGTCCCGACGTGCGGTCGAACAACAAGCCGACGTACTCGGGGTTGGTGACCCGCATCCAGATGAGCATGGCGACGGGCAGCGAGAAGAGAATCACGCCGGACAGGCGCCCCTCGGCGCTGAGGGCGACGACCTGGCGCCGGAGCGTGTTGCGCTGGCGGATCGTCTTGGAGACGTTGTCGAGCACCTCGGCGAGATTGCCGCCGACCTCGCGGCTGATGTCGATCGCTTGGATCGCCCAGTCGTAGTCGGGGGTGTCGATCCGGCGGGAGCTCGCTCGCATGGCGTCGCCCAGATCACGGCCGAGTCGAACCTCGCCGAGAATCCGAGTGAACTCATCGCTGGTGGGCGATTCCGTCTCCTCGGCGACGGTCCCGAGCGCCTGCATGATGCCGAAGCCCGATCGGAGACTGCCGGACATCAGCTGGAGGGTGCCGTCGAGCTGAGCGGTGAAGGCCGCGCTGCGCTGACGGCCCTTCCGGTCGAGCCAGACCCGGGCTCCGACCGTGCCGAAGAGCGGGAGGATCACGAGACCGGGAAGACCGGCGAGGCCGAAGCCGAGCAACGCCAGGATGGCGGACCCGGAGACCACGACGGCGACGAACTCCGCCGGCGCGATGTCGAGGCCGGCCCGTTCGATGCGCAGGGCGAGCCCCACCTGACGATCGGGGTCTCGGCGGAGCCAGGACTCGATGGCGCTGACGAGGTGACGTCCGAAGCCGGAGATCTCCCGTCCGGTCGGGACGCGCTGGCGGAACTCGCCGGCGAGGTTGCGGCGACGTTCGACCGGCAGGGTGGCGACGATCCCCGCGGTGAACAGCGCGGTGGCGACGAGGCCGGCACCGACGTACAGCACCCAGATCGGGAGCGTCTCGGCCGCTTCGGCGGTGACGAGTTCGGTGTTGATGACGATCGTGGTCGTCGTGGGGGGCGCGAGCGTCGTCGTGGCCGCGGCCGCTGCCTCGGCGGCCGCTTCGGCGGCGAGCCGCTCGATCAGCGCTTCGTCGACGTCGACCACCCGCTCGATCGTCGTCGGACCGAACACGGTCGCGAACGAGATCTGGACCGGGGTGTCGGCGTCGAGTCCGGTCGTCCACCGGAGCACGTACTGGTTCGTGATCCGCCCGGCGAGGTCGGTGTACACCGAGGCGAGGGCGACCGGGTCCGCAGCTTCCACGACCTGGCCGCCGCCCGACGCCATCGATGCCAGGACGTTGGCGTCCTGCTCGCTCGTCGCCAACGCCACCGCATGCACGACGTCGAAGGCGTCAGCCGCCTGCGCCGCGACCACGTCGAGCGTCGCTTCCGAGACGGTGTCGCCACCGTCGCTCAGCACGACCAGTGCGGTTCGAGCGTTGCGGCTGGGATCGGGGAGACTGGCGGCGATGTCGACGGCGTCGTAGAGCGCCGTGTCGCCGGACGCCTGCAGGCCGATGAGCGCGATCGCGAGTGCTTCGCGGTCGCGGGTCAGGTCGAGCGCGATGACCGGCTCGGGGCCGAAGCCGACGACGCCGATACGTGCCGATGCCGGGAGTTCGGTCGCGAAGGCGAGCGCGGCGTTGCGGGCCGCGTCGAGCGCACCTCCGGACATGGACCCGGAAGTGTCGATCGCCAGCACGACGTCGAGAGCCGACGAGCTCAGCGGGGTGGTCGTCGCCTCCACCGCTTCGCCGTTCTCGATGACGACGAAATCGGCCGGAACCGCCTCGCCGTTCTCATCGGTCGTGCCGAGGCCCGCGGGCAACGAGACGACGAGTTCGAGGTCGGGGTACGCCGAGACGTCGACCTCGCCGCCGCGGAGGATGTCGCTCTCCGCGTCCTGGGCGCCGGCCGGGGTGAACGGCGCGCCCACGAAGAGGGCGAGCACCACGCCAAGGGCTGCGAGTCGGCGGATCAACGTCCGGCTCCGTTGCTCGAGGTGGCGAGCGGGTCGTTGAAGATCTCACCACCGATGTCGACGGCGTTGGACTTGAGACTGCCCTCGAACGAGGGACGGATGCCGGTCGGCTGGGCGACGCCGGCGAGCGTGCCGTCCTCGTCGAGACCGGCCGCGGTGTCGAATTCGAACAGGGCGTTGAGCTGGATGACCGAACCCTCCATCCCGGTCACCTCGCTCACCTGGGTGATGCGACGGGTGCCGTCGGAGAGTCGGCCGACGTGGACGACCAGGTCGATCGCGGACGCCACCTGCTCACGGATGGCCTGGAGCGGCAGGTCGACGCCCGCCATCAAGATCATCGTCTCCAGGCGAGCAAGGGCATCGCGTGGCGAGTTGGCGTGCAGCGTGGTCAGCGAACCCTCGTGACCGGTGTTCATCGCCTGCAACATGTCGAGCGCCTCGGCGCCACGAACCTCACCGACGATGATGCGGTCGGGGCGCATGCGGAGGGCGTTGCGGACCAGGTCGCGGATGGTGACCTCGCCGCGACCTTCGATGTTCGCGGGCCGGCTCTCCAAGCGGATGACGTGACGCTGCTTCAGGCGAAGCTCGACGGCGTCCTCGATGGTGATGAGGCGCTCGGTCTCGGGCACGAACCCGGACAGGACGTTCAACAGGGTCGTCTTGCCCGAACCGGTACCGCCGCTGACGAGCACGCTCACACGAGACGAGACACACGCCTGCAGGAAGGCGGCGAGCCTCGGCGTCAGGGTGCGGAAGCCGATCAGATCGTCGACCTGGAACGGCACGGCCGAGAACTTTCGGATGGTCAGCATCGGGCCATCGACCGCGAGGGGCGGAACGATCGCGTTGACACGCGAGCCATCGGGCAGTCGGGCATCCACCATCGGCGACGCCTCGTCGATGCGGCGGCCGACTTCGGACACGATCCGATCGATGACTCGGCGAACGTGCTCCACGCTCTGGAACCGTCGACCGGTGGCCTCGATGCTGCCGTCACGTTCGACGTAGATCTGGTCGGTCGAGTTGACCATCACCTCGGTGACCGCAGGGTCATCGAGGAACTGCTGGATCGGCCCGTATCCGAGGATGTCCTGGGTCAGCTGGTCGACGAGGGTGCGTCGCTCCTCGCTCGACAGGGGCACCTGGGCTTCGGCGAGCAGCTCCTCGAGCCGTTCGATGACGAGGCCCTTCATCTGCTCCTGGCCCAGCGTCGGGTCGAAGATGCGACTGCCGAGCTCGGCGAAGAGCACGTCTTGCACCTGGGCGCGCATCGAGGCGAACGGATCGGCCGGCTCGGTGCGCAAGTCGATGGTCGGGCCGGCCGGAGCCTGGGTCGCGAGCGGGGCCGTGATCGGCTTGGCCGCGGCGGGACTCGGGGGTCCGGCGTCGGCGAGGCGGTCCTTGAGACTCACTTCTTCCTCCAGGGTCGGGAGCTGGTCGATCCGGCGGCGCCGTCGACGAGATTCAGCTTCTGAGCGAACGTGGTGAACCCTCGGCCGACCGGCCCGCGGGCGTCCTGGGTCACCAACGGCTCGCCCAGGTTCAGCGCCGACGGGATCGAACGGGTCGACGGCAGCTCGAGGCTCGACTCGAGCCCGATGGTCTGCTCGATGTCGGAGACACTCAGACCGACTCGTGCGTCGGCCCGGTTGAGGACGAGATGGGCGTCTCGCCCGTCGAGCAGACCGAGTCGGGACAAGATGTCGTACTCCTTCACGACCGCCCGCACGCTCGGCACGTCGGTCGCGGTCACGAAGACGACGTCGGTCGCGACCTCGAGGGCGGCGAGCGTGTGGTCGTCGAGCCCCGCCCCGGTGTCGACGATGGTCACCGCGAAGAGTTCCGCGAGCGACCGGAGCACACCGGCCGAAGCATCGGCGGCGATGTCATCGGCGTCCTCGGGGCGGTCCGGCGCCGCCAGCGTCAACACCTTGGAGTCATGGGGCGTGAGGAAGCCCTTGAGGGTCGTCGGGTTGACGCCGGGGCTCACGGCGTTGAGCAGCGAGTACTCCGGATCCAGCCGGTAGGCGTGGGCGATGTCCCCGAACTGCACGTCGAGGTCGGCGAGGACGACGTCGCCCGGGCGTTCACGGGCGATCGTCGCGGCCAGGTTGGATGCAACGGTCGTCTTGCCGCTCCCGCCCTTGGGCGAGACGATCGCGACCACGCGTCCAGCCGTGGCGACCGGAGCACCCTCGGCGGTGGCGACCGCTGCGGGCCCTGCCGCCTCGCGCAGTTTGCGACCGGTCTCGATCGAGCGCTCGAGCGCCTCCTTCAAGACGACGGACGTGGCGGCGTCAGGGACGATGTCGCGGGCGCCGGCCCGCACCACCTGGGGCCACAGGTCCGCCGTCGGACGGGCGACCATCACGGTCGGGACGTGGGGGACCGTCTCGGTCAGTTCGGCGATGAACTTCAGCGCGTCGGCTTCGTCCAGCGCCGGACCGACGGTCACCAGGTCGCCGGGCTTGCGCACGATCTCGGCGACGAGCTCCGGATCGAACCCGATCGTCTCGCGGCGGGCGAGTTCGTAGGTGCCCTCGCCGAGTGCCTCCTCGACCGAGGTCACGAAGTCTCGGGAGCACCCGACCAGGTAGATCGTGCTCACGACTCCGCCTCGGCCGGCTCGTCGGTTGCGTCGTTGGCCACGGCTTCGGTGGCGCCGAGATCGCTGCCGTCGAAGGGGTCGAACCCGTCTTCGTCGTGCGGGTGATCGAACACGTTGCCGCGGTTGGTGGCGTCGAGATCGTCGTCGTGGTCCGGGGTGGTGGAGGGCTGGTAGGTCATCCAGACCCGCCCGAACTCCACGGTGAAGACGAGCTTCTGAGCCGATTCGGCGTCGACGGCCAGGGTGACGAGCAGGTTGCCGGTTGGCGCCAGGCTTCCAGTGTCGACCGGGTTGCCGTTGGCGTCGGTGCGCTCGACCGGGAGCTGCTCGAGCTGGACCCGGGTGACCAGCACCTTGTTGAGGACGAAGTGGGTCGTCTCGATGGCGCTGAGGTTGTCGGGCTGCTCCTCGAGTGCGGCGACCGCGAGCTCGTACTCCTCGAGGGTGTCGATGTTGTCGATCGCGATGCCGCCGATCTCGGCGGGGCCGAACGAGCCGAGGACACCGACGGTGTCGCCGGGGGCCACCTGACCGCCGACGAGACGTTCGGGCGCGAGCGACACGGTGATCTCGTGCAGATCCGGCGGCACCGAGGTGAGCCGGCTTCGTCCGTCGTCGAACGCCTCGGCGTCGATGAACCGTGACAGCAAGACCTGTTCGCCCGGGACGAGGTCGACCGCAGCGACCTGACCGTTGAGCTGGTTGAGGTCGGTGATGACCCCGTCGACGACGGTGTTGGCCTGGACCTCGGCGACGCCGATCGCGGCTCGGAGGTCGGAGTCGCCGGTGCCGGCTTGCACTCGGTCTTCGATGACGAAGACCTCCACCAGTTCGATGTCGGCTTTCGCTCGATCGTCGGCATCTCGGACGTACAGCAGGATGGCGAGGGTGCCGAGCACGGCCAATCCGGCCGCCGCCGCTGCCCCCAGCAGTCGCTTGTTCATGGTGTGTCCTTCGTCGTCGGTTCGTTCAGGGTGTTGTTCGGATACATGGGTGGCCTCAGCTCTCGAGCCAGACCGTTCGGGCGCCGAGGTCGTTGTCGCCGCCGCCTTCGCCGCCGGGGATGATGTCCTGGGTGAAGTGGCCGCTGATGCAGGTGTCGGGGGCGTTGCACGGCGCATTCGCCGACCAGCTGGCGTTGCCCGGGAATCGGAACCCGGTGACGTAGAAGGCGGCGAAGCCTTCGATGCGGTAGCACTTGCCGCCCGGGCCGAGGTCGCACTGACGGCTGAAGCCGTTGCCGCCGGGCTCGGTGACGTCGTTGTAGACGGGGAGCAGGATCGTCTGGTTCAAGAGGTCGCTCGGGTTGCAGTCGCGAGGCGGGCCGTTGCCCGGCTTCGAACCCACCCACAGCTCCTCGCTGACGGTCGCGACGCACGAGTCCTGGTCGAGCCAGCCGAAACCGCCCGAGAGCGTGCCGTTGCCGTCGGTGTCTTGCCCGGCCTGGGCGCCGCAGTCGTCGGGTCCGTTGCCGCCGCCGTTGCCGCCGCCGTTGCCGCCGCCGTTGCCGCCGCCGTTGC
>CAZEML010000222.1:0-4497 GCA_964513285.1 uncultured Candidatus Nemicrothrix sp.
GTCCTCGCTGTACAACGCGCTCGCCGGAGGCGGCGCCCACGCCGCCCCCTACGCCTTCGCCACGACCGACCCCAACGTCGGTGTCGCCAAGGTTCCCGACCAGCGCCTCGAAGCGCTCAGCGCGATGTCGCAGAGCAAGCAGACCATCCATGCCGCGGTGCAGTTCACCGACATCGGCGGTCTGGTCGAGGGCGCCAGTCAGGGCGAAGGCCTCGGTAACGCGTTCCTCAGCCACATCCGAGAGGTCGACGCCATCGTCTTCGTGCTGCGGGCCTTCCCCGACGACGACGTCCCCGGCCCGCAGGACCCGCTCGAACATCTCCGGGTCGTCGAGATCGAACTCGCGCTCGCCGACCTCGCCAGCGCCGAGAAGGCCCGCGACAAGACCCAGCGCATGCTCAAGGGCGACGCCTCGCTCAAGACCACGGTCGACCTCCTCAGCCGCGTCGTCGACACGCTGGGGGAGGGCACGCCCCTCTACCGAGCCGGCCTCAACGACGACGAACGGGCCGACCTCAAGGAGTTCTTCTTCCTCACCAACAAGCCGGTGATGGCCGTGCTCAACATCGGCGAGGACCAGATCGGCGACGAAGATGCCATCGCCGCACCGGTCCGGGAGGAACTCGACGGCGCCGAGGTCGTGCCGCTCTCGGTCCAGCTCGAAGCCGAAGCCGCGGTGATGGAACCCGAGGACCGCCAGGAGATGCTCGAAGCGCTCGGACTCGGCGACGGCGCCGTGCCCGCCTTCCTCACGTCGGCGTACCACATGCTCGGATTGCGGACGTACCTCACGACCGGCGAGAAGGAGTCCCGCGCCTGGACCTTCCGGGCCGGCTCGACCGCGCCCGAAGCCGCCGGTGTGATCCACACCGACTTCCAGCGTGGCTTCATCCGCGCCGAGACCATCCAGTGGAACGAACTCGTCGAGGCCGGCTCCTGGGCCGCAGCCCGGGACGTCGGCAAGGTCCGCTCCGAGGGCAAGGACTACATCGTCCAGGACGGCGACGTCATGGAGTTCCGCTTCAACGTCTGAGTCGTTGTCGGCACTGCCGGCCGACGATGCCCGGAGCGCCTTGCTCGCCGTTGGCCCGTCCGGCCGACGATGTCCATCGCTCGCGGCCGCTAGGCGTCGTCGCCCTGTTGCACGGAGAAGATCGAGCCGTAGGTGCCCCGGTACCAGTCGGGTGCGGCCGGCATCGTGCGGCCCTGCACGGTCAGCGATGTCGGCGGGCGGCCGCGGACGAGTTGATGTGCCGAGCGGTCGGCCTTGCCGTTGGTGCCGACGCCGAGCAGCGGGAACGAATCGCCGCGCGAGTAGGCCTGCAGGAGCAGCGGCCGCGACCGGTTGGAGTCGTTGGGCGCGGATCCGTGCACACAACAGCAGTTGTGCACGGTGACGCTGCCGGCCGGCCCCTTCAGGTAGTCGGCGGTGTCGACGTTGGCCCGGGCGACGTCGGCCTCGGCGAGCGAACCCGACCACGAGCCGTCGGGATTGGTCAGGTCGTAGAGCTCGCCGGTGTGACTGCCGGGGACGATCCCCATCGGGCCCATCTCGTCGTCGACGTCGGTGAGGTAGACGCCGATCGTCAGCGGTGAGAAGTCGGTGTGGGGCCAGAACTGGATGTCTTGATGCCACTTCACCTCCTCACCGCCGCCGCCCCACTTGATGTTGAGCTTCGAATGGTGGAACCGCACATCGGGGCCGAGCAGCGTCTCGGCCAGATCGGTGGCCGGCCCGTCGAGCGCGAACTCGGCGAACACCGGGTCGAGGTCGACGGGGAAGTTGATGCGCCGAAGCCGCGGCTCCTCTGCGGTGTGGCCGGGTTCGCGGTCGAAGCGCTTGTCGCCGGGTTCCGCGGTGCGGGACTGCTCGATGAGGTGGTTCATGGCCTGGTTGAGGCGAGCGAGCCAGTCGGCGTCGACGAAGGAGTCGAGCAGCAGATAGCCGTCCTCGGCGTAACGGTCGAGGAGTGACGGCTCGAGCGCGGGTGCCATGGCGAGCACCGTACCGACCGTTCTGGACTCGGCTGTAACCAACCGGCCGCGCCGGCTGTCAGAAGCGTTGTGACCCATGTCTCTGAATGCCGGTTTGCCTAGTCGTTTACAGCCTACCGACCGGCAGGTAGGCTGATCTGAGATGACGCCACCACCTGACGCTCACCTTCGCGAAGCCCTGGCCGAGACGGCCGAGTCCCTCGTGAACCGCCACCTCGAGACCGCCCAGGAGTGGCATCCCCACGCCCTGATCCCGTGGTCGGCCGCCGAGGACTTCCCCGAGGACTACGAATGGTCCCCTGAGGAAGCCAAGATCCCGGCCGCCGTCCGCAGCGCCCTCTTCGTCAACGTCCTCACCGAGGACAACCTGCCGTACTACTTCCGCGACATCGAGCGCATGTTCGGCCGCGACGGCGCCTGGGGCGAGTGGGTTCGCCGCTGGACGGCCGAAGAAGGTCGCCACGGTCTGGTGATCAACGGCTACCTGATGGCCACCCGGGCCATCGATCCCGTCGAACTCGAGCGGGGCCGCATGGCGCAGGTCCAGAGCGGGCAGGTCCCGGAACCTCCGACCCTCGCCGAGGGCCTCGCCTACGTGTCGCTGCAGGAGCTCGCCACCCGCATCAGCCATTTCAACACCGGGCAGCTGCTCGACGATCCGGCCGGCAAGGCTGTGATGAAGCGGGTCGCGCTCGACGAGAACCTCCACTACCTCTTCTACCGCGACGCCATGTCGGCGATCTTCGAGATCGATCCCTCCGCCGGCGTCATCGCCGCCGAGAAGCAGGTTCGCGACTTCGCCATGCCCGGCACGGGCATCCCCGGGTTCAACGAGCACGCCAAGGCCATCGCCGACGCCGGGATCTACGACTTCGCCATCCACCACGACAAGATCCTCAAGCCGGTCGTGTTGCGGGACTGGGCGGTCGAGTCGCTCGAGGGACTCACCCCCGAGGCCGAAGAGGCGCGGGCGGCCCTGATCAAGCAGATCGCTCGGATCGGCAAGATCGGCCATCGCATGGTGGAGCGTCGTGAGGCTCGCAAGGCGGCCGAGGCCGACCGCGAGCCGGCGCTCGCCTGACCGACACGTTCTGGTCGACGGCCTGCCGGGTCAGTCGGTCGTGCGGTACGCGAACGTCTCGTCGAATCGCTGTTCGAGATAGGCGCCAGCGGTCGTGGGCGGATAGCCCGGCCCGTCCGCCGCGCACGACGCGAACGTCTCGACCGGCCAGTCGTAGCTCGGGTTGGTGAAGACCGGGATCGAGTACCGATGCTGGTCAGCCGAACTGACGACGCGATGTGGCGTCGCCCGGTAGCGGCCGTTGGTCCAACGTTCGAGCATGTCGCCGAAGTTGATGACGAATGCGCCCGGGGGCGCGGTGATGTCGTGCCAGACCCCGGCGCGGTCCTGCAACTGCAGGCCCGGAACACCATCGGTCAGCAGCACGGTGACGCAGCCGTAGTCGCTGTGGGCGCCACAGCCCAGCTGTTGCTCGATGACCTGCTCGGGCGCAGGCGGGTAGTGCACCATCCGAGCGATCACCAACGGACGCGCGAGTGCCTGATCGAAGTAGGTGACCTCGACGTCGAGCGCCTCGGCCATGAGCCGAAGCAGTCGTTTCGCCGTCTCGAGTGCCGCGGCCTGATAGGTCAGCACCACGTCGCGGAAGCCGGCGAGATCGGGCCATTGCGACGGCCCCTCCAGCGGGGAACGGTCCGGGTCGTCGAGGGCGACCTCGCTCCCGAAGTCGAGGGTCTCCTTGTGATCGGCGAGGAGCCCGGGCTGGAGGAGTTCGCCACCGAGGCCGGCGTAGCCGCGGTGATGATCGCTGTGCGCGATCGCGATCGACTCCTTCTCGGCGGTCGGGAGGTCGAAGAAGCGCCGGGCCTCGTCGAGGATGGCGGTTCGAAGATCGCCGGGGAACTCCGGATCGACCACCGCGAGGAAGCCGACCTCACGACACGCGGCGTCGACCTCCGCGACCACCGCACGGTGCTCATCGGGGCCAGCGGTGCTCCGGCCGAGGTCGATCGTCGGGATCTCCATCATCGTCGTCAAACGCTAGACGTCGAGAACGACGGTGCGGGTCGCAGCGCTCGGTCTACATTCGCGAGATGCCGTGGCTGGTGCACGAGGGCCGAGTCCTCGCCTCACTCGAGATCGCGGAGGACCGCGGTGCCCGGCGCCGGGGGCTTCTCGGGCGCGACGGCATCGACGGCGCGATGCTGCTGCGGCCGGCGCGCTCGGTGCACACCGTGAAGATGCGGTTCCCGATCGACGTCGCCCACGTGGCCGAGTCCGAGCCCGATGGTCCGGGAGATGATCCCGAACTCGTCGTGTTGTCGGTGACGACGATGCAGCCGGGACGGCTGGGCAAGTGGTCGCCACGCGCACACGGGGTCATCGAGGCCGAAGCGGGGTCGTTCCGACAATGGGGTCTCGAACCCGGGATGCGCCTCGGGATCCGGGCATGACCGGGATGCTCACCCTGGTCGCCACCC